>NZ_SMAK01000003.1:300000-440649 GCF_004346195.1 Tepidamorphus gemmatus | reverse complement strand
AGCTCTCGGCGAAGCTCCTCCGCAAGCTGCGGAAGCTGATCGTCCGACAGCCGACGAAGATCAGCAGGAACGCGTACCGTGTCCAAAAGGGGGGTCTTGGGCGGAGTCATCGGGTGTCTTTGCGCTGTCGCTCGTTCGGGACGGGTGATCTTCCGGCTCATCTGGTGACCGGGCGCGCGATTGCCCGGTCGTTGCGCATCGGAAGGCCCGGCAAGCGTAACACTTCCGGTATCCGGTGCGCAAAGCCATGCATGCACGTTGCGGCCCGCAGCGCGTCCGGCTCTCGCGTCGGCGATCCGGATCTCGATGCCGCTCTCGTCGATGATGCAGCGGGCGCGCCGCCCGGTCCGATCGGACGGTCGGCCGCGGTCAGGCGACGGCGGCCGCGGAGCGGTCAGGTGCACCGAGCATCGCGGCACCATCCACGCCGGCCGGGAGAGGTGAGGCGGACCTCCCGTCGGTCACGCCACTTCGAGCCGCACGTCGATGTTGTTCCTGGTGGCGTGCGAGTAGGGACAGACGACGTGCGCCTTGTGGACGAGGTCCTCGACCACAGAGCGCGCGACGCCGGGCACCGACACGGTCAGCGCCACGTCGAGACCGAAGCCGCCGCCGTCGTCGCGTGGCCCGATGCCGACATCCGCCGTCACCGTCGCATCCGACGGAATGGCCACCTGCTGCTTGCCTGCGACGAAGCGCAGCGCACCGAGGAAGCAGGCCGCATAGCCGGCCGCGAACAGCTGTTCCGGATTGGTGCCAGCCCCGCCCGGGCCGCCGAGTTCCTTCGGTACCGAGAGCTTGACGTCGACCTTGCCGTCCTCGCTGCGCGCCGCCCCGTCGCGTCCGCCTGTCGCCGTCGCCTTGGTCCTGTACAGAATTGGCATGTTCCGCTCCGCATGTGTGGGTCAGCAGACCCGGTGGTCTGCCTCTAGCACAATGGCGGCACAAGAGGCCGCAGGCCAGTCCGGCGGGACGAGCGGTCAGTCGCGCGGCGTGTAGGGCCTGGTCTCGCGCCACTTCACCATCAGCGACTCAAGCTCGGGATCGGGCTTCTCCGGCAGGACGATGCGCAGCGTCACATACAGATCGCCATGGCCGTGGCCGGGCCTGGGCAACCCCTTGCCCTTCAGGCGCAGCGTGCGCCCACCCGAGGAATTCGGCGGAATCTTGAGCTCGACCTGTCCGTCCAGCGTCGGCACGCGCACCGTCGCGCCCAGCACCGCCTCGTAGAGCGTCACCGGCAGCTCGTGGCGCAGGTCGTATCCATCGACCTTGAACAGCGGATGCTTGTTGACGGTAACGGTGATGATGGCATCGCCGTCGGGTCCACCGAATTCGCCCGGCATGCCCTGACCGCGCAGGCGGATCTGCTTGCCCGATTCGATGCCGGCGGGAATTCGGACATCGACCTCCTTGCCGGTGGGCAGCCGCACGCGCTTGACGGCGCCTCTGGCGGCCTCGGCGAGGTCGATGCTCAAGGCCAACGCCACGTCCTCGCCGCGCACGCCCGGCGACCGCGACCGCGTACGCGTTCCGAAGCCGCCGCCGAGCCCGCCGAATATGCCCTGCAGCAGATCCTCCGGATCGAAGCCGCCACCTGCGCGCGGATCGCTGCTGGTGGTATAGGTCCAGCGCATGCCGCCGGGGCCTTCGTGAACGCCGCCACGCATGCCGCCGGGGCCGAAGCCCTCGAAGCCGTGGAAGCGCGGGTTGCCGTCGGCGTCAATCTCGCCGCGGTCGAATTTTCCGCGCTTGTCGGCGTCGCTCAGCAGATCATAGGCGGCGGTCGCCTCGGAAAAGCGCTCCTTGGCCCTGGGCTCGCGGCTTGTATCGGGATGATACTTCTTGGCGAGCTTGCGATAGGCCTTCTTGATCTCGGCGGCACTGGCCGAGCGGCTCACGCCGAGGACGTCATAGGGATCACGCGCCATGGATGGGAGCCAAGCTGTGATTTGGAGTGGTCAAGAAAATATTCCCAAGTGATGTGGTATCAGCAGCCGCAAACGCAAGGGGTGGCGCCGCAACAAGGGCCACTCTCGCATGCGCGGCGTGAAGGCGGAGTGAATCCCGCATCCGGCGCCGGGTGTTCCACCTCGGCGGCTGCCGATCCATGCATGGCTGGAGCAGATCATCGTTTCAGCGAACCGATGATCCGCCCTGACTGCCCTGTCGTCGCAAGCCCTGACGCCGGACCGGTTTCCACGGGTCCGGGTCTTGCCCAGACCGGGCCAACGCCGGGAGGCCGACAGGGTGTAAGCTGCCGACAGCGGGCTCGCCCCTTGGGCAATGCCGCTGCGCCCTGCTATAAGGGCGCCCGAGTAGCGTAAACGAAGGTGAGCGTGGAATGCGGGAGATCCCGACGGTGCCGACGGCCCGTCGCCTGGCGCGGCTGATCATGCTGGTCGGGCTGGCGGGCGGTGTGGCGGCCTGCGACTCGCAGGCGATGAAGGACGCAAGTGATTCCACCATCGGACTCGGCCGGCTCCTGGTCGGCGCGGGCCAGCCTGACCCGAACGAGCTGCAGGTCGATCCCAACGCGCCGCCGCCGCCGGTGCCGGTCAAGTGTCCGCAGGTGGTGGTTCGCGAGGGAACGGAGACCTACCGCACCTACGAGCGCGGCTTCGACGGGGACCCCGGCCACATCATCTACCAGGGCGGGGTCACCCGCACGGCGCGCGAGTGCGAGTTCATCGCGCCGAATGCGATCCGCATCAAGTTCGGGGTTGCGGGGCGCGTGATCACCGGTCCGAAGGGCGGGCCCGGGACGGTCGAACTGCCGCTGCGCGCAGCCTTCGTCGGGCGCGGCGGCGAGCCGGTCTGGACCCAGCTCTACCGGGTTCAGGCCACGGTGATGCCCGGCGAGACGGTGGCGCAGTTCCAGCAGGTCGAGGACAACCTCTACTACGAGGTGCCGGAGGGCCAGCACATCAACGACTTCGTGGTCTATGTCGGGTTCGACGACATGGCGTCAGGCCGCCGCCGCGGTTGACAGCCTGCCACCGACCCTTAAGATCGCGTCGACATTCGACGAATCCTGCGGGAGAGAACGGTCCGCAACCCGTCGCCGAAGGCGCAACCGGCCCCGGAAACGCTCAGGCAAACGGACCGCAGGAGGATGAAACTCTGGAAAGCAGCCGCCGGCGGCCGATCGTGCCGGCGGCTCACCGAAGGGGGTAAGTCGCGGCCGACCCGCGGCGAAATCTCTCAGGTCCTGCGACAGAGGGGGCACGAGCGAACCCATCGAGGGTCATCGACTCACGCCTTCACGCAGGATCCGACATGGCTGACAGTCCCGCCTCCGACACGCCGCTGCTCCGCACGCCGCTGCACGACCGCCACGCGGCGCTCGGCGCGCGCATCGTTGCCTTCGCGGGCTATGCGATGCCGGTGCAGTATCCGAAGGGAATCATTGCCGAGCATCTCTGGACGCGCGAGAAGGCCGGTCTGTTCGACGTGTCGCACATGGGCCAGGCTGTCCTCGCCGGGTCCGACCACGCCGCCGTGGCCGCCGCGATCGAGTCGCTGGTGCCCGGCGAGATCCGCGACCTGAAGCCCGGCGCACTACGCTACACCCAGCTGCTCACCGAGGATGGCGGGATCATCGACGACCTGATGGTCACCCGCCCGGCGGCACCGCAGGAGGACGGCCGGCTGCTGCTGGTCGTCAACGCGGCGCGCAAGGAAGTGGACTACGCGCATATCGCCGCGCGCCTGCCCGCCGGACTCACACTCACGCCGCTGACCGACCGGGCGCTGATCGCGCTGCAGGGGCCGCAGGCCGAGGCGGTGATGGCGCGGCACTGCCCGAGGGCCGTCGAACTCGGCTTCATGACCGCGACGCGCGCCCAGTTCGACGGGATCGACTGCCATGTCTCCCGCTCCGGCTACACCGGCGAGGACGGCTTCGAGATTTCCGTGGCCGACAGCGACGCCGGCACGGTCTGGGATGCGCTGCTCGCCGAAGCGGAGGTCGCGCCGATCGGGCTCGGCGCGCGAGATACGCTGCGCCTCGAGGCAGGTCTGTGCCTGTACGGCCACGACATCGACGAGACCACCTCGCCGGTCGAGGCGGGGCTCGTCTGGTCGATCGGCAGGCGTCGGCGCGCGGAAGGTGGCTTTCCGGGCTTCGACCGGATCCGGCGGGAGATGTCCGAAGGGCCGTCACGTCGGCGGGTCGGGATCAGACCTTCGGGCCGGGCTCCGGCGCGCGAGGGCACCGCGATCGCAGCCGGTGGCAGGCCGGTCGGCACCGTGACCAGCGGCGGCTTCGGCCCGTCCGTCGGCGGCCCGGTCGCCATGGGCTACGTCGCCCGAGGCTTCACCGATATCGGAACCGAAGTGTCGCTGAGCGTCCGCGGCCGCGACGAGCCGGCAACGGTGGCCGCCCTGCCCTTCGTGCCCAACCGGTACAAGCGATGAGCCGGGATGGGACTCACCCTGCGCCGGTGGCGTCCCGACCCCGGATCGGCCTGCGGCCGCCCGGGATGACGGAAGGCGACATCGTCGAACTCATGACCAAACCCGAGGGACCGACCGCATGACCACCTATTTCACCAAGGATCACGAGTGGATCACCGTAGAGGGCGACATTGCCACCGTCGGCATCACCAACTACGCGCAGGGCCAGCTCGGCGACGTCGTCTATGTCGAGCTTCCCGAGATCGGCAAGTCGGTCAAGCAGGGCGAAGAGGCGGCCGTCGTCGAATCGGTGAAGGCCGCAAGCGAGGTCTATGCGCCGGTTTCCGGCGAGGTCGTCGAGGTGAATGAGGGCCTGACCGACGAGCCGGCGAAGGTGAACACCGCCGCCGAGGGCGACGGCTGGTTCCTGAAGCTCAGGATCGCCGACAAGGGACAGCTCGCAAGTCTGATGTCAGCGGATGCCTACAAGGCCTATCTGGACGAGATCGGCTGAGCCATGGCGCATCTCTACACAGCGACCGTCCGCTGGACGGCCGAGGGCGATTTCGCCTCAGGCCAGTACAGCCGCGGGCACGACTGGATGTTCGACGGCGGGGTGACCGTGCCGGGCTCATCCTCGCCCGCGGTGGTGCCGCCGCCGCTGTCGCGCGAGGACGCGGTGGATCCGGAGGAAGCGTTGGTCGCCGCGCTGGCGTCGTGCCACATGCTGTGGTTCCTCAATCTGGCCCAGCGGGCCGGCTTCGTCGTCGAGGCCTACGAGGACCACGCGCACGCCAGCATGGCCCGCCTCGAGGCGAAGCGCTGGTGGGTGGACAAGGTGACGCTGAGGCCGCGCGCCACCTTCGCCGCGGGCGCCGCGCCCGATCCGGCCCGTCTCGCCGCGCTGCACGAGGAGGCCCACCGCCTCTGCTACATCGCCAATTCCGTGCGCAGCGAGGTCACCGTCGAGCCGGTGACCGATTGAGGAGCTCCTGATGCGCTACCTGCCCCTGACCGAGGCCGACCGCGCCGCCATGCTGGCGAAGATCGGCGTCTCCAGCATCGACGATCTGTTCGCCGACGTGCCGCGCGCGGCCTGGCGGACGGACCCCGTCGATCTGCCCAAGGCCAAGAGCGAGATGGAGGTCGAGCGGCTGCTTGCCCGTCTGGCCGGAAGGAACGTGGCGGCTGCGAGCGTACCGTTCTTCGTCGGTGCCGGCGCCTACCGCCATCACGTGCCGGCGAGTGTCGACCATCTGATCCAGCGTTCCGAATTCCTCACCTCCTACACGCCCTACCAGCCGGAGGTGAGCCAGGGGACGCTGCAGGTGCTGTTCGAGTTCCAGACCCAGGTGGCGGAGCTGACCGGCATGGAAGTCGCCAATGCCTCGATGTATGACGGCTCGACGGCGACCGGCGAGGCGGTGCTGATGGCGCACCGGCTGACGCGACGCGAGAAGGCGGTCGTCGCCGGCAACCTGCATCCGCACTATCGCGCCGTGGTCGAGAACCTCGCAGAGATGGCCGGCCACGAGGTCGAGGTGCTGCCGCCGGTGCCGGTCGGCGCGGAGGACATCCTCGGCCGCATCGACGACACCGTGTCCTGCGTCGTGGTGCAGTCGCCGGACGTGTTCGGCAATCTGGTCGACATGGCGCCGATTGCGGAGAAGGCGCACGCCCACGGAGCACTGCTGATCGCGGTGTTCACCGAGGTCGTGTCGCTCGGCCTGATCGAGCCGCCCGGTGCGATGGGCGCCGACATCGTGGTCGGCGAGGGCCAGGGCATCGGCAACGGGCTCAATTTCGGCGGCCCCTATGTCGGCCTGTTCGCGACGCGGCAGAAATTCGTGCGGCAGATGCCGGGCCGCCTGTGCGGCCAGACCGTCGACGCGGAGGGCCGGCGCGGCTTCGTGCTGACCCTGTCGACGCGCGAACAGCACATCCGCCGCGAGAAGGCGACCTCCAACATCTGCACCAATTCCGGACTGTGCGCGCTCGCCTTCACCATCCACATGACGCTGCTGGGCGCCAGGGGCCTCGAGCGCCTCGCCGAGATCAACCACCAGAACGCGGTGAAGCTCGCGGACATGCTCGGGGCCGTGCCGGGCGTCGACGTGCTCAATACGGCGTTCTTCAACGAGTTCACGATCCGCATCCCCGGCAAGGCCCACGAAGCGATCGAGGCACTGGCGCGCAAGGGCGTGCTCGGCGGCGTGCCGGCGAGCCGTCTGTATCCGGGCGAGGGCCTCGACAACCTGATCCTGGTCGCTGCGACCGAGATCAACACGGACGACGACAGGGCAGCCTATGTGACGGCGCTCGAGGAGGTGGTGGGATGACGATGAACCGCCAGGGGCGCCCGAGCGTGCCCCAGCAGACCACAGCCGCAGGGCACGAGACCTTCACCGGCAACCGCGCGCTGACGATCGAGGAGCCGCTGATCTTCGAGACCGGGCGGCTCGATGTCACCGGTGTCGATCTCTACGCGCAGGAGGAAACCCCGGCACGGCTCGGCGGGCTGAGGCGCAGGACGGCGCCGCACCTGCCTGGCCTCACCGAGCCCGAGGCAGTGCGCCACTATGTGCGCCTCAGCCAGAAGAACTATGCGATCGACACGGGCCTCTACCCGCTCGGCTCGTGCACGATGAAGCACAATCCGCGGCTCAACGAGAAGATGGCGCGGCTGCCGGGCTTCGGCGACATCCATCCGCTGCAACCGGTCTCGACCGTGCAGGGCGCGCTGGAATTGATCCATCTGGTCGCCGAGGGGCTGAAGGTGCTGACCGGGATGCCGGCCGTCGCCATGTCGCCCAAGGCCGGCGCGCATGGCGAACTGTGCGGGATGATGGCGATCAAGGCGGCGCTGCGGGCGCGCGGCGACGCCCGATCGGTGGTGCTGGTGCCGGAATCCGCGCACGGCACCAATCCCGCCACGGCGGCGCTTCTCGGCTACCGGGTCGAATCGATCCCGGCCCGCGCGGACGGAACCGTCGATCCGGAAGCGGTGAAGGCGAAGCTCGCGCCGGACGTCGCCGCCATCATGCTGACCAACCCCAACACCTGCGGCCTGTTCGAGCGCGACATCATCGAGATCGCCGAGGCCGTGCATGCGGCGGGCGCCTTCTTCTACTGCGACGGGGCGAACTTCAACGCCATCCTCGGCCGCGTCCGACCGGGCGATCTCGGCGTCGACGCCATGCACATCAACCTGCACAAGACCTTTTCGACGCCGCATGGCGGCGGCGGGCCGGGGGCGGGGCCGGTGGTACTCTCGGAGGCGCTGGCTGCCTTCGCGCCACTGCCCTGGGTCGTGTCGGGACCCGAGGGATTCGATCTCGTCGAAAATGCCGACAAGGCTGGCGGGGCGCATCCCTTCGGCAGGATGACCGCCTTCCATGGCCAGATGGGCATGTTCGTGCGGGCCGCTGCCTGGATGCTCAGCCACGGCGCCGATGGGATGCGCCAGGCGGCCGAGGATGCGGTGCTGGCGGCGAACTACATCCGCGCCAGCCTGTCCGACCTGATGAGCCTGCCGTTCGGCGACCGGCCGTGCATGCACGAGGTGCTGTTCGACGATGAATTCCTCGATGGCACTGGCGTCACCACGCTGGATTTCGCCAAGGCGATGATCGACGAGGGCTACCACCCGATGACCATGTACTTCCCGCTGGTCGTGCATGGGGCGATGCTGATCGAGCCGACCGAATCGGAATCCAAGGCGAGCCTAGACCTGTTCATCGCGACCCTGCGCGATCTCGCCATGGCGGCGAGGCGCGGCGAGACAGACCGCTTCGCCGGCGCGCCCCGGTTCGCCCCCCGCCGCCGCCTTGACGAGACCCGCGCCGCCCGCCAGCCGGTGCTGCGCTGGTCGGCCCCGGCACCGGTCGGACCCGAGCCGGCGCGTGACGCGGCGGAGTAGGGGCGTACGGAACCAGAGGCCAGATGCAGGACCGCCGCACGCTCTATCCGCCGATCGAGCCCCTTGACCAGGGGTATCTCGACGTTGGCGACGGGCATTCGATCTACTGGGAGGTCTGCGGAAATCCCGACGGACTCCCCGCCGTGTTCCTGCATGGCGGACCCGGTGCGGGATGTTCGCCGGATCACCGGCGGCTGTTCGATCCGGCCCGTTACCGTATGCTGCTGTTCGACCAGCGCGGGTGCGGGCGCTCGACGCCTCACGCCTCGCTCGAGGCCAACACGACATGGCATCTCATCGCCGACATCGAACGGCTGCGCCGGATGCTGGGCGTCGAACGCTGGCTGGTTCTGGGCGGGTCCTGGGGCAGCTGTCTCGCCCTCGCCTATGCCCAGACCCATCCCGAACGCTGCCGCGGCCTGATCCTGCGTGGCATCTTCACGCTCAGGCGCGCCGAACTGCTGTGGTTCTATCAGGAAGGCGCCTCGTGGATCTTCCCGGACCTGTGGGAGGCCTATCTGGCTCCGATTCCGGAGGATGAGCGCGGCGACCTGATGGCGGCCTACCACAAGCGGCTGACCCATCCCGACCGCGCCGTGCAGGTCGAGGCGGCGCGCGCGTGGAGCCTCTGGGAGGGTCGCACGCTGACACTGCTGCCGGATCCGCAGATGGCGGTGCGGCACGGCGAGGACAGGTTCGCCGTCGCCTTCGCCCGGATCGAGAACCACTACTTCGTCAATGGCGGCTTCTTCGAGGAGGGGCAGCTGATCCGTGACGCCTCGCGGCTGAAGGACATTCCCGGCGTCATCATCCAGGGCCGGTACGACATCTGCACGCCGATGCAGACGGCCTGGGACCTGCATCGCGCCTGGCCAGAGGCCGCATTCGTCGTCGTGCCGGATGCCGGTCACGCCTGGACCGAGCCAGGCATCCTGCACGAGATCGTGTCGGCAACGGACCGGTTCGCTGACCGCATCTGACCGGCGGGCGCGCCAGCAGGCGAGCGTGCCCCGCCGCGGACGGGGCATCGGGAGTTCCAACGACGACGGCTCAACGGTGCGCCTACTGCAGGCGCCGCTTGACCTGTTCGATGCTGTCGGCGACCAGCGCCGTGGCCGCCTTGCCGCTCACCTTCTCGGCCAGGATGCGCTCGGCGGCCGCGATTGCGGCATCCGCCGCGGCAGCGCGGACATCCGCGACGGCCTGTGCCTCGGCCTGCGAGATCTTGAGCTCGGCCATGCGCGTGCGCCGCGCGATCATCTCTTCGAGCTGCCGGCGCGCCTCCAGCTTGAGGCGGTCGGCCTCTTCCCGGGCCAGGGTGAGGATATCCTCGGCCTCCTTTTCGGCCTCGCGGCGCTTGCGCTGATATTCGGCGAGAAGCGACTGAGCTTCCTCGCGCAGGCGCTGCGCCTCCTCGAGTTCGGCCCGGATTCGCGCGGCGCGCGCATCGAGCGCCGCCGTCACTCGGGCCGGCACCTTGAGGTACAGCACGATGGCGACGAAGATGATGAAGGAAACCAGAACCCAGGTTTCCGGTGCGGCGAAGATTCCCATGGCGGGCTCCTGTCTAGGCGCCGCGGGCAGCGGCGACGGCCGCCTCGACTTCGGACCTGCTGACCTTGACGCCGGCGAGCATCTCGACGATCTGCGCCGCCGCATCGGCGGCAGCGCCGTCCACCTCGGCGAGCGCCCGTGCCTTGCTCTCGGCGATGCGCCGCTCCGCGTCGGCGGTCTTCTCGGCGAGTTCCGCCTCGACCCTCGCCCGTTCCTCGCCCAGCTCGGCATCGAGCCGGGCGCGGGTGGCCGCGGCGATCTCGTGCGCCCGACCGCGGGCCTCGGCGAGCTCGGCCTCATAGGCCGCGATGACCTCGTCCGTTTCGGCGCCGAGACGGGCGGCGGTATCGAGATCGCTGGCAATCCGATCCCGCCGATGCTCGATCACCGTGGCAATGCGCGGCAGTGCCACGCGCGCCATCAGCGCATACAACACGGCGAAGGTGATGATCAGCCAGACGATCTGCGGAGCGTAGGTCTCGAAGTTGAACTGCGGCATTCCGCCGCTGCCGTGCTCTTCAAGTCCGATGGCCTCGGAGATCTCGGTCTGCTCGCTGTGGATCACCTCTTCGGCAATCCCGCTGCCCTGCCCGTCGGACTGGGCCAGAACGATGATGGTCTCTTTGTAGCTGAGCATCGGTTCGAGCCCGTTGAAGGGGCCGCCGGCGGCAGCGCCGTCAGACGACGAAGAGGAGGATCAGGGCGACGACGAGGCCGAACAGACCGGTCGCTTCGGCGAGCGCGAATCCCAGCAGCAGGTTCGGGAACTGACCCTGGGCGGCCGACGGATTGCGCAGCGCGGCCGACAGGTAGTTGCCGAAGATGGTTCCGATGCCAAGACCGGCGCCGGCGAGCGCGATGCAGGCGATGCCCGCGCCGAGGTACTTTGCAGCTTCCGCTTCCATGTCACTAGCTCCTTGAAGACTGACGGTTCTGAAGGGTTCGGTGAAGGTCTGGTCGCGACGTTCGCTCGCTCAGTGGTGCATGTGGAGCGCGTCGTTGAGGTAGATGCAGGTGAGGATGGCGAAGACATAGGCCTGCAGGAACGCCACCAGCACCTCAAGGCCGGTGAACGCGACCATCGCGGCGAGCGGCAGCCAGCCGCCGACAAAGCCGAGCATGACGACGAAGCCGGCAAACACCTTGAGCATGGTGTGGCCGGCCAGCATGTTGGCGAACAGGCGCACCGACAGGCTCACCGGTCGGGTCAGATAGGAGATGACCTCGATGACGATGAGCAGCGGCATCAGCACCATCGGCGCGCCGGAGGGCGCGAACAGCGTCAGGAAGCCGACACCGTTCTTGACGAAGCCGATGATGGTGACGCCGATGAACACGGCGAGCGCCAGCACGAAGGTGACGATGATGTGGCTCGTCACCGTGAAGGCATAGGGGATCATGCCGATCATGTTGGCGAACAGGATGAACATGAACAGCGTGAAGATGAAGGGGAAGTACTTCATCCCCTCGGTGCCGGCATTCTGCCGCACCATGTTGGCGACGAACTCGTAGGAGAGCTCCGCCAGCGACTGCATGCGGCCGGGAACCAGCGCGCGACCACTCATCGAGGCGATGGTGAACAGGCTCACCGCCGCGACGATGATGACCATGAACAGCGCGGAATTGGTGAAGGAGACGTCGATCCCGCCGATGTTGAGCGGAAGGATGCGGTTGATCTCGAACTGGTGCATCGGATCGAACGTTGCACCGCCATGTCCGCTCTCGGCCGCCACGCGAAACTCCTCGTCGCCTGTCAGGTCCCGCCGGCGCCGCCGGCCGTCTCGTTCGGCCCGCCCCCGGCTTCCCGGTTCATCCGGTAGGCCTGGCGGAAGATGCTGCGTATCCCCGCTGCCGCGCCGAGCGCGATGAACAGCAGGAACAGAATTGGCTTCGTTCCCAGCCAGCTGTCGAGATACCAGCCGAGAAACCCGCCGACCAGAAGCCCCGCGACGAGATCGACACCGACCTTGAAGGCCATGCCGAGCGCCCTCGAACGCTGCGACTCCTCCGGCGGCGGATCGTACCGCCGGCGGGCACTGGCCAGAGATTCGCCATGCGCCTTTCGACGGCTCGTCAGATCGGCCGGATTAACCCCTGGCTCGACGGTTCCCGGCTCTGTCTTCGGCTCGTCAGTCACCACCGCACCTCGACGGCCCGGTGTGCATCCGCCCGAAACGACAGCCGGGGCATCCCGCCCCCGAAGCCGCGCGCACCATAGTGGGCCGCCAGCACAGTGTCAAGGATGCGCCATTTCAGGCTAACTATCTGACTTATAACATAAATGTTGACCTCGCTGCACCGCGACATACGACTTGCCGGCATCGCTGCGGCGGGATTCAGCCCGCTTCGCGGAGGCTCAGGGCCGCCCTGAAGTCTACCGAGACAAGCTGGCTCACGCCGCGCTCGGCCATGGTCACGCCGAACAGCCGGTCCATCCGTGCCATGGTGATCGGGTTGTGGGTGATCAGCAGGAAGCGCGTTTCGGTCGTGCGGGCCATCTCCTGCATCAGGTCGCAGAAGCGCTCGACATTGTGATCATCGAGCGGCGCATCGACCTCGTCGAGCACGCAGATCGGCGAGGGATTGGTCAGGAATACCGCGAAGATCAGTGCGGTCGCCGTCAGCGCCTGCTCGCCGCCGGACAACAGCGTCAGCGTCTGCGGGCGCTTGCCCGGCGGTCGCGCCACGATCTCCAGACCGGCCTCCAGCGGATCGTCGGATTCGATGAGCTGCAGTTCTGCGGCGCCGCCGCCGAACAGCCGCGTGAACAGGGTCTGGAAATGGCCGTTGACCACATCGAAGGCCGCCAGCAGCCGCTCGCGGCCTTCCCGGTTCAGGCTGGCGATCGCCTGCCGGAGACGGTGGATCGCCTCCTCGAGATCGCGGCGCTCGGCGACCAGCCCGTCGTGCCGGGTCTCGATCTCGCGCATCTCCTCCTCGGCGCGCAGGTTGACGCTGCCGAGGCGTTCGCGATCGCGCTTCAGCCGCTCGAGATCGCGTTCAAGCTCCTCCGGCTGCGGCAGCGGGTCCTCCGGTCCGAGCCCGGCAACGGCAAGCGCCTCGCCGGCCGGACGGTCGAGCGCTTCCAGTGCCGCCTCCTCGACGTCCGCAAGTCGTTGGCGCAGCCCCTCCAGCATCGCCTCCTCGCGCGCCTTGGCCTCGCGCGCCGCCGACAGGGCGGCATCCGCCTCGCGGCCGACTCGGTCGGCCTCCACCAGCGCCGTCTCGCCGGCCGCGAGCGCATCGGCGGCGGACTTGCGGGCGGCCTCGGCAGCGGCGATCTCGCTGGACAGGGATTCGCGGCGGGCCGCGAGCTCGGCAGGGACCGAGGCGAGAGCGTCGGCCTCGGCCCGGATCTCGGCCTCGCGCGCCGACAATGTCGCCACATGGCGTTCCGCCTCGGCGATGCGCCCGCGCCAGCGCGCCGTGTCGGCGGCAACGCGCTCGCGTCGCGTCTGGCGCTGCTTCGCCTCGCGGGAATGGGCCTCGAGCGCGGCGCGCGCTTCGGCAAAGGCATTGCGGGCGGCAGCGGCCGTCACCTTCAGCATCTCGACGCGGGTGGCGATGTCCGTCTCACCGTCAAGCGCGGCAAGCGCCGCCTCGGCCTCGGCCCGGCGCGCCTGCGACTCGGCCAGGCTCGCGGTGATGCGGGCCCTGGCCTCGGCGAGTGCGCCAACCCGCGCGGTGGCCTCGCTGGCGCGCCGTTCGGCGGCGGCGCGACGCTCGTCGGCTTCGGCCAGTGCGGCGCGGGCGCGCTGACGGGCCGCCTTGGCCGCGGCCGCCTGCTCGGCCAGACGTTTCGCCTCGGCTTCTGCGGCAGCAAGCGCCGCACGGGCCGCGGCAAGATCGGCCGCGGTTGTGGCGATCTCGCGGTCGAGTTCGGCCACCCGGTTCCGCTGTTCGAGGCGCCGGGCGGCAGCGGTCGGGGCATCGGAGGCCGCGGTGTAGCCGTCCCAGCGCCACAGCCCGCCGGATCGGGAGACGAGCCGCTGGCCGGGCTTGAGCAGCGGCTGCAAACGGGGACCGTCCTCGGGGGCGACGAGGCCGACCTGCGCCAGGCTGCGGGCGAGAACCGCCGGCGCCGTCACGACGTCGGCGAGCGGCCGGACGCCCTCCGGCAGCCGGGGGTCGTCAGGGGCTGGCGCGACCTGCCGCCAGTGGATGGCCGCGTCCGCCACGGCCGGATGATCGATGTCCTCGCCGAACGCCGCTCCGAGCGCCGCCTCGAAGCCGGGCTCTACCGTGATGGAATCGATCAGCGGTGGCCATGCCGCGCCGGTCTGCGCCGCGAGCACCTTGAGAAGCGTCTGACGCTCGGTTTCGAGCGCCTTCATATCCCGCTCGAGGTCGTTGAGCGGCCGACGCGCGGCCTCGCGCGCGTCGCGGCCGGCCGCCTCGGCCGCCTCGGCGGCGCTGGCCGCGGCCTCGGCCCCCTCGATGGCCGCGCGGGCCTCGGCGACGGCGGCCCGCAGCGCGTCCAGTTCGCCGCCGGCGTCAGCGGCGGCGAGGCGCGCCGCCTCTGCCTCGACCTCGCGCAGCTGGGCTTCGAACTTGCCGACCCGGTCGGTCTCCTCGCGCAGGCTCCGCTCGAGGCCGCGCCGGCGCGCCGCCAACTCGGCCGCTGCGGCCGTCGCCTGGCCGAGCGCCGTATCGGCAGCCTGCAGCTCGGTCTCGGCCGTGGCGAGCCGCCGCGCCAGATCGCCCGCCGCGGCGCCGGCCGCGACCGCCTCCTCGGCGATTTCGCGGTCCTCGGCTTCAAGGCGGGCCAGCGTTTCGCGGCTGTCGAGGATCGCCCGGCGTTCGCGCTCGAGATCGCCGCCGATCTGGAGAAGCCGTTCGGCCAGCTCGTCACGGCGCCGCGACACCTGCTTGATCTCGCGCTCGATGCCCTCGCGGCTGACGACAAGATGGCGCAGGCGCGCCGCGGCCTCCGCCTCGCGCTCGCGCAGCGACGGCAGCACCGCGGCCGCCTCGGCGCGGCGGGCGGCGGCGGCGGCGGCGGCCTCGGTCAGCTCCGTCACCAGGGCGAAGGCCGCACCGAGAGCCTGCTTGCGCTCCTTGATGGCGGCGATGGCGGCCTGACGCCGCAGATGCCACAGGATCGCCTCGGCGCGCCGGATCTCGGCCGACAGCATCCGGTAGCGGGACGCCTGGCGCGCCTGGCGCTTCAGCCCCTCGAGCTGCAGCGCCAGCTGACCGATCACGTCGTCGAGCCGCTCGAGGTTCTGCTCGGCGCCGCGCAGCCGCAGTTCGGCCTCGTGGCGGCGGCTGTGCAGCCCGGCGATGCCGGCGGCCTCCTCGAGCACGCGGCGACGGTCGCGCGGCTTGGCGGCGATCAATTCGCCGATCTCGCCCTGGCGGACCATGGCGGCGGAATGGGCACCGGTGGAGGCGTCGGCGAACAGCAGCTGGACGTCGCGGGCCCGCACCTCGCGGCCATTGATCTTGTAGACCGAGCCCGTCTCGCGCTCGATGCGGCGGGAAACCTCCAGGATGTCGGCGTCGTTGAACTGGGCCGGCGCGCGACGATCGGAATTGTCGATGACGAGCGAGACCTCGGCCGAGTTGCGCGCCGGTCGGCCGGCGCTGCCGGAGAAGATGACGTCGTCCATGCTGGAGGCGCGCATCGACTTGTGCGACGCCTCGCCCATCACCCAGCGCAGCGACTCCAGCAGGTTCGACTTGCCGCAGCCGTTCGGCCCGACGATGCCGGTCAGGCCGGGGTCGATATGGATCTCGGACGGATCGACGAAGGACTTGAAACCGACGATCCGCAGCCGGGTGAGCTTCATCGGTCGGGGGTCCGGCGGCGCGCCGCGCGCGGCAGGACGCGCGCCGCGGCTTCAGCTCGGCAGATGCGGCGTGATGAGCTTCTCGAACTCCTCGAACGGCAATGCGCCACGATGGATCTCGCCGTTGATGAAGAAGGTCGGCGTCGAGTTCACGTCGAACTGCTCGGCACCGCGCTGCTTGACCCAGTTCACCCCGTCAAGAAGCTCCTGATTCGCCAAGCATGCCTCGAACTTTTCCTCCGTAATCCCGACCTGCCGCGCCATCTGCTTGAGACCGGCGACCCGGTCGTTGGTGTAGGCCCAGACATCGAGGTTCTCGAACAGCGCCCCGACAAAGGGGAAATACTGCTCCTCCGGCACGCAGCGCGTCAGCATGAACGCCGCGGTCGCCACCGGATCGAGCGGAAACTCGCGGAAGATGAAATATACCTGACCCGTGTCGATGTACTTCTCCTTGAGCTGCGGATAGGTCAGCTTGTGGAACTGGGCACAATGCGAGCAGGTGAGCGAGGCATATTCCACGATCGTCACGGGGGCATTGGGATCACCCAGCGTCCGCTCGCCGAGCGGCCCGGCCACGGCGAGCGCCTCGCTGTCCACAGGCGCGGCGGCAAGCGGCGCCAGGCGGCCCATGCCGATGGCGCCCGCCGCCAGCAGCGCGATGCCGGCGGTTCCGGCGAGAAGCAGTTGCCTGCGGTTCATGTTCATCATGCTCTCCCAGCATCCAGAGGACCCTTCGCGCACGCCGTGCGGCGACCGAGCGGTCCCTTAGCACGGATCATGCTGTTCCGGTGGATTATGGCAAGACTTCGCACGCCCGTTTCACATCGCCGTGTCCTCGCGTCGTGCGATGCAGGCGCCGAGGCGGGCAAGCGCCGCGCGCAGATCCGGATCCCGGACCGCCTGCAGGGCCGGCGAGTCGATGGCCGGCGCTGCAGGCGGCGGCAGCGGTTCGGCAGGACCCAGCTCGACCGGCGCCTGCCTTATCGCAATGCGGCCGACGGCCCGCCAGCCGAACATGGCGTTGACGCGGTCGAGGATGATGGCGGCCATGTGCTGCAGCTCCAGCGCGTCGAAGCCTTCGGCGCGGATTACCAGCGTCGCGGCGGCGATGTCGCCGGGTTCCTCGCGCCGGCCCGGCCAGCGGATCCGCTCCGGCCGGGTACGGCCAGCGAGATCGGGGCCGACGATCGCATCCCAGGCGGCGATCATCCGGGCCGAGCCGAAACCCTGCCGCATCACCGCCGGGGCGAGACAGGCTTCCGCCAGCCGATCCAGGCGGACCGGTCCGCTCCCCGATCTTCCGAGCCGTTGCCGCATCGAATCCATTGCGTGATGCATGCTCATTGCGTGATGCATGCCCGATGACACCATAGCGCGCGAAATCCGGCCCCGACAGCACATGTCCGCACGCCCGATCCTGCCGTCACCCCAGGCCGGCGATCTCCTCTCCTGGTACGACCGCCATCGCCGGCGGCTGCCGTGGCGGGCGCCGCCCGGCGAGGCCGCCGATCCCTATCGCGTCTGGCTGTCGGAGATCATGCTGCAGCAGACGACGGTTGCCACCGTCGGCCCCTATTTCGAGCGCTTCATTACGCGCTGGCCGAGCGTGGAGGCGCTCGCCGCCGCGCCGCTGGAAGACGTGCTGGCGGCCTGGGCAGGGCTCGGCTACTACGCCCGGGCGCGCAACCTGCATGCCTGCGCCAGGGTGGTGGCGGGCACACATGGCGGTCGTTTTCCGGATACCGAGGTCGGCTTGCGGGCGCTGCCGGGCGTCGGACCCTACACGGCGGCAGCAATCGCGGCGATCGCCTTCGGGCGGCCGGCGGCGGCTGTCGACGGCAATGTCGAGCGGGTGATCACTCGGCTTCACGGGATCGACACGCCGCTGCCGGAGGCAAAGGCGCAGATCCGCGCGCGCACGCTCGACCTCGTTCCCGAGGATCGGCCGGGAGATTTCGCCCAGGCGCTGATGGATCTCGGCGCCAGCCTGTGCTCGCCGAAGCGGCCGGCCTGCGCGCTGTGCCCGTGGCGGGACTGCTGCGTCGCCAACGCCCGCGGCGACGCAGAGACGCTACCGCGGCGGGCAGCGAAGCCGGAGCGCCCGACCCGGCGCGGGGCCGCCTTCTGGGCAGAACGCGGCAACGGCACGGTGCTGATCCACCGGCGTCCGCCGAAGGGCCTGCTGGGCGGCATGGACGGGCTGTGGCTGACCCCGCTCAGCGCCGACATCGATCCGGCCGAAGCGCGGGCGCACGCCCCGTTTCCCGCCCGATGGAACCGGATCGCAGGCGAGGTGGACCACCTCTTCACCCATTTCCGGCTGCGGCTGACCGTGTTCGCGGCAACCGACGTCACCGCCTTCGCGCCGACGGGCTCACGCTGGGTGTCGAAGGCGGAGCTCGCCGAGGTGGGATTTCCGACCGTCATGCGCAAGGCCGCGCAGCACGCTCTGCGCGCGCTGCACGGACCGGGCGCGGAGGCGCTTGCTGCGTTCAGGCGGCGGCGGCCAACTCGGACCTGACAATCTGCCTGAGCGTGTCGATCGGCTCGAGCGCCCCGGCCCGCTCGACATGCCAGAAGGTCCAGCCGTTGCAGGCCTCGAGCCCCTGCACCAGGGCTCCGACCTTGTGGATGGAACCGGTCGCCTCGCCGGCAGCCAGCGTGCCGTCGACGCGCACCAGCGCCGAATGGCGGCGGCGGATGTCGACGAGCCGCTCGCCCGGTTGAACCAGGCCGCGTTCGATCAGCGTGCCGAACGCGACGCGCGGTTCCTCGCGTCGCGCGCGCGCGGTCGCGAGCCCCGCCTCGGGCAACGGCGTGACGGCGGCAATCCGCTTGGCAGCAGCGTCGGCATAGGCGCGCTCGCGCTCGATCCCGATGAAGCGGCGGCCGAGCCGCCTGGCCACTGCGCCAGTGGTGCCGGAGCCGAAGAAGGGATCGAGGATCAGGTCGCCAGGCCTGGTCGAGGCCAGGATGACACGGGCAAGCAGGCTCTCCGGCTTCTGCGTCGGATGGGTCTTGCGTCCCTGCGCATCCTTCAGCCGCTCGGCACCGGTGCAGATCGGCAACAGCCAGTCGGAGCGCATCTGGACACCGTCGTTCAGAGCCTTCATCGCCTCGTAATTGAAGGTGTAGCGCCTGGTTCCGGCGTCGCGCCCCGCCCAGATCAGCGTCTCGTGGGCATTGGTGAAGCGGCGGCCACGGAAATTCGGCATCGGGTTGGCCTTGCGCCAGATGATGTCGTTGAGGATCCAGAAGCCGAGATCCTGCAGGATCGCGCCGACGCGGAAGATGTTGTGGTAGGAGCCGATCACCCAGAGCGTCGCCTCGGGCTTCATCACCCTGCGGCAGGCCAGCAGCCAGGCGCGGGTGAAGGCATCGTAGGCGGCAAAGCTCTCGAACTTGTCCCAGTCGTCGTCGACCGCATCGACGCGCGAATTGTCCGGTCGGTGCAAGGCTCCGTCGAGCTGCAGGTTGTAGGGCGGATCGGCGAAGACCGCGTCCACCGATTTCGGCGGAAGCGTCTCCATCAGGGCGATGCAATCGCCGACGAGGATGCGGTCCTCGGCCTCTCGGGAGGCCGTGCCGGGCACCAGAAGTGCCCGGCGCGGTGAGCAGACTGCCATGACTCTACGCAACCCTTACGCAACTGACGATCCGGAGCATGGGCGGTCAGGGTAAAGGTTGGATTAAGGCTCGCGCGCGAACTGCTCAGGGCGCGAACAGGTCGCGCTGGGCGAGCGGACGGAAGGTCATCCGGTGGACCGGGCAGGGACCGAGGCGCGCCAGCGCCTCGATGTGGGTGCGGGTTGCGTAGCCGCGGTTGGTCTCGAAGCCGTAGCCGGGATGCAGCATGGCCAGCCGGTCCATCATCCGGTCGCGTGTCACCTTGGCAACGATCGAGGCCGCGGCGATCGACAGGCAGAGGGCGTCGCCGTCGATCACCGCCTCGCCGCGGCAGCGCACGGGCGGCAGGTCGCGTCCGTCGACGAGGATGTGGTCGGCAGCGGCCGGCAGTCCGGCGATCGCCCGCGACATCGCCCTCAGTGTCGCCATGCGGATGTTGATCCGGTCGACCACCGCGGCGGAGACGGCCGCGGCGGAGACGAGCGCAGTGGCGAGGATCTCGGCGTAGAGGGCCTCGCGGCGGGGCGCGTCAAGCTGCTTGGAATCGGCAAGACCAACGGGAATGCGGCGCGGGTCGAGCACCACCGCGGCGGCGACGACGGGGCCGGCGAGCGGGCCTCGGCCCGCCTCGTCCACGCCGGCCACCACCCGCGCGCCTACCGACAAGGCGGCATCCTCCCGCCGGAAGTCTGGCCATCGGCTCATGCCGCATGCATCGGCTGAGTCGCGACCGCGAGGCAAGCCCGCGCCCACGATCGCCCGTGTGACGCCATGATCCGCAATGCCGGTGGCGAGGGGCCGGCCGGCGCGGGGGCTGCGCCGGCCGGCATTCGCGGGCCGCCGGAGGGGTCGGGCGAACAGCGGCCCTCGAGCGGAAGGCTCAGTCGGGCAGAACGATCCGGCCGTCCTCGGCGAGCGGCCAGAGCGGGTTGTGCGCGACTTCCCACAGATGGCCGTCGGGGTCGGCGAAATAGCCGGAGTATCCGCCCCAGAAGACCTCCTCGGCGCGCTTTGTGACTGTCGCGCCTGCCGCCGCGGCCTCTGCGATCGTCGCGTCCACCTCGGCGCGGCTGGGAAGGTTCAGCGCCAGGGCGACGGCCCGGAAGCCCGCCCCCTCCGCCGACACGGCAGCGTCTTCGGCCAGCGGCCCGCGGCCGTACAGTCCGAGCACCACGCCACCCGCGTCGAAGAACACGACCTCCTGCATGCTCGCCCCCGATCTTCGCCAGCCCAGCCGCTCGTAAAAGGCGGCGCTCGCCTGGACGTCGCCGACGCCGAGGGTGACGAGATTGATCCGCTGATGCACGGGCGCGCTCCTTCAGAACAGGCTGAGCTGGTCGCCCGGGCTGACCGGGCGGGTGAAGAGGTCGGTGCGCAGCTGCAGCCGCTCGCTCGCATAACCGTTGCGGCTTGCAGCGAGCTCGAAACGCCGTCCGATCGTCCAGGCGATCGGACCGGTACCGCGCATGCGGGTGCCGAAGCCCGAGTCGTAATCCTTGCCGCCCCGCATCTGGCGGACGAGCGACATCACGCGCTCGGCCCGATCCGGCACGTTGGCGCGAAGCCATTCGACGAACAGATCACGCACCTCGAGCGGCAACCGCAACATGACGTATCCCGCCTCGCGCGCGCCGGCCGCGGCGGCGGCCGCCAGGATCGCCTCGATCTCCTGGTCGTTCAGGCCGGGAATCACCGGCGCGACCATTACCGCGGTCGGGATGCCCGCCTCGGCAAGCCGCATGATCGTCTCCAGCCTGCGCGATGGCGTCGCCGCGCGCGGCTCCATGGCGCGGGCAAGCCTGCGGTCGAGCGTCGTCACCGACAGCGCCACCTTCACAAGGCCCCGCTCCGCCATGTGCGACAGGATGTCGATGTCGCGCACGATCAGCGCCGACTTGGTGACGATCCCGACGGGGTGGTTGTGGCGCGCGAGCACCTCGAGCACCTGCCGGGTGATCCGCCACTGGCGTTCCACCGGCTGGTAGGGGTCAGTGTTGGTGCCCATCGCGATGGTGCGCGGCCGATAGCCGGGATCGGCCAATTCGCGCTCCAGCAGTTCAGCGGCGTTCGGCTTGGCGAACAGCCGTGATTCGAAGTCGAGGCCCGGCGACAGGCCCATATAGGCGTGGGTCGGCCGGGCGAAGCAGTAGCTGCAACCGTGCTCGCAGCCCCGGTAGGGGTTGATCGAGCGATCGAAGGAAATGTCGGGTGACTGATTGCGGGTGATGATCCGTTTCGGCCGCTCCTGCGTCACGGTCGTGCGGAACGGCGGCAGCTCGTCCAGGCTCGTCCAGCCGTCGTCGAAGATCTGCCGGGTTAGCCGCTCGTAACGCCCGGAAACGTTGGAGATCGCGCCGCGCCCGCGGCGGCGGTCGGGCGCGACAGCCGTCGCGAGCGCCGCTGGATCGGGGCAGGGCCGGCCATCGGGGCTGTGCGCGGTGACGGGTCGGTCGGTCATGAGCGCAGCTTATCGCGTTGACCTGAACAAATCAAGAACATTGACCACTCGAGCCTGTCTCCCGATGGAAGCGGCGAAAGCCTCGGTCTATAAGTCAGTCCCATGCTGACCGTGGTCGTTCCGACACTGGACTGCGAGCGCACGCTGGTCGCGACGCTCGCCGCGCTGATTCCCGCCGCCGCCGACGGGCTGGTCGGACAGGTGGTGATCGCCGACGGCGGCTCCACCGACGCGACGCTCGACATCGCCGACGAGCTCGGCTGCGATATCGTGCGCTGCCCGCGCGGCCGCGGCATCCAGCTTGCGGCCGGCGCGCGGCTGGCGCGTCATCCCTGGCTTCTGTTCCTGCATGCCGACACCTGTCTGGAGGATGGCTGGATGCGCGAGGTCCGCGCCTTCATCGAGCGGGTCGAGGCGAAGGGCGAGGCCGACCGCCGCGCCGCCGTGTTCGGCTTCGCGCTCGACGATCACGGTTTCCGGCCCCGCCTGCTGGAGGCGATGGTCGGACTGCGCTGCGCGTTGTTCGCGCTGCCCTACGGGGATCAGGGGCTGTTGATCTCGCGACGACATTACGAGCGGCTCGGCGGCTTTCGCCCGATCCCGCTGATGGAGGATGTCGATCTGGTGCGCCGAATCGGCCGGCGCGGCCTCGTCTACCTGCGCGCCAGGGCAGTCACCAGCGCGGAGCGCTACCGCGCGTCGGGCTATCTGGCGCGGATGGCGCGCAATCTCGGCTGCCTGACGCTGTTCTTCCTGCGGGTGCCGCCGCGCGTCATCGTCCGGATCTACGGCTGACATCGCCGATGACGGGCCGGTGGCTGGTCGTCATGGCCAAACGGCCCCGCGCCTTCGCGGTCAAGTCGCGGCTGGCTGCCGAAATCGGCGCGACGGAGGCGATCCGGTTCTATCGGACCAACCTTGCCCGGCTGATGCGCGCTCTCGCCGGCGATGCCCGCTGGACGACGGTACTTGCCGTCACGCCCGATCCTGCCGTGACCGACCGCGCCCTGCCGGCCGGCCTCGCCAGGATCGGCCAGGGCGCGGGCGATCTCGGCGCACGGATGCAGCGGATCATGGAGACGATGCCGCCCGGACCGGTCGTGATCATCGGCAGCGACATACCCGGCGTCCGTCCGGCGCACATCGACGTCGCGTTCCGGCTGCTCGGACGCCATGACGCGGTGTTCGGCCCGGCGGCGGACGGCGGCTATTGGCTGGTTGGCCTCAGGCGGCGCCCCATGGTCCCGCGCATCTTCGACGGGGTGCGCTGGTCGAGCGAGCATGCGCTCGCCGACACACAGGCAAATTGCACAGGCCTGTCGATCGGTCTCGTCGCATCCCTGACCGACATCGACACCGGTGAAGACTGGCGCGCGTGGCGGCGGCAGTCCTGACGACGGCCGCCCGCGGCATTCGCGCCGATGCGACCGCGTCTACACCCTGAGCTGGTAGCTGACCGGCACCCAGCGGAACGAATCCCCGGTCTTCTCGACAAAGCCGACCGCCGGGAACGGCATGTGATAGCCCGTCGCTGGAATGCGGTCGGTCGCCACCATGTCGAGGATCCGACGTCTGTTTGCGGCCGCGGCCGCCTTGTCCATGTCGAAATGGACATGCCAGTCCGGCCGCTGCAGCGACATGACGTAATGGTTGACGGAGTCGGCCCAGATCAGGAACGGCTTGCCCTGGCTTTCGATCATGTAGGCCATGTGCCCCGGTGTATGTCCGTGTGCGGCAACGGCGCGGATGCCGGACACCACCTCGCCGCCATCCTGCAGGAAGGTCATCTTCTCGGCGAAGGGCATCACGTTGGTGCGGGCAAGGCTGGCGGCGTTCTCGGCCGGGGTGCCGATGCGGTCGTCCGACGTCCAGAACTGGTACTCGGTCTCGCCGATCACGTAGCGGGCATTGGGGAACAGCGGCCGACCGTCCTCCATCAGGCCACCGATGTGATCGGGGTGGCAGTGCGTGATGACGACGACGCTGACATCGTCCGGTGCGTAGCCGGCCGCGGCCAGCCGCTCGCCCAGCAGGCCGGCGCCGGGCCGGCGCGCGGCGCCGTTGCCCGAATCGAACATCACCAGGTCGCTGCCGGTGTTGACGATCACCGGCGTGAAGGAGATCTCCATCCGCGTCGGCGGCAGGAAGTTCGCCTCGGCATAGGCCTGGACATCCTCGGCCGGCTGATCGTTGCCGAAGATCGGATGGGGACCGTCGAGCTGGATCGCCCCGTCGGCGATGGTCGCAATCTCGAAGTCGCCGAGCTCGAACCGGTAGACCGTCGGGGTGCTCGGCCCAAGCTTCTGCGGCGCGGCAGAGGTCGGCCTGATGCCGAGGCCGCCAACGGCCGTCATTGCCGCCGCTCCGGCACCGGTGAGCAGCGCCCAACGGCGGGTGACCTGCAGTCCTGTCGTCATGGTGTGTCCTCCCGAACTGGTCCGGCCAGCGCGCGTTACACGGTGGCTTCGGGCAAGATAGCGCCCGGGCCGGGAGGATCGCCCCGCGAGCGCGGCACCTCACACCATTGTGAGCGGCCCGACGGCAGCCCCGTCCGCCGCCATCGACCACGACGCGTCGCCTGTTGCTAGTCGCCCGAGTCCCACATCGGGTTCCGGCTCAGATAGCGACGGTCGAAGGCCTTGTAGTTGGTGGTGATTTCCTCGCCCCTGGCAATGGGGCGGATCGCCACCGAGCGCTCCTCGGTCTCGACGATGTTCGGATCGTCGGAATGGTTCATGAAGCGGGCATCGTCGACGCACAGCACGAAGACCGGCTGGTCGACCACGGTCTGGTAGCCGTACTTTAGGATGAAGTCGCGGGGGATGAACGCGCCCGGATCGACGTAGCGCAGGTCGATCACCTGGTCTATGCCACGGTCGAACTGCCAGATCGTGGCACCTTCCGGGATGTCCTCGTCGGCGAACAGACCAAGTCCCTGGATGGCGCTCGGCGCAACCCGCGTCTTCACTCGCAGCATTCCCGATACCCCTTGCGGCAAGCCGGCGCTCCCCACGGCGCGACCGTGCGGCGCGCGATATAGGTCATCCTGCGGCGCAATGGAACGGGATCGGCCGCCGATGTCGGAAAAGCGCAAACGACCGTCACCTGTCCGCCGGGCGGGCAGCCCGGCGTCGACGCAGCCTGGCCTTGACACTGCGGGGGCCGATTCCAGTATAGCCGGCGAGACCCCGCTCGCGCCGAGCCGGGACGCTGGACCCGAACGCTCCCGATGCCCGCCGACACGCGCCCGCCGCTGAAGATCCTGCTGTGCTCGCCGCGCGGCTTCTGCGCGGGTGTCGACCGGGCGATCCGGATCGTCGAACTGGCGCTGGAACGATTCGGGCCGCCGGTCTATGTGCGCCACGAAATCGTCCACAACCGCTACGTGGTCGAGGGTCTGAAGGCAAAGGGGGCCGTGTTCGTCGAGGAACTCGACCAGATTCCGGAGACCACAGCGCCGGTTATCTTTTCCGCGCACGGCGTGCCGAAGTCGGTTCCGGCAGGGGCGGCGGCCCGCAACATGCTGCAGATCGACGCCACCTGCCCGCTGGTCACCAAGGTGCACCGGGAAGCCGAGATCCACCACAAGCGGGGCCGCGAGATCGTGCTGATCGGCCATGCCGGACATCCCGAGGTGATCGGCACAATGGGCCAGCTGCCGGACGGCGCCGTCACGCTGATCGAGACGGTCGAGGATGCCCGCGCCTTCGTTCCCCGCCGCCCCGAGGCACTCGCCTTCATCACCCAGACCACACTGTCGGTCGACGACACCCGCGAGATCGTCGCGGTGCTGACCGAGCGGTTCCCGGACATCACCGGCCCGCACAAGGAGGACATCTGCTACGCCACGACCAACCGCCAGGAGGCGGTCAAGGCAGTGGCACCGAGGGCGGACGCGACGCTCGTCGTCGGCGCCCCCAATTCCTCGAATTCGCAACGGCTGGTCGAGGTCGCCGAACGGGCCGGCTGTCCGGTCTCGATGCTGGTGCAGCGGGCGAGCGACATCGACTGGAAACGCCTTGACGGCATCCGCACCCTGGCGATCACGGCCGGGGCCTCGGCACCGGAGGTGCTTGTCGAGGAGATCATCGGCGCGTTCGACCAGCGTTACGCGATCGATATCGAGACCGTTTCGACGGCGCAGGAGTCGATCGCCTTCAACCTGCCGCGGCAGCTCCGCGACGCTGCGGAATAGCGCATATGGCCGTCTACACCGAGGTGCCCGACGAGGCTCTGTCGCAGTTCGTCGCGGACTACGAAATCGGCGCGCTGCTCTCCTTCAAGGGTATTGCCGAGGGCGTCGAGAACACCAACTACCTGGTCCACGCCGAGGCGGGGAACTTCATCCTGACGCTCTACGAGAAGCGGGTGAACCCCGCCGACCTGCCGTTCTTCCTGGAGTTGATGGAGCATCTGTCGGGGAAGGGGCTAACCTGTCCGTTGCCGGTCCGCGACCGCAACGGCGAGGCGCTGCGCACCCTGTGCGGACGCCCCGCGGCGCTGATGACCTTTCTCGACGGGCTGTGGGTGCGCCGGCCCGGCGTCGAGCACTGCCGGGCACTCGGCGGCACGCTCGCGGCGATGCACAAGGCAGCGCTCGACTTCCCCGGCCAACGACGCAACGCCCTGTCGGTCGACGACTGGCGGCCGATCTTCGCCGCGGTCGCCGACCGGGCCGACACGCTGCAACCGGGGCTCGCCGCTGAGATGGAAGGCGAATTGCGGTTCCTCGAGACCAACTGGCCGAAGCACCTGCCGACCGGCATCATCCATGCCGACCTGTTTCCCGACAACGTGTTCTTCCTCGATACGCGGGTCTCCGGCCTCATCGACTTCTATTTCGCCTGCCGTGACGCGCTCGCCTATGACATCGCGGTCTGCCTCAATGCGTGGTGCTTCGAGCCCGACCTGTCGTTCAACGTCACCAAGGCGCGGGCAATGCTGACCGCCTATGCCGGCCGCCGCCGGCTGACCGGCGACGAGTACGACGCGCTGCCGATCCTGGCGCGCGGGGCGGCGATGCGCTTCTTCGTCACCCGCCTCTATGACTGGCTGAATCACCCGCCCGGCGCCTTCGTCCGACCGAAGGACCCCCTCGAATATGCCAGACGGCTGCGCTTCCACCGGGTGGTGCGGAGCGCCGCCGAGTACGGACTCGACTGATGGGGGAGAAGCCGCGCGTCGACATCTGGACGGATGGCGCCTGCTCGGGGAATCCGGGTCCGGGCGGCTGGGGCGCGCTGTTGGTGTCGGGCCAGCACGAGAGGGAACTGTCCGGCGGCGAGGCGCTGACCACCAACAACCGCATGGAGCTGGTCGCCGCGATTCGGGCGCTCAAGGCGTTGAAGAAGCCGTCGATCGTCCACCTGCACACCGATTCCAGCTACCTGCGCGATGGCATCACGTCCTGGCTGAAGACCTGGAAACAGCGCGGCTGGCGGACCGCCGACAACAAGCCCGTCAAGAATGTCGAGCTGTGGCGGGAGCTCGAATCGCTGCTCGGCGAGCACGAGATCTTCTGGCACTGGGTCCGCGGCCATGCCGGCGATCCCGGCAACGAGCGGGCCGACGAACTGGCGCGCGCCGGCATGGCGCCGTTCAAGCCGGCGCGGATCAAGCGCACGGCCGAGCCCCCCGCCGGCGGCTGAAGGGCGGCCCCTACTTGCGCCCCGCGCCCGGGACGAGCGGGCGCAGATCGAACAGCGCACCGGCCAGCTCAGGCCGGAAAGCCCCGGCGCTTCAGCCGGACCACGGCACGGTCGAGCGCGCCGAGAAAGGCGGAGCGATCCTTCGGAGAGAACGGACGTGGACCGGACGTGATATGTCCGGCCGACCGCAGCTCGGTCATGAGGTTGCGCATTGCCAGCGCCATGCCGATCGAGCCGGCGTCGAACGCCCGTCCGTTCGGTGCGATCGCCGCAGCTCCGGCCTGCACCACCCGCTCCGCGAGCGGGATATCCGCGGTCACGACGATTGTTGCGGGTCCTGCCCGCTCGGCGATCCAGTCGTCGGCCACGTCCGGGCCGCTCGGCACGATGACGCGCTCGACGAGCGGATCGCGTGGCACGGCGATGAACGCATTGGCGACGATAACGACCCTGATCCGGTGCCGCGCAGCGACACGGTAGACCTCGTCCTTCACCGGGCAGGCGTCGGCGTCGACAAGGATTGTGATCGCTGCCGGCGATGCCTCCGCCATCCGCGTGTCAGCGTGGTGCGCGCTTGGCGAGGATGCGCTGCAGGGTGCGCCGATGCATGTTCAGGCGGCGGGCGGTCTCGGAGACATTGCGGTCGCACAGTTCGTAGACGCGCTGGATATGCTCCCATCGCACCCGGTCGGCCGACATCGGATTCTCGGGGGGGGCCGCCTTCGCCTCGCCGTCGTTCATCAGGGCGGCAAAGACCTCGTCGGCATCGGCCGGCTTGGCCAGATAATCGACAGCGCCGAGCTTCACCGCCGTAACGGCGGTGGCAATGTTGCCGTAGCCGGTGAGGATGATCGCGCGGGCATCGGGCCGCTTCTCCTTCAGCCGCTGGATCACGTCGAGACCGTTGCCGTCGCCGAGGCGCATGTCGACCACCGCGAAGGCCGGCGCGTGCGCTTCCACCGCAGCAAGGCCGTCGGCCACCGTATCGGCCTCGGTGACGACGAAGCCGCGCCGCTCCATCGCACGTGCCAGCCGGTTCAGGAACGGCCGGTCATCGTCGAGGACCAGCAGACTGCGATCCTCAAGATGGGCCACCGTGCTCCGGGCTTCCTCGGTCATCTGCAGCATATCCTGGCTCGCCAGCATCCTGTACGCACATGCGCGACATATAGTCACCGATCGCCGGGCTGGCATTGCGATCCGTCATATTCGATATCAGCCATGCGTCCGATGCAAGGCATGTCAGACGGGCGAACGCCAGCGGTACCGCAAGTGCGGTCCACCAGCCATGGGAATCGACCAGCGACGAACTGGTGTTCGGCACCGGCAGCTGCATCGGCTGCTACGGCGCCTCGTCCTACGATTTCTCCTTAATCATCACCAAGGCTGAGCGGCGCGACGGCGCACGCTGATCGTCACACGGTACGGTGCCTATCCCGCCGGGTGGGTCAGGGCCAGCAGCGCCACCGTGACCACATTGAGCCCGACCGCGTAGGCGACGAGAACCTGCAACGCCGGCCTGAGGCCGGGCTTCACCGCGAGCGCCAGCATCACGAACAGGATCGGCAGCCAGTCGAGTGTGTAGCGCTGCACGTTGTACTGGCTGAAGCCGTTCGAATGGTAGAACAGCATCGGCACGACCATCGCCACGATCACCAGAAGCCCGATCACCACCGGCCGGCGCATCGGCGCGAAGACGGCGAGCAGCACGAACGGGCTGGCGGCCAAGAGCGAGGTGCCCGACGGGTCGAGATCGGCGAGATCGGTGAGATACGGCCCCTCGAACCGGGCATGGAACCCCTGAACGACGAGATAGAGCGCATTGAAGACGAAATAGGCTGACGAAAACAATCCGTGCTCGCGCAGCCGGTTGGAGATCATGTCGTCCGCATCGGGCGACCAGGCCGCTATGTAGCCGTAGCCGGTGTCGAGGGGATCGCCGAAACGGATCTGATTGTAGACGAGGTAGACCGCGAGCGCGGCCGCCACTGGCAATGCCAGCGCCAGCGCTCGGCGCCAGTGCGGCCATTTCAGCGAGATCAGCGGCTCGTCCGGACGCAGCGCCAGCGCGAACAGGAACGGCAGATAGAGGATGGTGAACTGGCGGGTGAGGAAGGCAAGGCCGATGCAGACACCGGCAAGCATCAGACTGCCGCCGCGCACCGCCTCGTGGATCGCGACCGCCACCAGCAGGAAGGCGATCGCCTGGGCGAAGAACCAGACGCCGTCGCCGCGGAACGTCACATAGTAGAGCGGCGTCGCGAAGCCGATCGCCAGAACCAGCCAGATCGCCGTCCGGGGCTCGACGGAGAGCCGTTCGAGAATGCGCCACCATAGGAGCAGCGACACGCCCGAAAACAGCGTGGCCAACGTGATGAAGCCCGAGAAACCGGTGCCGAACAGGGCCACGAACGGCATCGCCACGATCGCCGGGAACGGCGGGAAGATCACCCAGATGCGGCCATCGTATAGGGCGCAGTCCTCGTCCATGCATGCATCGACATGCAGCCGGCCGTTCAGGAAGGCATCTGCCAGGGCCGCGTAGGAGTTGGTGCCGCCCGATTCACCGAGCGCCCGCAGCGCCAGCGTGACGAGCAGCACGGCCGCCATCGCCAGGGTCAGCAGCAACAGCAGCGCACCGCGATCCGCCCGGAGATCGGCGAGTGCGGCACGACGGCCAAAGGCGCGCGCGGGCGATGTCGGGGCGTGGCGGGCGATATCCGTCATGGCTGCGCAATCCCGGTTCGCGGTCGCCGCCTGGCGGCGGCCGGCCTGCCGCAACCTATCGCAAGCGGGCCCCGAATGCGCGTCTGCCAGGCGAGGTCGGAGGCAATTTCCGACCGGATCGTTAACCGCAACGGTAAATGCCGCGGCCGCGCGGTTCAGCGGCGGCAGGTACAGGTCGCACCATGTGCGGCGCGGATCGCCTCGAGCGTCCGGGCGAAGCCATCCGCAACGGCGTCGGCCCGGGTTGCCGCCATCTCCAGATACCACTGTCGCTCGAGCATCGCGAAGGCGGCGTCGACCGCGCGGCGCTCTGCCTCGCCCAGACCATGGCTGCCGGAGCCGATCCAGCCCTGCGCGGCGGCGAAGACGCCTGCGCCGGATAGCCCGTCCGTCCGGGTGCCGAGCGCCGCCAGCAGCTCGGCCGCCAGCAGCTCGGCGTCGTGACGGCCGGGCCCCGAGCCCTCGCCGCCGATTTCGCCGCCGATTTCAGCGGCAAGCCCGCCGCCGATGGATGCAGCGGTGTCGGAGACGGCCGGCAGAAACGCGTCCAGCAGCGCGCGGGTCTGGGCGGCCCGCCGGGCAAAGCGATCGACCTGCGCCTCCATCGCCGCGGTCCATTGTACAACCCCCGTGCACAGGCCGGGGTAGAGATCCTGGCCGAGATAGGCATCGATGTCGCGGATCACCCGCCCCGCGACCCATCTGGCATCCTCGGTGGTGAAGAAGCCATCGACGCCGCGGGTTCTCGCGATCTGGCCGGCGAACTTCGCCGGCGCGGTCGAATCGGCCGGGGCCCGCACGAAGATCAGCCTGCCGGGCAGGTCGGTGTCGGGGGTCAGCGACGCCTCGACCGCCGCACGCAGATCGGCGAATTCGGAAAGCCGGACCAGCCGCAGCGCATCGTGATAGGCGCGCGCGCAGCCGACGATCGGCCAGCGCGCCTGCGTCACCACGGTCTCCCCCGAGGCCGGGACCGTCACGCGAATGCGCGCCTCGCCGCCGGTCCCGCGCGCACCGCGCTCGGTTCCGTCGGCGAGTTCGACGACCACCGGGAACTCGACCGACTGCCCCGGGTCGAGCGTCGCAATGACCGTCCGCAGCCGGTCGGCCTCGGCCGTCCAGTCGGCCGCCTCCCGCATCGCCGAGAGCACGGGCACGGCGCCGACGAATTCGATCTCGATGCGGATATCCGACAGCCCCACAGCGCCGCGGTTTTCCACCGCGAGCCGGGTGCGGGCCCGATCGCCCGGCGCATAGCTCGCTTGGGATGCCCGGTCGGTGGTGCGTTCTGCGATCAGGAACACGGCCAGCCCCCAGTCGGCGGCTGCGACGGGCAGGGCGCCCGCGCCGGCCGCGACTGCCAAGGCGAGCGCGCGGCAGCGATGCAGGAGGCGACGCGACAGGCAGGCGGCGGTCACGGCCTCGCAAAGACGCAGCACCACCATGGCCACTCCCCGAGCCGGCGCCGGCCCCCGCCGCGCGCGAATCATGCCCGGAAGGATACACGAGCCGCGGCCCCGCGACGAAGCGGCCGGCCGTGCCCGCGCCCCATCCAGCCGCGGCCCGCTATTGCTGCGGGGCGTTGACCACTGGCTGGCGTAGCCGTGGCGCCGGGCCTCGGTCGAGGGCATGACCGAGGATCTCCTGGACGACCAGCTCCGGCGGCTTCTGTTCGAGATCGCGCTTGAAGTCGCGCAGCAGCTCCTCGCTCACCGCCGCCCGCTCGAGCAGCCAAAGCGGATCGGGATAGATGCTCGGCCGCCCCACGGGACCTTCGATGACGAAGGGAACCGTCAGGCCTTGCTCCGAGTCCGCACCCCCAAGTTCGGCGAGCCCATGGCCTGCGATCGAGGCCGGCAACAGGCGGACCTCGGCTTCGGCGGACACGTCCAGACCGGGGCCGATCAGGCTGAAGTTTGCCGTCGAGGCCGTGCCCTGCGCGACGCGGAAGGTGGCTGCCAGCGTGTCGAAGCGGGTGCTTGCGGCCGGATTGGCGGGCCAGCCCTCCACCCTGCCCGTCCGCAACGTCTCGGCAAGGCTCGCCACATCGACGCCCGCCAGCGCACCCCCGGTGATGGCGATGCGACCCTCGCCCGACAGGGTCGAAACGATCTGCGAGGGCGTGGCGCCCGCGCCGCTGAGGGTTGCGGTGAGATTGCCGATACCGTCGATCCGCCTGATGCCCAGCGTCTGGCCGAGCAGCCGGGACATCTCGGTGCGCTCGAGTTTCGCCGAAAGCCTGAAGGATATTCCCTCGGGCGCCGGTGCCAGCGTCAGCGAACCGAGCCCCCGACCTGCGAACAGCGCGACATCGCCGATACCGATGTTGATCGCCCCGGAACGGACGGAAACGGTTCCGGCCAGCTCGCCGAATTCGATCGCCCCGAGATGGACCGTGCGGGCCGAGATGCGCATGTCGGCGGATACCTGGTCGAGATCCGCAATGGTGATCGGCTGGTCGAGCCAACCTGGCGTTCCGGGCGCCGAGTCCGGTCTGGCCGGCGGTCGAAAGCGGTCGAGATCGAGCACGTCGAAGGCCAGCGTGCCCTGCACATCCGGTCGCCCATCATCGCCCAGCTGGAGTCGCATCCCGCCTTCGGCGACACTGCCGTCGAGCGTCAGCGCGAGCTCCGACAGGGAGGCGGCGCGCCCAACCAGCCGCAGCTTTGCCGTAGCCGACAGCTCGGCGGGCACCGGAAGCCCGGCGCCGGCATGGCCCAGCCAGCGCAGGGCTGCGCGCACCGAGGAACTCGACAGCGCCACCGACCCATCGAAGTCGGCCTCGGTTCCGGTGCCGGCGCGGCCATCGAGGCCGGCACGCAGCAGACCGGACTCGAGCGCCAACCGCACGCGTGTGCTGCCGCCGGTCAGGTAGTCCAGCGGCGTGGCGGCCTCGAGCGCGACCGAGACGATCTCGCCGTTCCAGATGAGGGAGGCGGCCATCTTGAACGGGGCATTCAGCGCCGGCCAGACGATGCTGCCGTTGACGGCGGTGAGGCGGACCGTCCTGCCGGTGCGCTCGTCGACATGTTCGATGGCACCATCCTCGATGCGGATGGCGCCGATCCTCGTGCCCTCCCTGTCCGGAGCGGGCTGCCGCCCGGCCCACAGGTCGCCGAGCGCACCGCCATCGGGCACCCAGTCCGGCGCGCCGCCGGCTTCGGTGCCGATCACCACCTGCGGCCGCACCAGCGTCAGCTCGTCGAGGATGACATGGCCGGTCAGCAGCGGCAGCAACGCGATCTCGCCCCGGACGGCTTCGACCTCGGCGACGACATTCTTGCGGCGGCCCGCGGACCGCTCGAGCTCGACATCGCCGATGCGGAAGCCGAGCCGCGGGAACAGCGACAGGCGGGTCTCGCCGTGCACCTCGGTCTCCAGCCCGGTCAGCGCCTCGATATGGCGGATGGCAGCGTGGCGGACGGCCTCGGTGGTGATCGCCGCGCGGGCAATCACAGTCACGAGCGCGACCGCCAGCAGCCCCGCCGCGAGGACATAGGCCAGCCGCTTCATTGGAAAGACTTCCGCCGTGTCACCTCAGCTCGCTCCGGCGCTCGTTCCTGCGCTTCCTCCGGCCCGCGTTTCCTCCGGCCCGCGTTTCCTCCGGACGGCACCGGCGCACAATACAGCCCGACGGTCGCGATCCCAAGGCTACTCCCCATTTGGAGGCACCTGCCCGCCGGGCTGGCGACGGCCGGTCCACTGTGGCAATAGACGGCACGGTCGAGACTGCACGGCCGCACTGTCCCGCTCCCCGCACGCTGAGGAGGCCCCATGTCCGGAACGCCGCTGTGGACCCCGTCGCCGCAACTCGTCGCCCAGGCCAACATGACGCGGTTCCGCGAGCGCGTCGATCCCGGCGGCCGGCTGCGGGAAGGCGGGTACCGGGCGCTGCATGCGTACTCCATCGACGAGCGAGAGGCGTTCTGGTCCGCCGTCTGGGATTTCTGCGGCGTCATCGGCGACAAGGGCGAGCGCATCCTCGTCGACGGCGACCGCATGCCGGGCGCCGGGTTCTTTCCCGACGCACGGCTGAACTTCGCCGAGAACCTGCTGCGTCGCGCCGACGACGGCGAGGCGCTGATCTTCCGCGGCGAGGACAAGGTACGCCGCAGGATGAGCTGGGCCGAGCTGAATGCGCTGGTCTCGCGCCTGCAGCAGGCCTTCGCCGCGCACGGCGTCGGCGTCGGCGACCGGGTCGCGGCGATCATGCCCAACATGCCCGAAGCGATCGCCGCCATGCTGGCCGCCACCTCGCTGGGGGCGATCTGGTCGTCCTGTTCACCGGATTTCGGCGAGCGCGGCATTCTCGACCGGTTCGGACAGATCGAGCCGAAGCTGCTGATCGCCTGCGACGGATACTGGTATGCCGGCAAGCGGATCGACATTTCCGACAAGGTCGCGGCGGTCGCAGCCCGGCTGCCGACGCTGGCGGCGGTGATCGTGGTGCCGTATCTGGGCGAGGCGGAGGCCGCGGCGGCGAAGGTCGCGACGGGCATGACGCTGGCCGCGGCGATCGAGGCTTACGCCGCCGGGCCGGTCAGCTATGTCCGGCTGCCCTTCGCCCAGCCGCTCTACATCCTGTTCTCGAGCGGCACGACAGGTGTCCCGAAATGCATCGTCCATTCGGCCGGCGGCATGCTGATCCAGCATCTGAAGGAGCATCAGCTGCACTGCGATGTCCGGCCCGGCGACCGGATCTTCTACTTCACCACGCTCGGCTGGATGATGTGGAACTGGCTGGTATCGGGGCTCGGCTCGGGCGCGACGCTGCTGCTCTACGACGGTTCGCCGTTCCATCCGGATGCAAACGTGATCTTCGACTACGCCGCCGAGGAGAGGATGACGCTGTTCGGCACCTCGGCGAAGTTCATCGATGCGGTCAAGAAGGCAGGCCTCAGGCCACGCGACTCGCACGACCTGTCGAGCGTCCGGCTGATGACCTCGACCGGGTCGCCGCTGGCCGCCGAAAGCTTCGATTACGTCTACGAGGCGATCAAGCCGGACGTGCATCTGGCCTCGATCTCCGGCGGCACCGACATCGCCGCCTGCTTCGTCATCGGCAACCCGCTGTCGCCGGTCTGGCGCGGCGAGATCCAGGGCCCCGGGCTCGGCATGGCGGTGGATGTCTGGGACGACGATGGCAGGAGCTGTCCGGCCGGCGTCAAGGGCGAGCTGGTCTGCACCCGGGCATTCCCGTCGATGCCCGTGCAATTCTGGAACGATCCGGATGGCGCGAAATACCGGTCGGCCTATTTCGAACGCTTCGACAATGTGTGGTGCCACGGCGATTTCGCCGAATGGACCGAGCACGGCGGAATGATCATCCACGGCCGCTCGGATGCGACGCTCAATCCGGGTGGCGTGCGGATCGGCACTGCGGAGATCTACGCCCAGGTCGAGCAGATGCCGGAGATCCTGGAGGCTCTCGCCATCGGCCAGAGCTGGGACGACGACGTGCGCGTCGTGCTGTTCGTGCGGCTGGCCGAGGGGGTGGTCTTCGACGAAGCGCTTGTCGCACGAATCAAGAAGCAGATTCGCGAGGGCGCGAGTCCGCGTCACGTGCCCGCGCGCATCGTCCCGGTGCCCGACATTCCCCGCACCAAGTCCGGCAAGATCACCGAGCTTGCGGTGCGCGACGTCGTGCATGGCCGCGAGGTGAAGAACAAGGAGGCGCTGGCCAACCCGGAGGCTCTCGAGCATTTCCGCGACATCGAGGCACTGAAGTCCTAGGTTCGACGACCCGATCGTCGCCAGGCCCACTCCCGGCGAGGCGAGAACCGCTTCTGCGTCGGAACTCGCGCCGACGCGGGGAGGTCGGGTGGATCATCGGGTCTTGAGAACGACGAACCGCCCTAGCGTCCGAATGCCGGGGCGCGGATGGCGGCCACCTCCTCGAGCAGCCGCGGCACGAGATGCGGATCGGCGGTCAGATGCGGCCCCTCCGCCGCCAGGATCGCCTCGAACAGCGCCTTCTTGACGGACAGCCGGTCGATGCCGGCCGCGGCCTCCGCGGCCGCGGTCATGACGACGTCGACCAGCCGGTCGGCAGCAACCAGACGGCCCCACAGATAGTCGTTCTCGCGCCAGGCGCGGTTGAAGAAGGCACCGAAGCGGCGCAGCCGCACACCCTTCAGCTTGTCCATCGCGGTGCCGGCGCGGATGGCGCGCGCATCGGAGGGACTGATCCGGAACACGCGGATGATGTCGAGCTCGTCGAGATCCTGCCACTGGGTCATCGGCAGGGTCAGCACGTCGAAGAACGGGAAGCCGATATAGGCGATGATCAGCTCGTGGCGGGCCCACAATGGCAGGCTGTTGAGCACCATCACCGAGAAGATCTCGTCGAGCCTGTCGTCGTCCCGCTTCAGCGCGAGACGTTCGCCGATACGCGCGATGGCGGCCTGCCGCGCATCGGCGGCCTGCGCCGGGTCGGCGAGCTGTCGGACGGCGTCGACCAGATCCGCCTCGCCGGGCAGGTCGCGCAGCCGCCGCCGCACCGAGTCGAGCAGCGCATAGAGCTCGGACTTCAGCTCGTCGAGACGGGTCTCGTCGAGCGGCTCGACATGCGCCTCCGGTCGATCGGCATGGTAGAGATCGTTGAGGTGGCGGATGATGAAGCGCAGCCTTCGGATACGGAAATCGACATCGAAGGCGCGCAGGAAGGCGACCGCCTCGGCCGACACCCGGCCCTCCGCCCCGCGCGGCGTCTCGAGGAGTGGCCGGGCAATGGCGTGCCCGAGCCCGGCAAGACTCGTGTCCGTCATCGTCTCGGCGATCGAACGCAGGCGGCGGGCGACGGTCAGGATCTTCAGGCGCAGATAGCTCTCGAAGGCGAAGCCGGCATCCGTCGCCGCAGCCTCGTTGGCAAGGTCGCGCCAGCGGGCGAAGGTGCGCGCATCCGGCGCGGTTTCGTCCTCCTCCGCGAGAATGTTCTCGACCAGCGACCGGATCCGCGGACGCGCCGCCTCGACGACTTCGGAGATCACCGAGACCTGGCTGTTGAGCGCGGCGAGGCGCTCGAGTTCCTGGTGGATCGGCTCGTTGCGCGGAATCTGCGCGAGCGAGGTGAAGATCGCCCGGAAGAACCCGGGCAATGGTTCATCCTCGGCAAGCTCGACATCCGGGTTCGGGTCGACGAAGACGATGCGGCGGACAACCTCGCGGTTGGCGGGTCTGCCCATCAGAGCCGACACCGCCGCCGCGAACGGCTTGTTGGTCACGACCGCGCCGTCGACGAAGGGCGTGGTCAGCGGATCGCGGCCGTCCCTCAGGATCACGCCGAGCTTGTCGCGGATGAACCGCTCCCGGTCGGGCCAGGCCGATCCGTGGCCGGCGAGCACCTGCTCGATCTCGGTCAGCGTCGCCGGCGGAAACGCGCCGGGAAAGGACGAGGTGGCGCGCGCCGCGAAAACGAGACCCGGCAGGGCGCGGTCGTCGAACTCGGTCTCCGCGTCACCGCCGCCGTGCCTCAGATAGCGGAAGGCGAGGGTCAGCTGGTGCTCGAGCTCCACGGCGAGGGGCGGATCGTCAAGCGGAATGGTGCGCGGATGGCCGTGATAGTCGGTGACCGAGACGAACAGGTCGAGCGCATGATCATCCGGCAGCAGCGAGGCGCCCGGCTCGGGCGTGCCCATCGCCTCGGCCGCCTCAAGCATCCAGCCGGAGAATCGCGGTCCGGAGAAGGGCGGCTGGAACCAGCGCGAGCGGACGAACAGATCGAGCTTGGCGCGGGTCTCGGGATCCTCGGCAAGGTCCGGAGCCATCTTCAGGATGCGGCCGAGGAACGGTGTCAGGAACCTCTTGCTCCAGCGTCCGGCGAGCGCATCCTCCTCGATCAGCCGGGTAATGTCGGCCTTCTCCAGCCACATGTCGCGCAGCGGCGCCAGCGGCAGATCGTGGGCGAGCGCCCGTGCCAGGAAGACACCGTTGATGCCGCCCGCCGAGGCGCCGGCGATCACGTCGACAACGACCCTCAGTTCCGTCTGCGCCGACAGGCGGTGCAGCAGATCGACATAGATCGGCTCGGTATCGGCGCCATCCGGCAGCCTGCCGGGCGCGCCGGCCCGTCCGCGGTCGGACCGCGGCGTCCCGTGCAGCAGCTTGGACGCCCGGACGAGCTTGCTGACCTCGTGGCACACGCCGAACATGTAGACGGCCAGCGAGACGCCGCCGTACAGGACCAGCGCGAGGCGCAGTTCCTTCTCGCGCATCGCAGACCCCCGAAGGGTTTCCCCCGATCGCAACGCCGGTCGCACCGCTGCGCGCCGACCCGATTCGCCGCCCATTGTGGCAAGTCGCGGCACGTCGGCAAGGCGCAGGTGCGACGCGGCCGCTAGATCGACGGCAGCGTTGCGCGGGCGGCGGTGCCGGCACCGGGTCTGGACTGTCGCGCGCTACGCGCCAGCAGCGCCACCGGCAGGAGCCCCGCGGCGACAATGGTCAGCGCGGCGAGCGCGCCCTGCTCGACCATCTGCATCGACGCATAGGTGTAGACATGGGTCGCCAGAGTTTCGAAGTTGAACGGCCTGAGCAGGATTGTCGCAGGCAGCTCCTTCATCGAATCGACGAAGACCAGCAGCGCCGCCGTCGTCGCCGCCGGTCTGACGAGCGGCAGATGGATCTCGCGCAGCACCCGGCCGGGCGATCTGCCGAGCGAACGCGCCGCCATGTCGATGGAGGGCGTGATGCGCTCGAGGCCGGCCTCTACCGTGCCGTGGGAGACGGCGAGGAAGCGGACGACATAGGCATAGACGAGGGCCGCGATGCTGCCCGTCAGCAGCAGGCCAGTCGACAGCCCGAACCACTGGCGCGCGAGCCCATCGACCGCGTTGTCGAGGGCTGCGAGCGGTATCACGATGCCGATCGCCAGCACCGTTCCCGGCACCGCGTAGCCGATCGCGGCGATGCGGCCGGCGGCGCGAACCAGCCGCGAGCCCGTCAGGCGCGCCGCATAGACGAGGACCAGGGCGGCCACGACCGCGGCGAGCGCTGCGGCGAGCGAAAGCGTCAGGCTGTTGGTGACCAGCGAGAAATAGGCCGGACCGAAATCGGAGGCGCCGCGGCGGATCGCAGCGGACAGGAGATAGCTCGCCGGGAACACGAAGCCGGCCAGCACCGGCACCGCGCAGACGGCGACGGCGGCGATGGCGCGCCAGCCGCGCAGCGGATGGTCGGGCAGGGGTTGCTGGCGGCGGGCAGTATTGTGGAAGCGCTGCAGGCCGCGGCCGCGCCGTTCCAGCCAGATCAGCAGCAGCACCGCGAGCAGCATCGCGCAGGCAAGCTGGGCGGCGCCGGCGAGATCGCCGCGATTGACCCAGGTGGCATAGACCGACAGCGTCAGCGTGCGCACGCCGAGATACTGGACGGCGCCGATGTCGTTGAGACATTCCATCAGCGCCAGCGTCACCCCGACCACGGCGGCCGGTCGCGCAAGCGGCAGCGCCACTTCGCGGAAGCACCGCGCCGGACCGGCGCCGAGGGTGCGGCCGACGTCGAGAACGCAGACCGACTGCATCAGGAAGGTGGCGCGCACGGTCAGGTAGACATAGGGATAGAGCACCGCGCTCATGACGAACACGGCGCCACCCAGCGAGCGGATGTCGGGGAACCAGTAGTCGCGGATCGAGGAGAAGCCGAACAGGCTGCGGATGCCGCTCTGGACCGGACCGACATGGTCGAGCAGTTCGACATAGCAGTAGGCGACGACGTAGGTCGGCACGGCCAGCGGCAGCAGCAGCATCCATTCGAGCATGCCGCGGCCCGGAAAGCGATACATCGCAACCAGCCAGGCCGTGGCGATGCCGACCACTGCGGTGGCCAGTCCGACGCCGAGCATGAGCAGCGCCGTCGCCTTCAGCGACGGCGGCAGCACGGTCGCCAGCAGATGCGTCCAGACGGCAGCGTCGCCGCTCAGGGCGATCGCCACCAGCGCCACGATCGGCGCAATGGCGACGCCGGCGACCAGCAGGGCCCCGGCCGCGGCGGCGCGGTGATGGCGGATCGCCGCGCCCCCGCCTCGCCGCAGCCGCATCCGCTCAGTTGACGGAGCGGCCGGACGGATCACGCGGCGCCATCGCGATCACCTCGGAGGGGATCGGGATCAGGTCGAGCCCCGCGCCGGACAGCTCCGCCGCGTAGGCATCCGCTGCGGCGAGGAACTCGTCGACCCGGTCGATCTCGACGAGCTGACGCCCGCTTTCCTCGGCGACGGCGCGCAAGCCGTTCTGGCAGCTGGCGATCATCCGCAGCGCCAGACATTCGTCGCGGCACATGAAGCGGCAGGGTCGGGGGTAGCAGGCCACCCCCCGGCATCCCTCGCTGCGCATGATCCGCACCCAGCCGGACAGCTCGGACACGATCCGCTTGGCCGCCAGCGGCCCGACCTCGCGGGCATGGTCGTTCCAGACCGCCTCCCAACAGGAAATGTCGCCGGTCTCGTATCCGGCGATCCAGCCGCGCATGCCGAGAATCACCAGCCGCTCGGGCTTGCGGTCGAGGCTGATGCGCGTACGCCAGGCACAGTTGACAGACATCGCTTCTCCTCCGCCGTGCCGCGCGGCGCAATGCCCGCCCGGCACGGACCTGCCGGTGACGGTCAGCTCTTCGGGCCGCCGTCGAAGTTCACCTCGTCGACGAGCTCGCTGGCGCGGGCACGCCTGGCTGCCACTTCGGTCAGCGGCAGCGTGTCGGCCTTGAGCTCGCCCCACGACCGAACGATCTCCGATGCCTTGACACCAGGCTTCAGCGGATACTCGAAGTTCGCCTCGGCCAGGAGATACTGCGCCTTGTCGGAGGTCATGAACTCGATCAGCGCCAGGGCGGCGTCGCGGTTCGGCGCGTTCCTCGCCATCACCACGCCGGAGATGTTGACGTGAGTGCCGCGGTCGGCCGCGTTGGGGAACAGGACCTTGATCGCCTTCGCCCAGTCCTTCTGCTCCGGCTCGCTCTCATTGGTCTGCATCAGCCCGACATAGTAGGTATTGCCGATCGCCAGATCGCATTCGCCGGCGAAGATCGACTTCGCTCCGGCGCGGTCGTTGCCGCCCGGATTGCGGGCGAGATTGTCGCGCAGCCCCTCGAGCCAGGCCTTCGTCTCGGCCTCGCCGTGATGGGCGATCATCGAGGCGAACAGCGCGATATTGTAGGGGTGCTGCCCCGAGCGGATGCAGATCCGGCCCTTCCACTTCGGATCGGCGAGCTCCTCGTAGGTGATCTCGTCCTGTTCGACCCGGTCCCTGGAGGCATAGACGATCCGCGCCCGCTGCGACAGGCCGAGCCAGTGACCGTCGGGGTCGCGGTACTGGGACGGGATGTTCGCCGCGACGACATCCGAGACGATCGGCTGGGTGATGCCGAGATCCTTGGCCCTCTGCAGCGCGCTGATGTCCACCGTGATCAGCAGGTCGGCCGGGCTGTTGGCACCCTCGGCCTGGATGCGCTCGACGAGTTCGTCCTTGCCGAACAGCACGTTCACCTTGGTTCCGGTCTCGGCGGTGAAGGCATCGAGGATCGGCTGGATCAGTCCGGGCTCGCGGGTGGTGTAGACGTTGACCTCGGCCGATCGGGCCGGCGCCAGCATGCCGCTGGCGAGAATACCGGATAGCGACAGGACGGCGGCCGCCAGCGGCCGGGCGAGACTAAGGATCATGACTTCCTCCAATCGACAGGGGTCAAGGCCCTGCCATCAAGGGCAAGAGAGCGGTTCTCCGCTCCGGAAGCGACATTTGCCGGAGTGCTCGGGACGAGTCAATATTATCCGACAATCAAAGTCAGCATTACAAATGGAATAATTCTAAGGCCTTGCCGCCAGCCCGTGCCGTATCGCTCGAAGCATTTCATTCCGACAGGACGCGGTTCTGCGGAAACCGGATCTCGATCATCGTGCCCTCGCCGGGCCGGCTGGTGATCGCGAAGCTGGCCCGGTTGGCTTCGGTCAGCGCCTTCGACAGCGGCAGGCCGAGACCGGTGCCGCGCTCGCGGTCGCTGCCTGCCACCGCAAGCTGGCGGAACGGCTCCATGGCCGCGGTGATCTCGGTCTCCGACATGCCGATGCCGGTGTCGCGGACGCGCAGGACCACCTCGCCGGTCTCGTCATGCACGGTCGAGACGAACACCTGACCACCGGGAAGGGTGAACTTGATCGCGTTCGACAGCAGGTTGAGCACGACCTGCCGGATGCTGCGGGCGTCGGCGACGACCGGCGGCAGGTTCGGCGCCAGGCTGGTGCGGACGATGATCTGCGCGCGGTTCGCCTGCGGCCCGACGATCGCCACGGTCTGCTCGACAAGATCGTTGAGCCGGACACCGGCGAAGGCGAGGTCAAGCTTGCCTGCCTCCACCTTCGAGAGGTCGAGCAGGTCGTTGACCAGGCTCATGATATGCTCGCCGCTGGCGCGGATGTCCCTGACGTACTCGCGGTAGCGCTCGTTGCCGAGCGGACCGAAGCGCTCCTCGCCCATCACCTCGGAGAAGCCGATGATGCCGTTGAGCGGCGTGCGGATCTCATGGCTGATCTTGGCGAGGAAGTCCGATTTCTGCGCGCTGGCCTCCTCGGCGCGCCTGCGGGCTTCGACCAGGGCCTCCTCGGCGGCCTTGCGATCGGTCAGATCGCGCAGCACGGCGCAGAACCGGGCCGGCTGACCGGTCCCGATCCGGCCGACCTTCATATGCACCGGCGTTCCCTCGCCGTCGCCGGCGATCAACCGGATCTCGCGGCCCTCGGCCAGCACGCTGGGCACGCCGCCGGCCTTCAGCCCCTCGATCAGGTCGATGGCGTGCGAGCGCGAGCCCGGCGCCACGCAATCGACGAAGGGGCGGCCGAGCAATTCGCCGTCGAGCCCGGCGAGCAGGCGCCGGGCGCCCGGATTGGCGGAGACGATCGCGCCATCGGGGCCCAGCACCAGAACGCCGTCGACGGCCATCGCCACGACGGCGCGCAGATCGGCAAGCTCGGTGTCGACCGGTGCCTCGCGCGGGGTGGGTGTCTGCGGCAATGGCACGGCCGATGTCGGCGCAGGCTCTGGCAGGCGGGCGCTGAGCAGCATCGCAGGGCCGCCGGCCCAGGGTGTGCGCGCCAGATGCATGGCGACCGGCATCAGCGTTCCGTCGCGGCGGCGCGCGACGACGTGGGCGTGCTCGTCATCCTCGGTCGGCGCGCGTCCCTCGAGCAGACCGGCAAGGCCGCCCGCCGCCTCGAGATCGGCGAGATCGTCGAACGCGAACAGTTCGAGAAACGCCCGGTTGGCGAACAGGATGCGGGCGTCGCGAACGACCGCAAGGCCGAGCGGGACGCGGTCGAGGACCTCGCCGATCCATGCCGGTACGGCCGCCGGGGGGATGGTGGCCTCCTGGCCGGCAGCGGCGGACTCGGACGCAGCCGCTTCGGACGCAGCCGGCGACGAGGCATCCGGCGCGGCTGCCGGGGCGGCCGCATCGCCGGGCTCGGCCATCGCCTGGCGCGAGCAGGCGCTCGGCGGTGAGGCCTGCGCGGTTGCGTCTTCGCCGACGGCGTCGGGTGCGGACGCCAGGTTGGCACCGTCGCCCTGAGGCCCGTCATCCGGGGTTGCGGCCACCTGCGACGCGGTGTCCGCCAGGTCGGCAGCGCCGGACTCCGACCGGCCGGACTCGGCATGCGGTGTCGCCGCGCCAGCCGCTGCCGCGGTCGGCTCCCCGTCAGGCGCATCCGCAGGCGTCGCAGCGTCGGTTGCAGCCTGCGGCGCATCCTCTTCCGGCAGGCGGGCGCCGAGCGCACGGGCAATGGCGCGAAACGCATTGCGTTCGCGCTCGTTCAGTCCGGCCCCCTCCCCTGCCTCTGCCGCAGCCGGTATCGGCTTGAGCCGGACGATCCGCGGCGTCTGTCCGGCAGGGGCCCCCGCCGCGACCGGCTGAAGGTCCTCCGGCTCTGCGAAGACCACATCACCGGCGCCCACGTCGCCACCATCGGGCTGCTGCGCAGCGTTCAGACCCTCGGGCGGCGCATCCGTCGCGTCGGAGACATCGGGCGCGGCGGGTGCGGGCGTCGCGGGAACGGGATCGATCGGGGCAGATCCGGCGCCGGGCTGGGTGGCGGGCGGCAGGATGGCCAGGGCGTCGGCGAAGCCGCGGAAACCGGCGAAGGCGCGGCCCTCGCCATAGCGGGGCAGGGCCGACAGCCGCAGCCGCACGGCATCCCCGTAATCGGTCGGCCAGTCGACCAGGATGTCGCTCCAGGTGTCGCGGCTGGCGAGCGCCGCGGCGATGCGTCCGTCGGGATCGAGCCCGTGCTGCGCGGCAACGTCCGGCCAGCGCCGGCCGGCGACGGCGGCGGCACGCGGTCCGACGATCCCGGCGAATCCGGCGCCGATCTCGACGAAGCGACCATCCGCATCGAGCAGGAAGGTGAAACGACGGGTCTCGGGAAGCCGACGCTGGCCGGGCGCCGCCGCCGGCGGCCGGACGGGCGATACCGGGTCGGAGCCGGACGGGCCGGGCGAGACGTCGGTACCGGATTCGGGCGCTGTGCCCTCGCCGCCGGATCCGCCCGTCGCGGCAGGCGGCGGTGCAGATGATCCGACCGTCGCGACCGCCTCGTGCGCGTCAACATCAGCCACCTCGTCCGCGACGGCACCGAGGACGAGTTCGAGCGATCCTTCGGGCAGCGCGAGCCGGACGGCAGCCGGCGCATCGGTGGACAGCTCGGCGGCGGCAGCCGCCGGGTTGCGGTAGATCTCGCCCTGCGAGCCACGCAGGAGCACCGGCAGGGCGAGCGCGCCGAACACGGTCGCCGCCCTCTCCGCCAGGGGGCGGCGGTCGGGAGCAAGCCCGATCGCAAGCACCAGGACGAGATTGCGCCGGTTCGGATCGACGAGCCGGCAGCGTCCGGCAACGCTGACGTCGCGCAGCCTGACGAAAAAGCGCAGCATCGCCATGCGCGGCGTGCCGTCTGCGGGAAGCTGGCCGGGCAGGCGCGCGAGCTGCGTCATCCCCGGCCGGCCCATGTCGAAGCTGCGCATCGCCAGGGCGGCGGGGTCCCGAGCCTCGAAGAAGGCGGCACCCACGGCACTTGCCGTCACGACCCTGCCGGCCTCGACGTCCCACAGCCAGGCGGGCGCGACGCCGAGCACTGCCTCGGCGACCGCCGGCAACCGCAACAGCGAGGGAAGGTCGTGACGGCCGGTCATGTCAGCGTGGTGTCCGGTCTGTCCCGCAAGGGTGGCACACTCCCCGGTCCAGCGTCCGGGATGGGGCTATCCGATTGGACCGGGATCACAACCGGCGCCGCCGGAGCCGGAGAACCCGTCACAATGCGGTGTTATAGTCGTCCTGCCCGAGGGCCGTCCAGCAGCACGACTGCAGGCAACGCGCCGGGCGCCAGCTTGGTTAAGACCAGATCGACATCCCGAAACGGAAGGAGGCCGCAATGACCGCCAAGTTCGACATCCCCGACGCGATGCGCGAGTTCGCCGAGAAGAGCGTCGATCATGCGCGCAAGGCCTTCGAGGAATTCCTCGGCGCCGCTCATCAGGCGGTCGACAGCCTCGAGACCTCGGCCCAGACCGCCCAGCGCAATGTCCGGACGCTCGGCGAGGAGGCCATCCGCTTCGCCGAGGAGAACATGGCGGCGAGCTTCGAGTTCGCCCAACGGCTGGTACAGGCGCGCAACGTCGAGGAGATGCTCAGGGTCCAGACCGATTTCGTCGAGCGGCAGATGGCCGTCCTGGCGGAACAGGCCCGCAAGCTTTCGTCGGCCGGCGCTGCGGCCGCGGGAAAGGCAGGTAAGGCCAGAGGCGATTGACCGGCCTGGACACGACCTGCCGCGACGCCGGGGCGGGTCGGGCGGGTCGGGCGCGTTGCGGATCGGCGCAGACCGGCGTTGCGGGCGGATTTTTGTGCAATGCAGTATTTTCTGTTGCAATGCACAAGAGCACTGCCTATATTCCGGATCATCATCATTGGCGCGCACTCCGTCTGTGGAGGCTGATGCGCCGCAGTTGCCATTCTGCGCCGGCGGTCCGACCGCCGGCTTGAGCCTGAAGGACCATGACCATGACCGCCGCCAAGGAAAAGACCGCTCCGAAGACCGCCGCGGAGGCGACCGCGAAGACCGCTGGTGCCGCCACCGCCGCCTTTCCGAACTTCGGCACGCTTGAAGTGCCGGCCGCCTTCCGCGAGATGGCCGAAAAGAACGTAATGAAGGCCAAGGAGGCCTATGACAGCTACAAGTCGCTGGCCGAGGACGCGACCGACGCGCTCGAGGATACCTTCGCCTCGATCAACAAGGGCACCAACGACTTCCAGGCCAAGGCGCTGGGTGTCGCCAAGGCGCAGTTCAACGCCGGCTTCGACTTCGTCGAGAAGATGATCGGCGTGAAGTCGCTGGCCGAAGCGATCGAGATCCAGTCGGAGTTCGCCCGCAAGCAGTTCGATGCGCTGACCGAGCAGGCCAAGGAGTTCCAGGCGCTCGCCAGCAGGGTGCAGAGCGAGTCGACCAAGCCGTTCAAGGACGGCATCGCCAAGGCGATGAACCACTGGAAGGCCGCCTTCTGAAGCCGCGCAGGACACGAAGGCTGCCCCCCCGATGCGAAGCCCGGCCTCTCGGCCGGGCTTCGTGCGTATGGACCAGGCCCACCCCTCGCCTCGGAAGGTTTCGCCCGTCGCGCCGGCCTTGCAAAATGGCCGGACAGACCGTAAGTGTGGCCCACGTCTTGGGCAGCTGTAGCTCAGTTGGTTAGAGCGCCTGATTGTGGATCAGGAGGTCCCCCGTTCGAGCCGGGGCAGCTGTACCAAATCCTCCCGTCAGAGCCAGCCTGCAGCCATGGCGCAAACGTCCGGTCGCGATGCTGAACGGCGTCGAGGTGATCCCGCTTGGGCGCCGCCTGGACCCGCAGGCTGGAGGAGCATGACGCAGCAGCGGCGCACCCGGCCCGCGGCTCGTTCTTCGGTCCCCGGTGCGGCCCGACCGTGGCGGCGCTGACCAGGACAGCGTTCAAAGGCATGTCGGCGAAGGCATGTCGGGCGCCGCGCCGATCGAGATCCGCGATGCGGTCCACGGGTAGCGGCGGCCGGCCTCACGCAACCGCGATCGCCTCGAGCGCAGTGCGCAGGGCGGGCGGCAGCGGGGCCGGGCGGCGGGTGGCGCGGTCGACATAGACGTGGACGAAGTGGCCCTCGGCTGCTGCCGTCTCCTCGTCGCCGCGGAAGATGCCAATCTCGTAGCGCACGGAGGACGTGCCGATGCGGGCGACGCGGATGCCGCAGGTCACCAGGTCCGGAAAGGCGATCGGGGCGTGATAGCGGCACTGGGTCTCGACCACGAGGCCGATGGTCGCGCCGGCGTGGATGTCGAGTGCGCCCGATCCGATCAGGTAACCGTTCACCGCCGTGTCGAAGAACGAGTAGTAGACGACGTTGTTGACGTGTCCATAGACGTCGTTGTCCATCCAGCGCGTGGCAATCTCGCTGAAATGGCGATAGTCGCCGCGGGTGCTCACCTGCCGATCGCCCATACGCCTTGCTCCGCAATCTGCGCCGGGGTGGGCATTACAGCGTTTTCCGGCGATGTCCAGCGGGTCTGCGGCCTCAGGAGGCGAAGCGGCGCGCCCGGGCGATCTCGATGCGCACGCCGGCGGCGGTCAGGGCAGCCTCGAGCTCCGGAGGCGGCGCGCGATCGGTGACGAGCGCATCGATCCGCTCGGGACCGCAGATCCTGACCAGGCTCGGCCGCCCGAACTTGGCGGCGTCGGCCGCCACCGTCACCTGCTCGGCCTGGTCGATCACTGCACGGGAGAATTCGGCTTCCGCCAGATGGTAGACCATCAGCGATCCGTCGAGGCCCATCGCGCCAATCGACAGGATCGCATGGCGCACACGGAACTGCCGAACGAAGGCGAGCGCCTCCGGGCCGAGCGCCGCCGTATCGTCCGATCTCAGTTCGCCGCCGGCCATGAACACCCGGTTCGAGGCGTTGGTCGCAAGCGTGCGGGCGATTTCGGCGGAGTTGGTGATCACCGTCAGCCCGGAATGACCGCTCAGCGCCCGCGCGACGAAGGCCGTGGTCGAGCCGCAGTCGAGCATCACCGTGTCGCCGTTCGCGACCCCGGCGGCGACCGTCTCGGCAATCAGCCGCTTGGCCTCCGCGCGCTCCAGCATCCGCTTCTGGAAGGGCGGCTCGCGCAACGCATCGGGAAGCGTGATGCCGCCGTGAACCTTGGCCAGCAGTCCCTGCGAGACCAGCGGCTTGACGGTGCGGCGGATGGTCTCGTCGGACACCGCGAGCCGCTCGGCCAGTTCGCCGATGGTACAGGCGCCCGAAAGCTGCACGAGACGCAGGATCTCGCTCTGCCGGCGGGACCGATGCATGGTTGGCGTTCTCCCCTGCGCCGACGTGACGGGCACGCCCGCCAGCGTGCCATTACCACAGAATCCCTCATGTTTGGAATTCATTCCATCACAAACCAACAGATTGCGACAGTTTCTTGTTGACGTTGGGGCCAACATCGCCGGATCATCCTGCGCGAGAGCCGCCCATCGGCTTTCGGGGAACAGTATCGACGCTCGCGACAACCAGGGGAGGTGAGCGACATGATCAAGACCGCAACGGGCCTGCCGCGCCTGGCGCTGACCGCCGCGAGCGCGCTCGCCCTCTTCGCTTCCTGCGGTCTGCCGGCCGCGGCAGCGCCGGAATCGACCGATCCGATCAAGCTGACGCTGCACGACTGGACCGGCCAGCTGATCACCACGCAGATCATGGGCGAAGTGCTCAAGCAGGCCGGCTACAACATCGAGTACGTGCAGGCCGACTATCTTGCCCAGTTCGCGGGCCTGAAGTCGGGCGACCTGCACGTGGCCATGGAAATCTGGGAGACCACCGGTCGCGAGGCGCTGGACGAGGCCGTCGGTTCCGGGCGTGTCGAGAACCTCGGCGAGACCGGCATGCTGGCGATCGAGGAGTGGTGGTACCCGCTCTACATGAAGGAGCAGTGCCCCGGCCTGCCCGACTGGGAGGCGCTGAAGGGCTGCGCGGAGGCCTTCGCCACCCCCGAGACGGCGCCGAAGGGCCGCTATCTCGGCGGGCCGGTGACCTGGGGCGGCTTCGACGACGAGCGGGTCGAGGCGCTCGACCTGCCCTTCGAGGTGATCCATGCAGGCACCGACGCGGCGTTGTTCGCGGAACTGGAATCCGCCTATCAGCGCAAGGCGCCGATCCTGCTGTGGGTCTACGCGCCGCACTGGGCGCCGATCAAGTACGAGGGCGAGTGGGTCGAATTTCCGCCCTATGAGCCCGCCTGCTACGAGGATCCGTCCTGGGGCTCGAATCCCGACATGGCCTATGACTGCGGCAAGCCACGCGGACCGATCTGGAAGGTCGCCTGGGCCGGCCTGAAGGACAAGTGGCCGGGTGCCCGCGCGGCGATCGAGGCGTTCCGCGTTACCAACGACGAGATGGGCGAGATGGTCGCCAAGGTCGATCTGGAGGGCAAGCGCGTCGAGGATGTGGTGTCGGAATGGATGAACAGCAACGAGGACCGCTGGAAGAAGTGGATCGGGCAGTGAGGCCTCTCCGTCCCATCTCGCGTCATCCGGAGCGGCCATAAGGCCGAACCGGGTCGGGAGGCACCCTCATCCCGCCGCGATGTCCCGATCCCGGCCCGGCGTTCGCACCGGCCCGGCATTCGCACCGGCCGGGCGGACGCGAGGTGGATCGCGACGTCCCGGACGGCATCGCCCGTCCGGCCGCGGGCGTCCCGGATGGACGGGTGAGGCCATGCCATGACCCTGTCCATGACCCGGTGGCGGGCGTGGCCGGGCCCGCGACCGTTCTCCGCCTATCGATCCGCTGCCGACCCCTTGTGACGTGATCGCGACCGTGACCGCTTCCCCCCGTCCATCGACCGACATCAAGCTCGCCTGTCGCGGCGTCTGGAAGCTGTTCGGCCAGGGAGCCGAACGGCTGCTGGCCGACGGCCGCTACCCGGACGGCGAGGCGATCCGCGCCGCCGGCCTGGTTGGCGCGGTGCGCGACGCCAACCTGGAGGTGCGACCCGGCGAGATCTTCGTGATCATGGGCCTGTCGGGCTCCGGCAAGTCGACGCTGGTGCGCTGCCTGTCACGGCTGATCGAGCCGACGGCAGGCGAGATCCTGTTTGATGGCCGCGACCTGTTGCGGATGAGCGACCGGGAGATGATCGAGATCCGGCGCCACCGCATGGGCATGGTGTTCCAGCACTTCGCCCTGTTGCCGCATCTGACCGTGCTCGGCAACGTTGCGTTTCCGCTTGCCGTGCAGGGCATCGACCGGGCGACCCGCGAGGCCCGTGCCCGTCGGGTGATCGAGCTGGTCGGGCTAGCGGGCCGCGAGGGCTACTATCCGCGCGAGCTGTCCGGCGGCCAGCAGCAGCGCGTCGGTATCGCCCGCTCGCTGGCGGTGGAGCCGGAACTTTGGTTCCTCGACGAGCCGTTCTCGGCGCTCGATCCGCTGATCCGGCGCGAGATGCAGGACGAGTTCATCCGCCTGCAGGCGAGCCTGAAGAAGACCATCGTCTTCATCACCCACGATTTCGACGAGGCGATCCGTCTTGCCGACCGCATCGCCATCATGAAGGACGGCGCGATCATCCAGACCGGCACGCCGGAGCAACTGGTGCTGAACCCGGCGACCGACTACGTGGCCGAGTTCACCCGTCACATCCCGCGCGCCAAGGTCATGTCGGCGGCTTCGGCCATGGAGCCATGGCGCGAGGGCGCCGCGACCGCCGGCACGGTGGCCGCGTCCGACCGGATCGCCGATATCGCCGACCGGGTCGAGGCGGCGGACCGGCCGTTCGCCGTGCTGGGGGCCGATGGGCAGCCGGTCGGACTGATCGGCCGGCAGGCAGTGGTCGATGTGCTGGTCGGCCGGTCGCGGGGACGGCAATGAGCGCGCCCGAAGCCGCGATCACGGCAGCAGCGGCGCGGCCGGCCCGGCTTGCCATCGACAGCGCATTCTGGTCCGCGGCCTTCCTCGCCTCGCTGCTCGTCTGGTCCGCGGGCAAATCCTGGGCGGAAGCGGCGGGGCTCGGCTGGGCCTATGACTGGCCGCGCGCCTGGACCGTGCCGCTGACAGGCTGGGTATCGTCCTTCATGACCTGGTTGATCGAGGATGCACGGCTCGGCCCGGTCTCGTTCGTCGATCTCACCCGCGGCATCTCCTGGCTGCTCGACATTCCGCTCACCATCGCGACCAGCCTGCTCGCCTCCGGCTTCCTCAGCGGCCAGGGATCGGCAGCGCAGCAGATCCTGCCGCCGCTGTCGTGGATCGCGGTGATCGCGGTCGTCGTCGCGATGGGCCATTACGCCAGCAACTGGAAGCTGGCCGCCTTCGTCGGCGCCTGCTTCCTCTATCTTGCCGTTTTCGGCCAGTGGCAAAGCGCCATGGTGACGCTGTCCTCGATCGTCATCGCCGTGCCGTTCGGCGTCGCCGGCGGCCTCGTGCTCGGCATCGCCGGACACCGCTGGCCCCGCTTCGAAAGGGTGATGGCGCCGGTCCTCGACATCATGCAGACGGTGCCGGTATTCGCCTACCTCGTGCCGATCCTGTTCCTGTTCGGCTTCGGGCCGGTCGCTGCGATGATCGCCACCATCATCTATGCCATGCCGCCGATGGTGCGCGTCACGATACTGGCGCTGTCGCAGGTGCCGGGCGAGATCCGCGACTTCGGGCGGATGGCCGGTTGCACGCCGCGTCAGATGACCTGGAAGGTGATGATACCGTCGGCTCGACCGGGCCTGATGGTCGGCGTCAATCAGGTGATCATGCTGTCGCTCAACATGGTCATCATCGCCTCGATGATCGGCGCGGGCGGGCTCGGCTATGACGTGCTGACCTCGCTCAGGCGGCTCGATATCGGCGGCGGCATCGAGGCAGGCGTGGCGATCGTGGTGCTTGCCATCGCGCTCGACCGGCTCAGCCAAGCCTTCGCCGACCGGTCGCCGCCGGTGCACGGCGTGAAACCGGCCAACCCGCTGCGCCGCCATCCATGGACCGCGACGGTCGTGCTGGTGATCCTTGGCACCGGCCTCGCCGGTCTGGCCTTTCCTGCCGTCCAGACCTATCCGCCGGCCGGCGAAATCTCGACCGGCGGCTTCTGGGCGGCCATCGTCCAGTACATCAACGTCAACTTCTTCGACGAGCTCGAGGCGATCAAGACGGCCATCCTCGTCAACATGCTCGTCCCGGTCCGCCGCTTCCTCACCGAGCTGCCCTGGGCCTGGATCGTGGCGCTGGCGACGATTGCCGGCTTTCGGCTCGGCGGCGTGCGGCTGGCTCTGATCGTGCTGGGACTTTCGATGTTCATCGTCGTCAACGGCCAGTGGGAGAAGGCGATGATCACCGTATATCTGTGCGGCGTGTCGGTGCTCATCGCCGCCCTGATCGGCATCCCGCTCGGCATCCTGGCCGCAGAGAACGAGCGCGCCGGACAGCTGCTCGGCGGGATCACCGACACGCTGCAGACCCTGCCGGCCTTCGTTTACCTGATCCCGGTGGTCATGCTGTTCCGGGTCGGCGACTTCTCGGCGATGATCGCCGTGGTGCTCTACGCGCTCGCCCCGGCGATCCGCTACACCGCCCATGGCATCCGCCGGATCGACCCGCAGCTGGTCGAGGCGGGCGTCGTCGCCGGCTGCACGCCGCGCCAGCTGCTCGCACGTATCAAGCTGCCGCTCGCGCTGCCGGAAATCCTGCTCGGCATCAACCAGACCATCATGCTGGCGATCTCGATGGTGGTGATCACCGCGCTGGTCGGGACCCGCGATCTCGGCCAGGAGGTCTACATCGCGCTGACCAAGGCCGACACCGGACGCGGCATCGTTGCAGGCCTCTGCGTCGCCTGCATCGCCATCATCGCCGACCGACTGGTCTGCGCAGCAGCGGCGCGAACGCGCAGGCGACTGGGGCTCGCACCATGATCGAGCTTGCACGCCAGCGGGCCGCCGCACTGCCGATCTGGTCCGGCCCGGTCGATCCGGTGCCGCTTGGCGGCGGCATCACCAATGTCAACTTCCGCGTCGAGGATGCCGGCCGGTCATTCGTCGTCAGGATCGGCGACGACATCCCCGTGCATCAGGTGATGCGCTTCAACGAACTCGCCGCCGCGCGCGCGGCTGCCGAAACCGGCATCTCGCCGCGCGATGTCTACTGGGAGCCCGGCGCGCTGGTGATCGAATTCATCGAGGGCCGGACGCTCGCCGACGCCGATGTGCGCGACCAGGCGCGGCTCGAGCGCATCCTGCCGGTGGTGCTGCGCTGCCACCGCGACGTGCCGAAACGGCTGCGCGGACCGGTGCTGATGTTCTGGGTGTTCCACGTGGTGCGCGACTATGCCGCGACGCTGCGCGACGGCGGCAGCCGTCACACCGATCGCCTCGCCGGCCTGCTGGACACCGCCGAGAGGCTCGAACAGGCCGTCGGCCCGGTCGATATCGTGTTCGGCCACAACGACCTGCTGCCCGGCAACCTGATCGACGACGGGGCGCGCATCTGGCTGATCGACTGGGACTATGCCGGCTTCAACTCGCCGCTGTTCGATCTCGGCGGCCTCGCCTCCAACAACGGCCTGTCGGCGGCCCAGGAGGAGTGGCTGCTGGAGGCCTATTTCGACCGTCCGGTCACCGACGACCTGCGCCGCCGCTACGCCGCGATGAAATGCGCCTCGCTGCTGCGCGAAACGATGTGGAGCATGGTGTCGGAGATCCACTCCGCCCTCGACTTCGACTACGCCGCCTACACGGCGGAAAACCTGAAACGGTTCGAGGCAGCGTTGGCCGCATTCGGGGAGATGTGACGGTGACGGCTCAGATCCGCATCAGGACGGCAGTCCGGTCGCGGATGCGCGGACCGGCGACTCGCCTGCGGGCCGATCCCGGCTCTCCACGGCAGGCCGGAAATCGACGCGTGACACGACCCTGCCCAGGCGTCAGGCCACCGGACCGACGATGAACAGACAAGCGCAATACCTCAGGAAACACGCTCATGACTGACCTGCCGAAGGACGCACGTGCCGTGGTGATCGGCGGCGGCATCGTCGGATGTTCGACAGCTTACCATCTCGGCAAGCTCGGCTGGACCGACACCATCGTGCTGGAGCGGGCGAAGCTCACCTCGGGCTCGACCTGGCACGCAGCAGGACTCGTCGGGCAACTCCGTACGTCGGCTAATATCACCCAGCTGCTCGGCAACTCGGTCCGTCTGTACGACCGGCTCGAGGCGGAGACCGGACTTGCCACCGGCTGGAAGATGAACGGTGGCCTGCGGCTTGCCTGCACCGCCGACCGCTGGACGGAAGTGCGCCGGCAGGCGACCACGGCTCATTCCTTCGGGCTCGAGATGCATCTGCTGACACCGAAGGAGGCGCAGGAACTCTGGCCGCTGATGGACGTGTCCGACGTGGTCGGTGCCGCCTACCTGCCGACCGACGGCCAGGCAAATCCCTCCGACATCACCCAGGCGCTGGCGAAGGGCGCACGGATGACCGGCGTCAGGTTCTACGAGGACACGCCGGTGACTGCCATCCTGATCGAGGGTGGCCGCATCCGCGGTGTCGTGACGCCGCGCGGCACGATCGCCTGCGAGATCGTCGTCAACTGCGCCGGGCAGTGGGCGCGCGAGGTTGGCCGGCTGGCCGGCGTCAACGTTCCGCTGGTCTCGGTGCAGCACCAGTACCTGATCACCGAACGAATCGACGGGGTCACGCCCGACCTGCCGACGCTGCGCGATCCCGACCGGCTGACCTACTACAAGGAGGAGGTCGGCGGTCTCGTCATGGGCGGCTACGAGCCGAATCCGATCGCCTGGGCCGTCGACGGCATCCCGGAGGGCTTCACGTTCGCGCTGCTCAATTCCGACTGGGATCATTTCTCACCGACCATGGAGCTGGCGCTCGGTCGCGTCCCGGCGCTGGCCCACGCCGGCATCAAGGAACTGATCAACGGTCCCGAGAGCTTCACGCCGGACGGCAATTTCATTCTCGGCGAGGCGCCGGAGCAGCGTGGGTTCTTCGTCGGCGCGGGCTTCAACGCCTTCGGTATCGCCTCTGGCGGCGGCGCGGGCATGGCACTGGCGGAATGGATCGTCGCAGGCGAGCCGCCCTTCGACCTGTGGCCGGTGGACATCCGCCGCTTCGGACGGCCGCATTTCGACACGGACTGGATCCGCACGCGCACGCTCGAACTCTACGGCAAGCACTACACCATCGCCTGGCCGGGCGAGGAACATGAGAGCGGCCGACCCTGCCGGCGCTCGCCCCTCTACGACCGCCTCAAGGCGGCCGGCGCCGCGTTCGGCGAAAAGCTCGGCTGGGAGCGGCCGAACTGGTTCGCCGACCTGTCGGCCGGCGAGGAGCCGAGAGACGTCTACGGCTTCGGCCGACAGAACTGGTTCGAGGCGGTCGGACGCGAGCACCGGGCGACCCGCGAGGCGGTGACGGTGTTCGACCAGTCGTCCTTCGCCAAGTTCCTCGTGATCGGCCCGGACGCGGAGGCTGCGCTGTCCTGGATCTGCGCCAACGACGTCACGCGACCGCCAGGGCGGCTCGTCTATACGCAGATGCTCAACGCGCGCGGTGGCATCGAGTGCGACCTGACGGTGGCGCGACTGGCCGCCGATCGCTACTACATCGTCACCGGGACCGGCTTCGCGACGCACGACCTCGACTGGATCCGCCGCAACATTCCGGCTGGACTGAACGTCCAGGCAGTGGATGTTACGTCGGCTTATGGAACCCTCTCGGTCATGGGCCCGAACAGCCGCGAACTGCTGTCGCGCCTGACCCGAGAGGACCTGTCGAATGCGTCCTTCCCGTTCGGCACCGTGCGCGAGATCGGGGTGGCCGGCGCGCCGGTCCTGGCGCTGCGCATCACCTATGTCGGCGAGCTCGGCTGGGAGCTGCACCTGCCAAGCGAATATGTCGTCAATGTCTACGAGGCGCTGATCGCGCATGGTGGTGATCTCGGGCTCCGGCCGGCCGGCTACCGCGCGATCGAGAGCTTGAGGCTCGAAAAGGGCTACCGGGCCTGGGGGTCCGACATCGGACCTGACCATACTCCGCTCGAGGCGGGCCTCGGCTGGGCGGTCAAGCTGAAGTCGAACCAGCCGTTCCTCGGCCGCGAGGCGCTCGACCGGCAGCGGCGGGGACCGCTGAAGAAGCTGCTGGCGGGATTTGCCGTCGACCCGAAGGTCGTCCTGCTCGGCCGCGAGACGATCTACCGCAACGGCGAGCGCGTCGGCTGGCTGACCAGCGGCGGCTACGGCTACACGGTGGGCAGGTCGATCGGCTACGGCTATGTCCGCAACGGTGCGGGCGTCGACCGAGCCTATGTGGAGGCCGGCAGCTACGAACTCGAGGTCGCCACCGAGCGCGTGGCGGCCGAGGTGTTCCTCGAACCGCTCTACGATCCGCAGATGATCCGGGTGAAGGCGTGATGGAAAACCAATGCGCAGTGCCTGCGTCATCCCGGACGGCCAAGGGCCGATCCGGGATCGCGACGCCGATATCGTTGGCCATATCCCGATCCCCGCATGCCGCGCACCCTGCGCGCTGCCGCCGGGATGACGGGCGGCGGTGGTCTGCGATCATCCGGTGCCGGCGATGAGCGCGCTTCCCTCCCACGCCCGCATCGTCATCATCGGCGGCGGGGCGATCGGCTCGGCAATCGCCTATCATCTGGCCCGCGCCGGCGAATCGGATGTGCTCGTCATCGAGAAGGCGCAGCTCACCCACGGCTCGACCTGGCATGCCGCCGGCCTGGTCGGGCAGCTGCGCTCGAAGAAGAACCTGACCCGGCTGATGCAGAATTCGGTCGCGGTCTTCGACCGGCTCGAGGCCGAATCGGGTCAGGTCATCGACTGGCGGAAGTCGGGATCGATCCGGATCGCCTCCTCGCCCGAACGGCTGGCGGAGATCCGCCGCTCGCTGACCCAGGCCAAGGGCTTCGGCTTCGAGGCCCACGAAATCACCGCTGCCGAGGCCAAGGACCGCTTTCCGTGGATGACGACCCGCGGGGTCGTCGGTGCGGCCTGGATTCCCTCCGACGGCTATATCGACCCCTATGCCCTGACCCAGGCCTATGCCCGGGTTGCGCGCGCCGGCGGGATCGCGATTCGCGAGGGTGTCCGCGTCACCGGTTTCGAGATGAGAGATCGACGCATCGTCCGCGTGCTGACCGACCACGGCGCGGTCGGCTGCGACTGCGTGGTCAATGCCGCCGGCATCTGGGCGAAGCGCATCGGCGAGATGGCCGGCGTCCGTCTCGCCGCCGGCGCGGTCGAGCATCAATATGTGGTGACCGAGAAGAAGGTCGCGGTGACGCCCGAGACGCCGACATTCCGCGATCCCGACCGGATCTTCTATCTGAAGCCCGATGTCGGCGCCTTCGCCATCGGCGGCTGGGAGCAGGGGGCACCGGCGTGTTGGCCGCAGGGCGTGCCGTTCGAGTTCGGTCGCGAACTGTTCCCCGAGAACCACGCGCGGCTCGAGCAGTTCCTGGTGCCGGCCGCAGAGCGCCTGCCGATCCTCGAGGAGATCGGCATCCAGACGGTCATCAACGGACCGATCCCGGTATCGGCGGATGGCGAGCCGATGATGGGGCTCGCGCCGGAGCTCGACAACTTCTTCGTCGCCTGCGGCTTCACTGCCGGGATCGCCGCATCCGGCGGCGCCGGCGAGGCCATGGCGAACTGGATCCTGCACGGCGATCCGGGCATGGACCTGTGGCCCTTCGACGTGCGCCGGTTCTCGCCACATCAGGCAAACCGGTCATGGCTCGCGGCCCGATCCTCGGAGGCCTATGGCCGCTACTATGCGCTGCATTATCCCGGCGAGGAGATGGTCTCGGCACGACCGCAACGCACCAGTCCGCTCCACGGGCGGCTGGCGGCGGCCGGCGCGGTCTTCGGGTCGAAGGCCGGCTGGGAACGGCCACTGTGGTTCGACAGCGGCGCGGTCGAGGCGTCCGAAACGCCGAGCTTCGAGGGTCGGCCGGGCTGGTTCGCGGCGGTCGCACGCGAGCATCGGGCGGTACGCGAGGCGGTCGGCCTGATCGACCAGACCTCGTTCTCCAAGTTCGAGATCTTCGGACCAGGCGCGCTGGCCGCGCTGCAGCGGATCGCCGCCAACGATCTCGACCGGCCGGAGGGAACCTGCGTCTACACCCAGCTGTGCAACGAACGGGGCGGCATCGAGGCCGATCTGACCATCATGCGGGTCGCCCGGGACCGCTTCTATGTCGTCACAGGCAGCCAGTTCGGCGTGCGCGACTCGGGCTGGATCGCCCGCCACCTTCCCAGCGACGGATCGGTGCGGCTGGAAGAGGTCACCTCCGCCATCGCGGTCATCAACCTGGTCGGCCCGAAGGCGCGCGCCGTGCTTGCGGCGGCGAGCCTCGACGATGTCTCCGACGCAGCGTTCCCCCATCTCGCCGTGCGCGACATCGAGATCGGGCTCGGCCGGGCCCGGGCGGCCAGGATCGGCTATGTCGGCGAGCTCGGCTACGAATTGCACGTGCCCACCGACGAGGCGGCCGCCGTCTACGACACGCTGAAGGCGGCAGGCCAAGCGCACGGCATCATCGATGTCGGCTACCGTGCGATCGATTCGCTGCGGCTGGAGAAGGGCTATGTCTACTGGTCGGCGGACGTGACGCCGGACACCGATCCGTTCGCGGCGGGGCTCGGCTTTGCGGTCGCGCTCGGCAAGGGCGACTTCATCGGCCGCGAGGCACTGGCGCGAATCAGGGCCGAGGGGCCGTCGCGGCGGCTCGTCACACTGACCGTCGACGGCTTCGCCCCGCTGATCGGCGGCGAGGCCGTACTGGCGGATGGCGCTGTGGTCGCCACGACGACGAGCGCCGGCTTCGGCCACACGGTGGGCTGTACCATCGCCTTCGCCTACCTGCCGGCTGACCTTGCCGCACGCGACCTCTGCATCGAGGCCTACGGCCGGCTGTATCCGGCACGGCGCGCAGCGCGCGCCGTGTATGATCCGAAGGGCGAGCGGCTGAGGGGATGAGGCGGCCGATCTTGAGCGCGTCATGCCTGTCGATCGCCGCCCCGGCAACCCGCGGCCGCGTCATTCCGGCCCGGGGCGAAGCCGGGGTACCGGGATCGACACTCCGGTCTGGCCGCGCGCGCCCGACTCTGCGCTGCGCCTCGGCCGGGGTGACGGCGGAGGCAACGGAAGGGAACACCATGTCCGACATCGATGATGCCCGCGCGGCGCTGGCAGCCATCCCGACGATCGCCGCGACCGATCTCGCCGAGGCCCGGATCACCCGGCTCGGCGGACTGACCAACCGTGTGTTCCGCGTGGACACCGACGGCAGCCGGTTCTGCCTCAGGCTGCCCGGCAGGGGCACCGAGGCCTATATCGACCGCGCCGTCGAGAGGGTGAACGCCGCCGCCGCCGCGACCGCAGGGGTTTCGCCGGAGGTCCTGCATTTCGGGCCGGACGGGGTGATGCTGACCCGCTTCGTCGACGGTGCCGAGACGATGTCGCCGCAGGCCTTCGCCGATCGGCCCGGCGCCGTCGAACGGGCCGGCCGCGCCTTCCGGCAGCTGCACGACCGCGCGGCCCCCTTCGCCTTCCGCTTCGAGCTGTTCGCGATGATCGACGGCTACCTCAAGCATCTGGCCGGCCTCGGCGCCGCGGTGCCGGACGGCTACAACGACGTCGTCGCCGAGGCGGACGGCGTGCGCCGGGCGCTGGCCGCGCGCGAGCTGCCGCTGGTCTCGTGCCATTGCGACCCCTTGTGCGAGAACTTTCTCGACACCGGGACACGCATGTGGATCGTCGACTGGGAATATTCCGGACTGAACGATCCGATGTGGGATCTCGGCGACCTGTCGGTCGAAGGCGGCTTCGACGCGGAGATGGACCGCCGTCTGCTCGAGGCCTATTTCGGCGGCCCGGCCGCGCCCGCCGACGTAGGCCGGATGGTGATCTACAAGGCGATGTGCGACCTTCTGTGGACGCTGTGGGGCCTGATCCAGCACGCCAACGGCAATCCGGCCGACGATTTCTGGGCCTATGCGAACAACCGCTTCGCGCGCTGCAAGGCGCTGATGGCGACGCCCGACTTCGCCCGGCACGTCGCCGTCGTCGCGGCGCGGTAGCGGTTCAGCGGACGGCCGCGCGGCGGGCGGCGGCGGCCGGGTCCGGATAGCCGTAGCGGTGGGCGACCGGGCCGGTGATTGCGACGATCTGCCGCATCTCCGCGGGCGTGAAGCCGGGCAGGTGGTGATCCGGCACACGCACCGTCGCGACGGCATGGGCAATGATCGCCTCGTCTTCCACCCGGCAATGGGCGAGCACCGCGCGCATCGTCGTCTGCGGATCGGCGCACAGATCCTCGTAGCGCACCACCATCGTCGCCTCGGCAATGGCGGGATCGGCGGCAAACCGATCGGCGAGATGGCCGTAGACCTGCGCCCAGCTGAGCGCCCAGCCCTCGATTTCGCGCCCCTGTTGCCACAGCGCCTCGATCCGCGACGCCTGGCCGTCTGCGTTGATCGGCATCGCGCGCCGGTCAAGGCCATACCCGAGATGACCGGCCCGGCCCGGGTGGCGGGCGCCGCGCGGATCGATGCCGCCCGCGTGGCAGAACAGTTCGTGCTGCCGCATCAGCGAGGCGACCTGGGCGACGGGCTCGCGGACCGGCACGATGAAGCGGGCATCCGGAAACAGGCTCAGGATGTAGCCGATACGGGTGATGTTGTAGCTGGCATTGGCGAGATAGCGATCGCCGCCGCGCAGCAGCAGGATCTTGCGGATATGGTCGCGGTAGAAGACCTCGAAGGGCGGGTTCGACGTGCGCCGGTCGAGCACCGCGTCCCTGCCCGGGGCATGGAGATCGGGGAAGAAGGCCATCCACACCCGCTCCTCTAAGGCCGCGAGGCGGTCTGGCGTGTCCTTGATGCCATCGGCCAGGGCGCGCACGCGGGCCTTGCCCGTGGCCTTGCCAGCCAGATCCATGAGCCAGTTCCAGGCGACCGGCGAGAGGACTGGCGGAGAATCGCTGCCGCGATGCGTCGCAAACCAGGGATGACGGGCAAGCAGCTCGAACAGGATCGTCGAACCGGAGCCGGCGAGGCCTGTCACATAGACCGGTGACAGCACATCGGTCTGCGCGAGCCGGTCGCGCAACAGCCGGGACTCCAATCCGGCGACGGCGAGCGCCAGGCGGGGATGGCGCTCGAGGAAGCCGCTCAGCCTGTCGCCCCAGGCTCCGACCTGCGGACCGGCGGCACGCGTCGGGATAGTCATCGGATACGCCTCGCGAACGTGAAGGCCAGGGTGGACAGGATCAGGGCTCGCACGCACGTCACCTGCCAGCCGCCCGGCCAGTCGGGTCCAGACGATAGGTCCTGCTTGCGCGGCAAATGTGTGACGTTGCGGTCGAATGGACCGGCCGGGCCGAACCGTCGTCGGCATGGCGATCCGCCGCCCGGGACTGCTCGCTGGCGCTTCACCCCGGGTCTCACCCGATATGGAACATTCTCGTCAGGCTGCCGCCGGTGACTACTCTGCCCAGCCGTTCCGGCCGGGAATGCGGCGCGCGATGAACCATCCGATGATGAGTCCGGCGCCGTGCGGCCGATTGCCAGAATCGGACGTCGCCATCGCGAATTGATCCCCCGCGGTTGATCCTGACGGCAACGCCACGGATACTGCGCCGGCCCGCCTGCCCCGTGACGGCAGACGGCGGCGCATCGCGAGGTCAACGACATGACCATGAAACTGATCCTGCTGACCGGCGCGGCCGGCGGAGCGGCGCGGATGATCCGTCCGCTGCTGCGCGAGACATACCGTCTGCGCCTGTCGGACCGGGCGCCCGTCGCCGACAGGCACCCGGACGAGGAGGACGTGCCCGCCGATCTGACCGATGCCGAGGCCGTCGCGCGCGCGGTGGAGGGCGTCGACGGCATCGTCCATTTCGGAGGGTTCTCGGTCGAGGGGCCGTGGGAGGCGATCCTGCCGGCCAATATCGAGGGGACCTACAACCTCTACGAGGCGGCGCGACAGGCGGGCGTCCGCCGCATCGTGTTCGCCTCGTCGAACCACGCGGTCGGCTTCTACCGGCGCGACCAGACGATCGGCGACAACGTCACGCCCCTGCCGGATTCGCGCTACGGCGTGAGCAAGGTGTTCGGCGAGGCGCTCGGCAGTCTGTACGGTCACAAATACGGGATGGAGATCCTGTCGATCCGCATCGGCAACGTATTGGACCGGCCTGTCGACGCGCGGCGGCTGGCGATCTGGATAAGCCCGCGCGATCTCGTCCAGCTGATCGGAATCGGGCTCGAGCGACCGGGCATCCGCCACGAGATCGTCTACGGCGTGTCGGGCAACACCCGCAGCTGGTGGGACAATTCCAATGCGCATCGGCTCGGCTACCGTCCCCAGGACGATTCGGAGGTCTTCGCCGAGGCGGTGCTCGCCGCCGACCCCGGACCGAGCGGCGACGACGTGATCGACCTGCACCAGGGAGGGCCGTTCTGCCGGCTCGAAGCCGGCGGCGGCGCCGGCGACCCGCCGCCCTGAGACGCGGCCGCCTCAGCCGCCGCCGAACAGCCGGTTGAAGAAGCCGCCCCTGCCGAACAGCCCGCCGCCGGTGCGTTGCGGGACCGGGGCGCTCGGGTCGGCGCTGCGCGCAGCCGCCTGCGCGGGCTGGCCCTGCATCCATGGCAGGGTCTGACTGTCGGCGACCATCGGGCCGCTCGGCGCCGGATGGTATTCGCCCGGCAGGTCGGCCATGGCGAGGCCGTCATGGGCGGCGGCCATGAAATCGGCCCAGACGGTGGCTGGCAGGCTGCCGCCGGTAACCTTCCTGGTCGGGGTGCCGTCGTCGTTGCCGAGCCAGACGCCAGCGACCAGATAGGCGGTGTAGCCGATGAACCAGGCGTTGCGATACTCCTGGCTGGTGCCGGTCTTGCCGGCGGCCGGCCAGCCTTCGAATCCTGCGCGCCGGCCGGTGCCGCTGGCCACCGTCTGCTTCAGCATGTAGTTCATCGCGCCGACGGTCTCGAGGGAGACGACGCGGCCCGGGCCATCGCCACGCCGCTCGTAGAGCACCTGGCCGTCGGTGGTTCGGATGCGGCGGATCACATACGGCACCACGCCGTAGCCACCACTGGCAAAGGGCACGTAGGCGGCAACCAGCTCGAGCGGCGTCACCTCCGCGGTGCCGAGCGCGATCGACAGGTTCTTGCCGATCGGCGAGGTGATGCCCATCCGGTGCGCGGCGGCGATCACCCGCTCGGGCCCGACCTCTGCGGTAAGCCTGACAGCCACCGTGTTGATCGAATCCTTCAGCCCCTCGGTGAGGGTCACCGGCCCCTTGAACTTGCCGGTGTAGTTGCCCGGCGACCACGATCCGAACGAGATCGGCGCATCGTTGCGGATCGTGTCGGGCGTCAGGCCGGCCTCGATCGCGGCGAGGTAGACGAAGGTCTTGAAGGAGGAGCCGGGCTGGCGCCTGGCCTTGACGGCGCGATTGAACTGGCTGCGGGTATAGTCGCGGCCGCCGACCAGCGCGCGGACAGCTCCGCTGGTGTCCATCGCTACCAGCGCCCCCTCGGACACCCCCTTCTCCTTGCCCTCGGCGTCGATGACGCGCACCAGCGCCGCCTCGGCCGCGTTCTGCATCAGCGTGTCGATGGTGGTATCGACGACGATGTCCTGACGGACCTCACCGATGAAGGAGGGGACGAGTTCGTAGACCCAGTCGGCGACATAGCCGGCGGACTCGCCCGGCGTGCGCTGGCGCACGGTGGCCGGACTGATCAGCGCGAGCTTGGCATCCTCCTCGGTGATGAAACCGGCCTCCATCATCGCCGAGAGCACCGTCTGCGCGCGCTCCTCGGCCAGCTGCGGGTTGGCGGTCGGCGCGAATCGGGACGGCGCCTTCAGCAGCCCGGCAATGGTCGCCGCCTCTGCCAGTGTCACGTCGCGCGCGGACTTGCCGAAATAGGTCCGCGCCGCTGCCTCGACGCCGGTCGCGCCGCTGCCGAGATAGGCGCGGTTGAGATACATCTCGAGAATCTCGTCCTTGGTGAACTTGTGCTCGAGCCAGACCGCCAGCAGCGCCTCGTGCACCTTGCGGGTGAGGGTGCGGTCCGGCTTGAGGAACAGGTTCTTGGCGAGCTGCTGGGTCAGCGTCGAGCCGCCCTGGACGACGCCGCCGGCGGTCAGGTTGACGAAGGCAGCGCGCGCCAGGCCGATCGGGTCGATACCGAAATGGGAATAGAAGCGCCGGTCCTCGATCGCCAGCACCGCCTGCGGCAGGTAGGGGGGCAGTTCGAACAGACGCACCTCCTCGCCGCGGGTTTCGCCGCGATTGCCGAGCACCGTACCATCGGCGGCGACGACCATCACGTTGGCCGGTCGCTTGGGTACCGCCAGTTCCTCGGGCGGCGGAAGGGTGAGGGCGAAATAGCCGACGACGCCCATGGCGCCGATCACGCCCCACAGTCCCAGCAGGAAGATGCCGTGGACCAGCCGCCCGAGCAGGCTGCGCCGACGCCGGCCGCCGCGCGAACGGCGCTGCTTGCGGCGAGGGCGCGTCTGTTGAGTGCGTCGCGAACCGTCGCGCGAGGGCTTGGCCGAGCGCGAGGTGGAGGGGCGATGCTGGGACACGGCTCCGGGCCGGTCCTCGGGGGTCAGTCTCAGATCGTACGGGCTCATGCGGGCTTGGCCGTCTCCGTCGCGAAGCTCGATGCGCGCCAGCGGGAGCCGACGCTGGAACAGCGGCGGTGCCGCCCGTCGCCGGCTGACTGCTGCGACCGGCGTGATCGAACCTAAATCCGGCCCATTAAGGGCGGGTTAAGGATGAGATCGTGGCATCCGGCGGGCATCGGTCGATCCGTTCGCCACCGTGGCGGATCGGCAACGCCGGTCGGGCCCTGTTCACGGGCTTGTCAGCAGCGGAAGCTGGCCGGCCGGCAGCGGCCATGGCAGTCTCGTAGCCACGAGGTCGGAGGTTTTCGAGATGGCGGGACGGCGCGCCCGCAAACTTGGACGACTGGCTGCCGGCATGCTGCTCGCCGCTTTCGCGGCCGGCGCGGACACCGAGCGGGCCGAGGCGGTCGAGCCCGAACGCTGTCCCAGGCTGATCGCCTGGGAGATGCCGCGCGTCGTGCCGGCCGCCTTCCGCCTTGCCCAGGCCGACGGCGAGGCGGAAAGCGAGGTCCGGCTCACCTTTCTCGGCCATGCGACCTTCCTGATCGAGAGCCCGGCCGGCGTGACCATCGCCACCGACTACAACGATGCCATCCGCCCGCCCGCGACCCCGCGCATCGCCACGATGAACCGCGCCCACATCACCCACTACTCGCTCAATCCCGATCCGGGCATCGAGCATCTGCTGCCGGGCTGGGGCGAGGGTGGCGCGCCGGCCCGGTACGATCTGACGGTCGACGACGTCTGGCTGCGCAACGTCACGACCAACATACGCGGCGGGATGGGCGAAACGATCCGCGACGCCAACTCGATGTTCGTGTTCGAGGTGGCCGGGCTGTGCATCCTGCATCTCGGCCACCTGCATCATGTGCTCACCAGGGAGCACCTCGACGCGCTCGGACGCATCGACGTCGTGCTCGCCCCTGTCGACGGCAGCTACACGCTGGACATCGAGGGAATGCTCGAGGTGCTCGACCAGCTGCAGGTACCGCTGGTGGTGCCGATGCACTTCTTCGGTACCGCGACGCTGAACCGCTTCCTGTCGCGGCTCGGCGAGGAGAACTGGGACGTTCAGGTAAGCGACGGACCGTCCGTCCTGCTGTCGCGCGACAGCCTGCCGGTACGGCGCACCGTGCTGGTGCTGCCGGGGTACTAGGACGGCTCATCGCGTCACGGACTCGATGATCCCGCCTGGCTGCCGGATCCCTCGCACGTGCAGACGGCGCGCCGATGTCGTCTTGTCCAGCAATTGCTACAGCCCGCTCTCACGCCCTCGTCATCCCGGCCGGGCGGAGGCAGGCTGCTGCAGGCGCAAGGCCGTGGCAGGCCGGGGTGCGGCGTCCCTACCGCGCCACCACCCAGAAGGACAAACAGGAAACCGATGCCGATCGGCCTCAGTCCGATCAGCACGCCCGCGAGCCAGCCGGCCACGACAGCCGCTGCAAGGAGCCAACGGATGTGGCGCCGGCAGTCCTTCCTGTGATCCTGGAGGAGGCCGAGATCAGCGACCGTGAGGTGCAGCGCGATGGCGCAGACGCAGAGACCGGGCGAGACGAGCCCCGGCCGCTGGCGATGCAGGATCAGGTAGCCGACGAGGAAATTGAAGAAGGCTAAGGTAACGCATGTCTCGCCGGCCAGAACGCGGGGGACGGGGATCGGAGGGTTGCCGTGATCGAGACCGACCGCCAGCCGGGGCGGCCGCTGTCGCCGGCGCAGGGCAATCGTGTTAACGGCGTCTTAACCTCCGTGCGACGACATGGTAACCACCACGGGACAGCGCCGGGACGGGGACAGTACCGGAGCGAGGGTGACAGGCAGCATCGGGGGATGCTGCCTGTTCCATTTCGGCGGGTCGGGTAGCGGCGAAACCGCCTTGTTGCCAGCCATTTGCCGTCCTATCGTGCCATCATCGCGCGCGACTGCGGAGGTCAAAGACATGACGGCGGCAGCCGAATCGCGTTCGCACACGAAGGTCTGGGGCAACGTCGTCGGTGGAGAGATCTCGCCGGCCGCCGACCGCCGGACGCTCGCGGTGATCTGTCCCTCGGATGGCGAACCCTTCGCCACGATCCCGCGCTCGGGACCAGCGGACGTCGACCGGGCAGTGGCGGCGGCGCGCGCCGCCTTCGACGGTGCCTGGGGCCGGCTTGACGCCGCCGAGCGCGGCCGACTGTTGATGAAGCTGTCCGGTGCGATCCTCGACAATTTCGACGAACTGGCCGCGCTCGAATCCCGCGACACCGGCAAGCCGATGCGGCAGGGTCGGGCCGACATGACGGCCGCGGCGCGCTATTTCGAGTTCTATGCGGGCGCCTGCGACAAGATCCATGGCGACACTCTGCCGTTCCTCGCCGGCCACATGGCGCTGACGCTGCGCGAGCCGCACGGGGTCACTGGCCATATCATCCCGTGGAACTATCCGGCCCAGATGTTCGGCCGCTCGGTGGGCGGGGCGCTGGCGATGGGCAATGCCTGCGTGATCAAGCCCGCCGAGGACGCCTGCCTGTCGGTGCTGCGCTTCGCCGAACTGGCGCTGGAGGTCGGGTTCCCGGCCGGGGCCATCAATGTCGTGACCGGGCTCGGCGAGGAGGCCGGCGCGGCGCTCGCCGGCCATCCCGGCATCGACTTCCTCTCCTTTACCGGCTCGCCGGAGGTCGGCACGCTGGTGCAGCAGGCGGCCGCCCGCAACCATATCAGCGCAACACTGGAACTCGGCGGCAAGTCGCCGCAGATCCTGTTCGCCGATGCCGATCTCGATGCGGCGCTGCCGATCGCCGTCAACGCGATCATCCAGAATGCCGGCCAGACCTGCTCGGCGGGAAGTCGCCTGCTCGTCCAGGAATCGATCTGGGACGAGGTGACCGCCGATCTCGCGGGCCGCTTCGCCGCGCTCGTCGCCGGCCCGCACCAGGCCGATCTCGACCTCGGGCCGCTGATCAGTGCCCGGCAGCGCGACCGGGTGGCGCGGTTCGTGGCCGAGGCGAAGGCTGCCGGCCTGCCGCTGATCGGCGAGGGCCGGATCGCCGCCGATGCGCCGAAGGGCGGTTTCTATGCCGCGCCGGTCCTGTTCGGCCCGGTGCCGGCGGATGCGAGGCTCGCCTGCGAGGAGGTGTTCGGGCCGGTGCTGGCCGCACTCCCCTTCGCGGACGAAGCGGACGCGATTCGCATCGCCAATGCGAGCCAGTACGGCCTCGTCGCCGGCGTGTGGACCGCGGACGGCGGTCGGCAGATGCGCGTGGCGAAGGCGCTTCAGGTCGGCCAGGTGTTCGTCAACTGCTACGGCGCCGGCGGCGGCATCGAGCTGCCCTTCGGCGGCCGCAAGAAATCCGGCCACGGCCGCGAGAAGGGCTTCGAGGCGCTCTACGAGTTCTCGACGACGAAGACGGTGGTGTTCCGGCACGGCTAGGGACGGGCATGCGTCTGCGCAGGCGCCTCGACATGCAAGGCTTCACCTCGTCGTCGCCGGCATGAACCCTGTCCCTCAGGCCGAGACGAAGCCAGCGGCCGAAATCGGGAAGCGTCTGCGCGGACCGTGGCGCCCTCCCGATCGCGGGCCGGCCTGACGGCCATCCCGGCCGGCCCGCGACCGGAATGGATGGGCCGATGCCGGATCAGTCCAGCGTGCGGCGGTATCGGAGCAGCGCGATCGTCGCCACGGCGGCCAGAAAGGCTGCGATGGCGCCGAGTTCCAGCAGGATTTCCGGCATCCCGTTGCCCTTCAGGACGATGCCGCGGACGATGCGCAGGAAGTGGGTAAGCGGCAGCGCCTCGCCGATCCACTGCGCCCAGACGGGCATGCCGCGGAACGGGAACATGAAGCCCGACAGCAGGATCGACGGCAGGAAGAAGAAGAACGTCATCTGCATCGCCTGCATCTGCGTGCGGGCGAGCGTCGAGAAGGTGTAGCCGAGCGTGACGTTGGCGGCGATGAAGACGAGGAGGGCAATGAGCAGCACGGCGAGGGAGCCCAGCATCGGCACGGTGAAGATCGTCCAGGCGGCAGCGAGGATGACGCCGACCTGGATGAATCCGAGCCCGATATAGGGAAGGATCTTGCCGACCATGATCTCGGCCGGCCGGGCCGGCATTGCCAGCAGGTTCTCCATTGTGCCGCGCTCGAGCTCGCGGGTGAGCGCCATCGCCGTCATCAGGATCGTGGTCATGGTCAGCACCACGCCGAGCAGACCGGGAACGATGTTGTACTGGGTGATGCCCTCGGGGTTGTACATGCGGTGGACCACCACATCGACCGGCGGCTGCCCCGCCTTCAGCGCCTCGAACGGTCCCCTGAGATCGTGGGCGAGTCCGGAGCGGACGATCTCGGCGATGGCGCCGACCGCGTTGGAGGCGGCCGCCGGATCGGTGGCGTCGGCCTGCAGCAGCAGCTGCGGCCGCGCGCCGCGGACGAGATCGCGGCCGAAATCGGCCGGCACGGTGACGACGAAGGCGACCTCGCCCCGCGCCAGCATGTCGGCGGCGCGAGCCTCACTTTCGGCATCGGCGACGAAATCGAAGTAGCGGGAGTTGCGCATCGCAGCAAGGACGGCCCGGCCGAAGCGGCTGGCATCCTCGACGATCGCTGCCGCCGGCAGATGCTTCGGATCGGTATTGATGGCGAAGCCGAACAGGACGAGCTGCACGATCGGGATGCCGACCATCATCGCGAAGGTCAACCTGTCGCGCCGCATCTGGATCAGTTCCTTCAGGAGGATCGCGCTGATGCGCGACAGCGAGACAGCACGGCTCATGCGAACGCTCCCGACGGGCCTGGGCGTCCGATGCCGAGCGCAGGCCGGTGGCGCGGCGGACAGGCGGTGCGCATCACCGTTCCCGAGCCTGGGCTTCGGTCATCAGGCGGATGAAGACGTCCTCGAGGCTGGTCTCGCCCGGGGCGGCCTTCAGCCCGTGTTGGCGGGCGATCGTGGCGACAGCCGTCTCGAGGGCAGCCGCATCGGAGCCGACCACATGGATGTCGGTACCGAACGGGGCAACCTGCTCGACACCGGGCAGACGGCGCAGCTCCGCCATCAGCCGGGCCGAGCCGTCGCCGCGAATCACCCAGGTCTTCAGGCCGGAGCTTGCCACCACCTCGTCGACCGTGCCGCGGGCGACGATCGTCCCGTAGGCGATGTAGACGATGCGATGACAGCGTTCCGCCTCGTCCATGTAATGGGTCGAGACCAGCACCGTCAGACCCCCGGCGGCAAGATCGTGGATCTCGTCCCAGAACTCGCGCCGCGCCTTGGGATCGACGCCGGCCGTCGGCTCGTCGAGGAGCAGCAGCTTCGGATGGTGCATGACGCAGGCGGCCAGCGCCAGCCGCTGCTTCCAGCCCCCCGACAGCTGGCCGGCGAGCTGATGCTGGCGGTCGGCGAGACCGAGGCGGTCGAGTGTCGCGTCGACGGTCTCGCGGCGCGGTCGCAGGTCGTAGAGCCGGGCGACGAAATCGAGGTTCTCGCGGATGGTCAGATCCTCGTAGAACGAGAATCGCTGGGTCATGTACCCGGTCTCGGCCTTGATCAGCGCCGACTGGGTGCGGATGTCGTAGCCGAGGCAGACACCTTCGCCGGCATCCGGGCTGAGCAGCCCGCAGATCAGCCGGATGGTCGTGGTCTTGCCTGATCCGTTTGGGCCGAGGAAACCGACGATCTCGCCGCGGCGGACATCGAGATCGACATGGTCGACGACGGTCTTCGACCCGAACCGCTTGGTCAGCCCCCTGACCGAGATGGCATTGCCGTTGTCGGCGGGACTGGGCGTGGCGGTCATGGCGCAAGCCGCACATCGACAGGCTGGCCGACCTTCAGCGGCCCGACGTCGTCGGGGGTCGCCTCGACCATGTAGACGAGCTTCGCGCGTGCCTCGACCGAGTAGATCACCGGCGGCGTGAACTCGGCCTCGCGGGCAACGAAGCTCACGCGCGCCGGAATGGCCTCGACACAGGAATCGCAGGCGATGTCGACGCGGCCGCCGAGAACGACGCGCGACAGGTCGGTTTCGGGAACGAAGAAGCGCACCTTCAGATTCTCGGGCGGCAGCAGGGACACCACGGCGCGGCCTGCGGGAACCACCTCGCCAGGCTCGAAGAAGATGTCCTGAATGCTGCCCGACATCGGCGCGATGCCGTTCAACCGGGCAAGCCGGGCGTCGATTCTGGCCAGTACGGCCTCGGCTGCGGCGACATTCTGGCCGGCGGCCGCGATGGCGTCTGGCCTGGCGGGGAGTTTCGCCACCTCGAGCTGCGCCTCGATCGCCTTGAGACGGGCGCTGAGCACCGCGAAGCGCTCGCGCGCCGTCTCGGCCCGCGCGTCCGAAACGACGCTGGCCTCGTGCAGGGTCTCGTACCGCTTGAGGTCGCGTTCGGCGAGGTCCAGGCTCGCCGCGATCTCCTCGGCCTGGGCTTCGAGCACGGCGAGTTCCTCCGGACGCTTGCCGGTGCGCAGATCGGCGAGCTGGGCGCGCGCCTGGTCGAGCCGTGCGATCGCCTCGCGGCGCTCGGCGGCGGCATCGGCATCATCGAGGCGGAACAGCACCGCACCGGCCTCGACCTGATCGCCGCGCCGCACCTCGAGCGCAACGAGACGCGCCGTCTCCTCGGCTCCGACATCGAGGAAATCCCCCTCGACATACCCCTGGAACGTGCCGGCCGGCTCATCCCACCAGCAGCCGCCGAGACCGGCGGCAACAAGGCCGAGCAGGAGCATGCGCAGCCCCGTCATCGCTTCGCCTCCGCCTCGCGCTGCGCATCGAGCATGGCGTCGAGATGCTCGTGCAGCATCGCCGTCACCAGCGCGATCTCGCCTGGCCCGTAGTCTGTCCAGCCGAGCCGCCGCTCGACCAGCGCCCGGGCCATCCGGAACACGATCAGCTGCCCGAACAGCCCCAACACCCGGACGATCGTCGCCTCAGCCTCGGCCGGGCGGCCGGTGGCGATCGCGAACAGTCGGGTCGCCACCACATGGGCGCGACCCATGAAGCCGTCATAGATCACGTCGAAGGCGGCCGAGGGTTGCGCCTGCTCGCGGATGATGAACGGCGCCCAGCGCGCCGCCTCGGGATGGCCGAGGATCATCGCCGCGCCGCTGTCGAGGAGAGCATGCAGCATGACGCGCGCCGCCGGCGGGTCGATGGTGCCCGCCGAGAGCGCCGCCTCGGCCTGATCGACGACGCCACCGAGCCTGCCATGCACCTCGTCGGCAATATGGCGGGCGACGGCGATGTGCAGGCCCTCCTTGCCGCCGAAATGGTAGGGGATTGCCGCAAGGTTGGTCCCGGCAAGGCGAGCGATCTCGCGGGTCGAGGCGGCATCGAAGCCGTATCGGCCGAAGGCATCGAGTGCGGCATCGATGAGCCGGTCGCGGGTCGCTCCAGCGGCGCGGCCAGACACGCGTGGCGAGGCGCGGCGACGGGGTGCGCCCTGCGGCGACGGGATCTCGGAGTCGTCGGTCATTGGCGGAAACTCCACGCAGCGACTCTATGTCGTTCGATTGAATTAGTCAATCGAATGATTGAAAATCGACGGGGCGACCAATGCCGATCGGCGGGGGCAACAGCTGCTGCTTTTCTCGCCGCATCGAACCGGTTAAGAGCCTGACAGGTCCGCGGCTGAGGGTTGCGACCACGTCAGGGAGGCGCAGGCATGGCAGGACGGCTGGAGGGCAAGGTTGCGGTAATCACCGGGGCGGCATCGGGATTCGGCGAGGGCATGGCCAAGCGGTTCGCCGAGGAAGGGGCCTGCGTCGTGGTCGCGGACATGAACGGCGAGGGCGCCGAGCGGGTGGCCGGCGAGATCGGTGCGAACGCGGTCGCGGTCGAGGCCGACGTCACCGACCCGCTCGACATCGACGCGATGCTGAAGGCGGCCGCCCAGTACGGACCGCTCGACATTCTCGTCAACAATGCCGGCGCCTCGCACCGCAACATGCCGATGACCGAGGTCGACGAGGCGACGTTCGACCGGGTGCTCGCGGTCAATACCAAGGCGATCTACCTCGCCTGCATCCGCGCCGTGCCGATGATGGCGGAGCGCGGCGGCGTCATCATCAACACCGCCTCGACCGCCGGCATCCGCCCGCGCCCCGGACTGGTCTGGTACAATGCCACCAAGGGCTGGGTGATCACCGCCACCAAGTCGATGGCAATCGAGCTCGCGCCGAAGAGGATCCGCGTCAACTGCCTGTGTCCGGTCGCCGGCGAGACCGGAATGCTTCACCTGTTCATGGGCGAGGACACGCCGGAAAAGCGGGCCCAGTTCATCTCCACCATCCCGCTCGGCCGATTGTCGACGCCGCGCGACGTGGCCAATGCGGCGTTGTGGCTTGCCTCCGACGAGGCGGAATTCATCACCGGGGTGGCGCTCGAGGTGGACGGTGGGCGTTGCATCTGACGCCGATCACGACCGACGCCGCCCTTGCCGGCTTCGTGGTGATCGGCGGCGGCCGCCGGCATCGCCATCGGGAGCGAGACGGACAGGGCGCTGCGATTGGCGCGCGGGCATCATCCGCCAGGCCCAGCCGAACACCAGCTAACGGGTCGGAACGATCTTGCGGCATACGCCCGACACAGCGTGGTGCTCGCCATCCGGGATTCGGAAGGCGACTGCGCACCGGCCGCGATTCCTCGGATCGGCCTCTGCGTTCAGGGTTCGGGAGCTGACCGTACCCCACCGGGCACCGATCTGGTCTGGCGCGATCCAAGCGGCATCGACCGTCTCGACGGGCGCCTCGGGACGACGGCGCAGCGCGCGCAACGGCTTGGGGTGATCCCTGCCTCGAAGTTCACGCCGAAGCTTCGTCTTCTCATGTGACCGGTTCGCTCATTCGCGGCCGCTGTGGGCGGTGCCGTCAAGTCCTGTCGGACGCGACCCGTCGGTTGCGCTGGTTCACGCTGTGCAGCCGGTTTGCACTTTACAATGCCAGTCCTGCCTCGCTAATCAGCAACAGATTGTTCTGAACGGCGAATGACTGTTCTGATAGGAGGTACACATGGGTTCGCAGCAGGCTCGGCTGGACGGACGTGTGGCGATCGTCAGCGGCGCCTCCGCCGGTGTCGGCGCAGCCACGGCCCGCGCGCTGGCCGCCGCCGGTGCGCGTGTGGCGCTGGTCGCTCGCCGCCGCGAGCGGCTCGAGGCTCTGGCCGCCGAGATCGGCGGCGGCGCCAGTGTGCATGCGGCCGACCTCTACGATCCCTCGGCGCTGGCCGGCGTCGTTGCCGATGTCGCCCGACGGCACGGCCGGCTCGACATCCTGGTCAACAATGCCGGATCCATGTTGTCCTCGCCACTGCGCTCCGCCGATCCGGCCGACCTCAGGCGGATGACCGATCTCAATTTCCTCACCCCCGTCCTGGCCGCCCGGGCAGCGATCGAACCGATGCGGGCGACGGGGGGCGGCCATCTGGTTTTCATCGGCTCGCTCGGCGCCCGCTTCTGCACCCCGGGCAATGCCGTCTACGCCGGGGTGAAATCGGCGATCCACGTCTTCGCGGAAACGCTGCGCAAGGAGCTGATTGCCGATGGCACCCGGGTGACCACCATCCTGCCCGGCTTCGTCGCGACCGAGATCACCGCCCACATCCCCGATGCGACGATGAAGGCCTCGTTCGAACAGTTCATGGGATCGATGACACCGCTGTCCCCGGCCGACATCGCCGCGGCGATCCTCTACGCGGTGACGCAGCCGCCGCGCGTCAGCCCGACCGAGATCGTGGTGCGCCCGACGACACAGCCCAACTGAACCGCCACGGGCAGGCCCATCCTCGGTCACGCCGGGCCCGCCGACGACGGTACGCGACGACGAACGTCGTGTAGCGGGCCGCGCCGACAGGGAAGGGGACGAGCGCACGGGAACTGGTCGTGATCTTCCCGGCACCGGCGGCGATGACGGCCTGATCGGTCAAGCTGACCGAGTCCGCCGCCGCGATCGGCGCCAGCGCAAAGCATCGCGACTGGCGGAAGGGTGCACCAGGCGTCTCGCGCTGACGAGCTCGCCCGCCGTCACGGCGGGCGATGGCGGACGTCATGAACCGCGGGTCCGCGCGTTCCTGTCGTGCGGCCTACAGCCGGTCACGGAGGGCGAACCACGTCATCGCCGCGACGAGCGTCGGAGCCCGCAGCCATCTGCCGCCGGGAAACGGCGGACAGGGCAAGGCGGCAAAGGCATCGAGCCGGCCGGGCGACCCAAGGATCGCCTCGGCCAGGATCCGGCCAGCATAGGGCGCGATGGCGACGCCCTGACCGGAGAAGCCGGCGCCGACATAGACGCCGGGCCGGTGGCGGCGCAGATAGGGCAGGCGCCGGGCGGTCACCGCCAACGTTCCGCCCCAGGCGTGGTCGATCCGGACGCTCTCGAGCCGGGGATAGAGCCGCAGCATGTGACGACGCACGAAGGCACGGATATCAGCCGGATGGCGCCGCGAATAGGTTTCGCCGCCGCCGAACAGCAGCCGGCCATCGGCGGTCGGCCGCCAGTAATAGACGACGAACCGGGAGTCCGAGGCCGCCTCGCCGCCCTGCAGGATGCCGCCCGGAATGCCCGCGCCGATCGGTTCGGTGGTCAGGATGTAGTTGTTGATCGGCATCACGCGCGACTCCAGGTCTGCATCGATGCCGTCGAGATAGCCGTTGCCGGCGAGGATCACCGTCTCGGCGGACACCCGACCGGTGGCGGTGGTCAGCAGATGGCGGCCGCAGGCGGCTTCGAGCCTGCGGACGCGGACGCCCTCATGGATGCGCGCGCCGGCGCCGGCCGCGGCACGCGCGAGGCCCAACGCGAAGTTCAACGGGTGCAGATGCCCCGCCCCCGCGTCGCGCCAGCCGCCAAAATAGACGGCCGTGCCGAGCGCCTCGGCCAGCGCGTCGCGCTCGACCCAGGCGATGTCGGCATAGGCATAGTCGCGCCTGAGCTTCTCGACATAGGCGCGTTCGCCGGCGACGTGGCGCGGCTTGTGAACGGCGTGGAACAGGCCCGGCCGCCAGGCGCACTCGATCGCGTGGCGGGCGATCAGGTCATGGACGAGCGCCTTTGCCTCCTCGGCCAGAGCCCACAGACGCTGCGCCTGCTCGCGCCCCAGCGTCCGCTCCAGCCACGCCACGTCGCGACGCTGGCCGGAATGGAGCTGGCCGCCGTTGCGCCCCGAGGCACCCCAGCCGACACGATTCTCCTCGAGCAGCACCACATCGACGCCCCGCTCCGCCAGATGCAGCGCCGCCGACAGGCCAGTGTAGCCGCCGCCGACGATGGCGACATCGGCGTCGGTATCGCCATCGAGCGCCGGAAATGGCGGCAGCAGATCGGCCGTCGCGACGTACCAGGAATCGGGGGGATAGGGGGCTGTCATGGCGAACTTGTTCGCAGCCGGCACGCCGTGCCCCGAGGAATGCCCGCCCCGTTGCCGCGATCCCGGGCAGAGCAACGCGGAGCCCCGGGATCGGCAGACCACGCACCCAAGCGCACCGCGCGCCGATCGCCAGGGTCGGCAGCGCCGATTCCGGGTTGAGACGGAACGGGATGACGGCAGGACGAGCGCACCGGTCCCTCGCGGACGAGACTAGACGAGCCAGCCCCGCTTCTTCAGCTCCGCATGGGTGTCGTCGAGCGTCTTCTCGACGCGTCTTGCGAGCTCGTCGATCTCCTCGCGGGTGATGACCAGCGGCGGGGAGATGATCAGGGCATCGCGCACGGCACGCATGACGAGACCGTTGTTGAACGAGATGTCGCGGGCGATCGTGCCGACGTCGCCGACCGGTGCGAAGCGGTCGCGGCGGCTCGGCTTGCGGGGAACGAGTTCCAGCGCGCCGACAAGCCCCTTCATGCGCGCTTCGCCCACCAGCGGGTGGTCGGCGAAGGCGAGCCATTTCGCCTGCAGATACGGCGCCGCCTCGCTCGCCGCACGCTCGACGACCTTCTCCTCGCGCATGATCCGGAGATTGGCGAGCGCGGCCGCGCAGGAGGCGGGATGGCCGGAATAGGTGAAGCCATGGAAGAATTCGCCGCCATCGCCGATCAGATATTCGCAGACTCGATCGGAGACCATCACGCCTCCGATCGGCAGATATCCCGACGACAGCCCCTTGGCGATCGGCATCAGATCCGGCTTCAACCCGTAGGTGTCGGAGCCGAACCAGTTGCCGGTCCGGCCGAAACCGCAGATCACCTCGTCGACGACCAGAAGGATTTCCCGTTCGGCGCAGATGCGACGGATCTCCGGCCAATAGGTCTCCGGCGGAATCAGCACGCCGCCGGCGCCCTGGATCGGCTCGGCGATGAAGGCGGCGACATTGCCCTCGCCGAGTTCGTCGATCGCCCGCTCGAGTTCCCGCGCCGCCCAGATTCCGAACTCGTCCGGACTCATGTCCCCGCCGAAGTCGAACCAGTAGGGCGGGGTGATGTGATGGACGCCGGGCACCATGCCGGCCTGCTCGTGCATGCCGGCCATGCCACCCATCGCGGCGGCGGCCACGGTCGAGCCGTGATAGCCATATCTGCGCCCGATGATGATCTGCTTGTCCGGCTTGCCGGCAAGCGTCCAGTAGCGGCGGACCATGCGGAAGACGGTATCGTTGGCCTCGGAGCCGGAGCCGGTGAAGAAGACGTGGTTGAGCCCCTCGGGGGTCAGCTCGGCGAGCACTTCGGCCAGTTCCGCGGCGCGCGGATGCGTCGTCTTGAAGAAGGTGTTGTAGAACTCGAGCTCCAGCATCTGCCGGTGCACGGCATCGGCGATCTCGCGGCGGCCGTGGCCGATCTGGGTGCACCACAGCCCGGCCATGCCGTCGAGATAGCGGTTGCCGTCGGTGTCCCAGATCCACACCCCGTCACCACGAGTCATCACCCGCGACCGTTCCGCGTTCAGCGCCTTGAAATCCGTGAAGGGATGCAGGTGGTGGGCGGCGTCGATGCGCTGGTAGTCGGCGGTGGAGAGATTCGGGGCGTGGGTCATGTCGGTTCCTGCCGGTGTCTGATGCCGAAGCGTCGGTTCGTTAGGGATCCCTCGTCATCCCGGCGATCGGCTCGCGGCCGATCGAACCGGATCCGGGACGCCGCCGACGGTCGCTGCATCCCGATCCCGGACCTGGGCGCGCATTCGCCTGCTCCCTCCGGGATGATGAAAGCCGGATGTGACATGGCGGCTCACACGTTGAGCAGCAGATGCTCGCGTTCCCACGGGCTGATCACCCGCATGAACGTCTCGAACTCCTCCTGCTTGATCGCTGCGTAGACGGTCACGAAGGTGTCGCCGAAGACCTCGCGCAGCGGCTCGCATTCCTCGAACGCGGCGACCGCCTCCAGAAGGCCGCGCGGCAGGTCGTAGGGAAGGTGGCGGGCCGATCCCTTGATCGGCTCGCTCGGCGTCAGGCCGTTCTCGATGCCGAGCCAGCCGCAGGCGAGCGAGGCAGCGATCGCCAGATAGGGATTGGCGTCCGAGGACGGTACCCGGTTCTCGACGCGCCGGGCCTCCGGCTTGGAGGGGGGAATCCGGATGCCGACGGTACGGTTGTCATAGCCCCAGTGGATGTTGATCGGTGCGGCGGTGAAGCGCGCCAGGCGCCGATAGGAATTCACGTAAGGGGCGAGCATGCACATGACCGCCGGCAGATATTCCTGCAGGCCGGCGATGAAGGAGAAGAATTCCGGCGTCGGGTCGCCATCCTCGTTGGAGAAGACGTTGCGGCCGGTTTCCTCGTCGATGATCGACTGGTGGATATGCATGGCGCTGCCGGGCTCGTGGGCGATCGGCTTGGCCATGAAGGTGGCATAGATGTTGTGCTTCAGCGCCGCCTCGCGGATCGTCCGCTTGAACAGGAATACCTGGTCGGCGAGTTCGAGCGGAATGCCGTGACGCAGGTTGATCTCCATCTGCGCGGCGCCCTCCTCGTGAATCAGCGTGTCGATCGCCAGACCCTGCGCCTCGGAATAGTCGTAGATGTCGTCGAACAGCGGATCGAACTCGTTGACCGCCGAGATCGAGAACGACTTGCGCCCGGTCTCGGCCCGGCCGGACCGGCCGATCGGCGGCTCCAGCGGATAGTCCGGATCGGTGTTCGGCTTGACGAGGTAGAACTCGATCTCAGGCGCCACCACCGGCTTCCAGCCGCGCATCTCGAAGGCGCGCTGGACCCGCCTCAACACGTGGCGCGGCGCAAGCTCGACCGGGCGGCCGTCGCGGTGGAAGGCGTCGTGGATGACCTGGGCCGTCGGCTCGTCCTCCCAGGGGACGATGCACAGCGTCGAGAAGTCGGGATTGAACTGCAGGTCGCCGTCGGCGGAATCGAGCTTGGCGACATCGGCCAGCTGCGGATAGTCGCCGGTGATGGTCTGATAGAAGATCGACTCCGGCATGTTCATGACCCGGCCGGTGAAGAACTTCGAGGCCGGCATCAGCTTGCCGCGTGCCACCCCGGACTGGTCCGGCACGATACATTCGACGTCGTCGATGCGGCGCGACGCCATCCATGCCTTCGCCTCCTCCGCGGAGGCTACCCCGCGCGGGGAATCGAGCGTCGTCTGGGCGACCTTCTTTCTCGGCATGACCGTGGCCCGGCGCGCCGCAGACCCTCGGCCCGCGACGAAGGGCACCTCTCCTTGTCAGAACAGTGTCTCAGAACAGTGTCGCGGATTCTGTGATCACAAAACCGCAATGTCAATCGGCTCGCCGTTCAACGCGCACGCAGCCTGAGGCCAGGTTCGGCGGCGTCCTCGAACACGCTCGAGCCGATGTGGCGCATGCCATCGAGAATGTCCGAGCGGATCGCCTCGGCCAGCGCGTCGGCGTCGCGGGCGAGAATCGCGGCAATCGCCTGCTCGTGATAATCCACCAGCCAACCGGTGCCTACGCGGCCGTAGACAAGCCGCATGAACGGCCCGAACTGCAGCCACAGGCTCTCGATCAGCGGCACCAGGACATCGGAGGGAACGGCCCGGTAGATGGCGAAGTGAAACGCGTGATTGGCCGCAACGTAGCCCTCGACATTGCCATTGGCCAGATGCCGCTCGAGTTCGTCGTCGATCTTCCTGAGCCGTGCGACGTCGCTGCGCGTCAGGGTGGTGAGGGCGCGCCGGGCGGCCTCCGGCTCCAGCCGCTCACGGGCGATCACCAGCTCGTCGAAGCGCGCCTGCGTCATCTGCGGCACCGCGATCCGGCGGTTGGCGGTCATCACCAGCGCCCGCTCCGCGACCAGACGACTGACCGCCTCGCGCACCGGCATCGGGCTGACGCCGAGTTCGGCCGCCAGCCCGCGCAGCGTCACCGGCCGCCCCGGGACGACCCGTCCGCCGATCAGCCGAGCGCGCAACTCGCGGTAGACCCGCTCGTGCATGGTCTCGCGCATCAGCGTGTCGGTTTTCGCCTCCGTCACGTTGACAGCCCTCTCTCGCGTGATCACAATCGGGGTCGATCATTCCAGAATCCGTATCGCGTCGCAACCAGCCCGCCGCATGGCAGATCCCAAGCCCCGACTCGAACCGCTGCCCCAGGTTGGCGAGGCCGCGCGTTTTCTTGCCGCCAACCCCGACATCGAGATCGTGGAGCTGCTGCTGCCGGATACCAACGGCGTGTTCCGCGGCAAGTGGGTGCCTGTCGGCCATCTCGAGGGCCTGTTCCGCGACGGCCTGGCGCTGGCCAAGTCGGTGTTCGCCCTGGACGCTTGGGGCGGCGACGTGGTCGCGACGGGCCTCTACCACGAGACCGGGGACCGTGATGGCATCTGCCGGCCCGTACCCGGCAGTCTCCGGCGGGTGCCGTGGACGGCGCGGCCGACGGCGCAGGTGATGTTGCGCATGGACGACGAGGACGGCTCGCCGTTCTTCGCCGATCCGCGTACGGTGCTCGCCTCGGCGGTGGATCGGCTCGCCGCGCGCGGCTTCAGGCCGGTGGTCGCCTTCGAGCTCGAATTCTACCTGTTCGACGACACCCGGCCGTCCGAGGTCCGGCGCGGCGGCGCGCCGTTGCCGGTGATCGAAGGGCTCGGCCCCGACCGCACCAACATCTACTCCGTCTCCGACCTCAGGGCCTATGGCGACCTGTTCGCCGAGATCGAGCAGGCGGCACAGGCCTTCGACGTGCCCACCGACACCATCATCTCGGAGGCCGCACCAGGCCAGTTCGAGATCAATCTGGTGCATGTCGGCGATCCGTTTGCGGCGGCGGACCAGGCGCTCCTGCTGCGCCGCATCATCCGGCAGGTGGCGCGTCGGCGCGGCCTGCGCGCCTCGTTCATGGCCAAGCCGTTCGCCGATCGAGCCGGCAACGGCATGCACGCCCATGTCAGTCTCGTCGATGGCGACGGCCGCAACGTGTTCGGCCAGCGCCCGGACGGCGAGACGCTGCTGCGGCGTGCGGTCGCCGGGCTGCTTGATACCATGCATGCTGCGACGCTGATGCTGGTGTCGAGCTACAACGGCTTCCGTCGCCTCAACGGCGCCTATTCGCCGTCGAAGGCGCTGTGGGCGGAGAACAACCGCTACGTCGCGGTGCGGCTTCCGCGCGGGTCCGGGCCAGCGCGGCGACTGGAGCACCGTGTGGCAGGCGCCGACGCGAATCCGCAGCTGGTGCTGGCGGCGATCCTCGCCGGCATCGAGCGCGGCCTTGCCGCGGACCTGCCACTGCCGGCGCCCGTCGATGGGGACGTGAAGGCGGTGGCCACCGAGCCGCTGCCGCCATCGATGCGGCATGCGCTGGAACGCTTCGAGCGATCCGATTGGGTCGCCGAGGCGTTCGGCGCCAGATGGCGCGACTTCTATGCCGAGATCAAGCGGCAGGAGCTGGCCGGTTTCGAGTCCTATGTCTCGCCGCTCGAGTACGAGACCTATCTCTAGCGGCGCTGCGGGACGCTTCCTGTTGCACCGCGGCGTGTTCGGGGATTTGATGTCCCCGACCGCGACGTCAAGGGCCGCGCCAGACGGCTCCGCCTCAATGACCGACCGCCAACCGGACAGGAGACGATGATGATCCTCAAGACACTCGCCACCGCCCTGGCAACCGGAATCGCGCTGACAGCCGCGGCCGCCGCCCAGGATCGGGTGGTCCATGTCTACAACTGGTCCGACTACATCGGGCCGGAGGTGCTCGACAAGTTCACCAAGGCCACGGGGATACGGGTCGTCTACGACGTCTTCGATTCCAACGACATCCTGGAAACCAAGCTGCTCGCCGGCGGCACCGGCTACGATGTGGTGGTGCCGACCGGCACCTTCCTGATGCGGCAGATCCAGGCCGGCGTGTTCCAGCCGCTCGACAAGTCGAAACTGCCCAACCTCGAATATCAGTGGGACGAGATCGAGCAGCGGCTCGCCAAGTACGACCCGGGCAACAAGTATGCCGTGAACTACATGTGGGGCACGACCGGCATCGGCTACAACGTGGCGAAAATCAATGAGCGGATGCCCGACGCGCCCGTCAATTCGTGGGACATGGTGTTCAAGCCGGAGGTCATCTCGAAGTTCCAGGACTGCGGCGTCTATTTCCTGGATGCGGCCGACGAACTGATCCCTGCGGCCCTGAACTACCTCGGCAAGGACCCCGACTCGAAGGATCCGGACGAGATCGAGGCCGCGGCGAAGCTGATCGAGACGGTTCGCCCCTACGTCCAGAAGTTCCACTCCTCGGAATATATCGAGGCGCTGGCGAACGGAAACATCTGCCTGGCGGTTGGCTGGTCGGGCGACGTGCTGCAGGCGCGCGACCGCGCCGCGGAAGCGGATGCGGGCGTCGAGATCGAGTACGTCATCCCCAAGGAGGGGGCGATGATGTGGTTCGACAACTTCGCGATTCCCGCTGACGCGCCGCATGTCGAGGAGGCACATGCCTTCATCAACTTCATGATGGATCCGGAGATCGCGGCGGAGAATTCGAACTTCGTGTACTTCGCCAACGGCAGCAAGGGATCGCAGCAGTTCCTCGACGAGGAGGTGATCGGTGATCCGGCGATCTATCCGGACGAGGAGACGATGAAGCGACTCTACACGACCACGCCCTACGACCCGCGCACGCAGCGGGTGGTGACGCGGGCCTGGACGCGGATCAAGTCGGGGAGCTGATCAGGGCAGTGGCGGGCCGGATCCCGATCCGGCCCGCTTTACGTCGGGACTGACAGTTGCGGCCGCAAGCGGGGGACGACATGGCGGCGAAGGCCATCGGGCCGATCAAGCGGGCATTCGCGCCCTGGGAGGACCCGGCCGCCCGGCCGTTCATCCGCTTCGAGGGCGTCACCAAGAGGTTCGGCGATTTCGTCGCGGTCGACAGTCTCAGCCTCGACATCTACGAACGCGAGTTCTTCGCGCTGCTCGGCCCGTCCGGCTGCGGCAAGACCACGCTGCTCAGGATGCTGGCAGGCTTCGAGACGCCGAGCGAGGGCCGCATCCTGCTCGAGGGCAGCGACATCTCGACGGTGCCGCCGCACCGGCGCCCGGTCAACATGATGTTCCAGTCCTATGCGCTGTTCCCGCACATGAGCGTGGAGAAGAACATCGCCTTCGGGCTGAAGCAGGACGGCTTGCCGAGAGACCAGATCGAGGCGCGCGTCGCGGAGATGCTGAAGCTGGTCAAGCTCGAGCCCTTCGCGCGGCGCAAGCCGCACCAGCTCTCGGGGGGCCAGCGCCAGCGCGTCGCGCTCGCCCGCTCGCTCGCCAAGCGCCCGAAGGTCCTGCTGCTCGACGAGCCGCTCGGCGCACTGGACAAGAAGCTGCGCGAGGAGACGCAGTTCGAGCTGATGGACCTGCAGCAGCAGACCGGCCTGACCTTCGTCATCGTCACCCACGACCAGGAGGAGGCGATGACCGTGTCCGACCGGATCGCGGTGATGGACCACGGCAAGCTGGTGCAGGTGGCAACGCCGGCCGTGATCTACGAGTATCCGAACTCGCGCTATGTGGCCGACTTCATCGGCAACGTGAACTTCCTCGAAGGCCGGATCAGCCGGATCGGCAGGAACGACGTGGAACTCGTCAGCAACGACGTGCCATGTCCGATCGTGGCGATCCACGACGGCGACCTGCCCGCGACGACGGGTGACACGGCGTGGCTTGCGATCCGGCCGGAGAAGATGCGCATCTCGCTCGACGCGCCCGAGGCAGCAACGCGCAACTGCGTGAAGGGCGAGGTCTGGGACATCGGCTATCTCGGTGACCTGTCGATCTATCACGTCCGGCTTCCGGGCGGGCAGATCATCAAGTCCGCCGTCGCCAACCAGACCCGGCTCGTCGAGCGGCCGATCGGCTGGGACGATACGGTGTATGTGTCCTGGCCGGACGATGCCGGCATCGTGCTGACCAAGTGAGGGGCGCGATGGCCGAGACCGGCTCCAGATCCCCGGTTCGCGCGAAGGGCCTCGTCGTCCTCGTTCCCTATCTCTGGCTGCTCGCCTTCTTTCTCGCGCCGTTTCTGATCGTCCTGAAGATCTCGCTGTCGCAGACAGCGATCGCGATGCCGCCCTATGTGCCAGTCTTTGACCTGGCGGAGGGGCTTTCCGGACTGTGGGAGAGCATCAGGCAGCTCTCCTTCGACAACTACGTCTTCCTGACCACCGACGACCTGTACATCCGCTCCTACCTGTCGAGCCTGTGGATCGCCGGAGTGTCGACGGCGCTGCTGCTGGCGATCGGCTACCCGATCGCCTACGGCATGGCCCGCGCGCCGCGGGCGTGGCGGCCGACGCTCGTGATGCTGGTCATCCTGCCGTTCTGGACGAGCTTCCTGATCCGGGTCTACGCCTGGATTGGCATCCTCAGCCGCGAGGGCCTGCTCAACTCCTTCCTGTCATGGCTCGGCCTGATCGACAGTCCGCTGACGATCCTGTCGACCAACACCGCTGTCTATATCGGCATCGTCTATTCCTATCTGCCATTCATGGTGCTGCCGCTCTATGCCGCGCTGGAGAGGATGGATGACACGCTGCTGGAGGCGGCCGCCGATCTCGGCTGTCCGCCGCTGAAGGCGTTCTGGGTGGTCACCTTCCCGCTGTCGCTGCCCGGCGTGATCGCCGGCTGCCTGCTCGTCTTCATCCCGGCGGTCGGCGAGTTCGTCATCCCCGATCTGCTCGGCGGCTCCGACACGCTGATGATCGGCAAGACGCTGTGGGCGGAGTTCTTCGCCAACCGCGACTGGCCGCTCGCCTCAGCGGTTGCCGTCGTGCTGCTTCTCATCCTGGTCGTGCCGATCGTGATCTTCCAGAACATGCAGCAGCGCCAGCAGGAGCGCGAGCGATGAGGAAGGGCCCCACCCTGTTCAACGTGGTGTCGATCACGCTCGGCTTCGCGTTCCTCTACATCCCGATCATCCTGCTGGTGATCTACTCGTTCAACGCCGGACGCAACGTGGCGATCTGGGCCGGATGGTCGACCCGATGGTACGTGGCGATGCTGCAGAACCAGCAGCTTCTCGACGCCGCCTGGGTGACGCTGCGGGTTGCATTGCTGTCGGCCTCGATCGCCACCGTGCTCGGCACGCTGGCGGCGATCGCGCTCGTCCGGCACGGGCGCTTCGCCGGCCGCACGCTGTTCTCCGGCATGGTCTATGCCCCGCTGGTAATGCCGGAAGTGATCACCGGCCTGTCGCTGCTCTTGCTGTTCGTCGCGATCAACTTCGATCGCGGCTTCTGGACCGTCACCATCGCCCACATCACCTTCTCGATGTGCTTCGTCGCGGTCGTCGTGCAGTCGCGCCTCGTCACCTTCGATCGTTCGCTCGAGGAAGCGGCGATGGATCTCGGCTGTCCGCCCTTCAAGACGTTCTTCGTCGTCACCCTGCCGATCATCCTGCCGGCTGTCATCGCGGGCTGGATGCTGGCCTTCACCCTGTCGCTGGACGATCTCGTCATCGCCAGCTTCACCACCGGGCCCGGGGCGACGACGCTGCCGATGCGGATCTATTCATCGGTCCGGCTCGGGGTGACGCCCGAGATCAACGCCGTCTCGACGGTGCTGATCGCCGTCGTCACGGTCGGCGTCGTCTCCGCGTCGCTGATCACCAAGCGCCAGGAAGTGGAGCGGCAAAGGGCCGAGCGGCTCGCCGCCGCGCCGTGATCCGCCCGATGGACCGGCGGTACAGGACGCTTCCGGATGATGCGCCCCGACATCGTGGTGATCGGCGCCGGCATGATCGGCGCCTCGGCAGCGCTGGCTCTGGCCAGGGCCGGCGTCTCGGTCACGCTGATCGGTCCGCGCGAGCCTGACGACAAGGCCACGGCCACTGGGCCCTTCGCCAGCCATTACGACGAGGGGCGCATCACGCGGATCGCCGATCCCGACCCGCTGTGGGCGGGCTGGGCCGCGGAATCGATCGCCTGCTACCCCGACATCGAGGCGGCGAGCGGCATCCGCTTCCATCATCCGGTCGGGTCCGTCCGCGTCGCGCCGGCCGGATCGCCGGGACTGGCGCGGGCGCGGGCAGCCGCCAGGGCGCTCGGCGCGGCGGTCGAGGAGATCGACGGGCGCGAGCTGGCTGCCCGCTGCCCGGCCTTCGCAACGCACGAGGGCGTCGCGGTGCTCTGGGAAGCCGCACCGGCCGGCCATGTCAATCCGCGCCGCAAGGTCGCGGCGCTGAAGGTGGCCGCGCTGCGCGCCGGCGCCAGGCTGATCGAGACGGAAGCGACGGCCGTGGCCACCGGTCCGGGCGGGGCCGAGGTCGCCCTGGCGTCGGGCGAGCGGGTCGCCTGCGGGCGGGTGCTGGTCGCGACCGGTCCGCATGCCCGCGACCGCCGGCTCGTGCCGGTGCTGCCGGACCTGAAGCCTGTCGGCCGCACCGTCGTACTGTTCGAGGTGGCGGCGGACGATCCGCAGTTCCGGGCAATGCCGAGCTTCATTGTCGGCCTCGACCCGGCAGCGCCCGACACGTCCTTCTATGGTGTGGCGCCGGTGCCCTATCCGGGCGGCGGGCTGTGGCTGAAGGCCGGCAACGGTTGCATCGACAGCCCGTTGCCCGACGGTGCGGCGGTGCGGGACTGGTTCCAGTCCGGCGGCTCGCAGGAGGAAGCGCGGCGCATCCGCGCGGAGGTGCTGACGGTGTTTCCCGCGCTGTCGGCCGCGCGCTGGCGCACCGAGCCCTGCGCCCTTGTCGAAACAGTCAGCGGCCGCCCGTTCATCGGCCGGGTGCCGGGCTGGGAGCGGATCGGCATCGCGCTCGGCTGCAATGGCTATGCGGCGAAATCCTGCATCGCTCTCGGACGGATCGCCGCCGGGATGATCTGCGACGACGGCTGGTCCGGATCACAGGAAGCAGGCCCGCTGCGGCCGGTCTGGGCAGCACCCTGACCGGCCGCCATGCGGTCCAGGGCCGATGTCAGGACGGCTTGCGCAACGGCCTGAACGGTTCGTACCAGGCAAGGCTGTCGAGGGTGCGGCCCTTCGGGGTGTATTCGCAGCCGATCCAGCCCTTGTAGCCGAGCGCCGCGATCTCCTTGAAGATGCAATCGAAATTTATCTCCCCCTGACCCGGATCGGTCCGCTCCGGCGGGTTCGCGATCTGAATGTGGCGGATGATGTCGAAATCCTCGCGCAGGCCGTGAACGAGGTCGCCCTGGACGATCTGCCGGTGATAGACGTCGAACTGCAGGCCGAGATTGTCGGCGGCGACCGTCTCGATGACCCGGCGGGCGGTCTCGTTGCGGGACAGGAAATAGCCCGGCACGTCGCGCCGGTTGATCGGCTCGATCAGCAGCGTCACGCCGTGCCGTTTCGCCTCGGCGGCAGCCTGCTGGAGGTTTGACACGAAGGTCCGCATCGCCCGGTCGGGATCGACACTGACATCCGGGATACCGGCCATGACGTGGATCATGGTGCAGCCGAGCGCATCGGCATAGGCGAATGCCTTCTCCATCGCCGTCTCGAAGGCGAGCTCGCGACCGGGCAGCGCCGCGAGCCCCCGCTCGCCCGCCTCGAAATCGCCCGGCGGCGTGTTCAGCAGCACCTGGGTGAGACCGTTGACCTGCAGCTCGGCAGCAAGTTCGCCCGGCTCGTGATCATAGGCAAACTGGAACTCGACCGCCGGGAAGCCGGCCATTCGCGCTGCCGCGAAGCGGGCGCGGAACGGCAGCTCGGTGAACATGGTCGAGATGTTTGCGGCGAATCGCAGCATCGTTCCCCCTTCGTCCCGACACCGGCGCCGGGCCATCGCATCGGCGGGAATTGGGATCGAAACGGCGTCGTCCGTCAAGGCTTGGTACGGCAAAGCTGCGTGGCTGATGCAGCGCAGGTCGAGCCACTGCGGCGGGTCGCCGCCGGGGGCAATCCCGAGGGTTCGCCGTCCGGTGACCGATCCCGGTCAGCCCGGCGCGCAGGATCCGCCGCCCAGCACGCAGAACTTCGCGCAATGGGGATGGCAGAGCCGAACGGCACCCGACTCGAACATGCCGCCGTCGGCGGCGAGGGACTCGGCGATGCTCGATCCCATCTCGAAGGCCGTCTCGTAGGGCAGGAGCGTGCAGGGCACGACCACCGGCCGAGCGGCGCCCTTGCGCTTCACCACCATGCGGCTGGTAGCACACATCATCGTGTCGGGCGAGACCTTCAGGATGCCCCAGCAGGCCGTGGTGATCTCCGGCACGTCGCGCCGCGCGTCCATCTCCGGAAAGATCACCAGCGCCGAGCGGTCGCTGGCATCCAGCGGCCAGCCGCGTTCGGCGAACAGCCGCGCATAGCCCGCCCGCGCCGCGGGCTCGGCCTCCCCCCACATCGAGCGGCCGGCGATGGCGATCGAGAAGCCGTTGGCGACCAGCCAGTCGATCCCCGCAACGGTCCTGTCGAAACTGCCTTGACCGCGCTCTGAGTCGTGCAGCCGGGCGGTGGGGTGATCGAGGCTGATCCGCAGCAGCAACCGTCCGCCATGTTCCTCGCGCAGGCGCAGCAGGCCGGTGGCGATCCGCGGCCGGCGCATCGGCTGCATGGCGTTGGTCAGGACGAGGACGCGGAACCCCCGCCGCAGCGCCTCCTCGAGCAGCCCGAGGATCTCCGGATTCATGAACGGCTCGCCGCCGGTGAAGCCCACTTCCGCAGTTCCCAGACCGAGCCGGGCAATCTCGTCGAGATAGGCGGCGGCTTCCGCCCGGGTCAGATAGGCGAGGCGGTCATTGGTCGGGCTCGACTCGATGTAGCAGTTGGCGCAGGTGATGTTGCACAGCGTGCCGGTGTTGAACCACAGCGTCTCCAGCCGCTTCAGCGCGACGCTGGCCCGCCGCTCCCCCTTCGCGGTGATGGCGGGGTGGCGGAACTTCCTGGGATCAAGCGGGACGAAGTCGGCGGAATGGGACAGGTCGTTCATCGGCAAAGGCCGTCATCATGCTGGAGCGGGCAGAAGGTAACAGAAGAGGCGGCGCAGCAAAGCCCGAGCGGGATCGTCCCGGCATCACGTTCGATTGATGCGGCCCGAGCGCGCTGCCCTGCCGCGTCGGCACGGCAGCGCGCATCCGGCCTCTTGACTTCGCCGTCGCTGGACGTTGTTGTGTCGGCGGTGCGGGCGTAGTTCAGTGGTAGAACGTCAGCTTCCCAAGCTGAATGTCGTCGGTTCGATCCCGATCGCCCGCTCCAACCTTCTTCCCCTTTCTAATTCGTCAGCATTCGGCCGGTTGCGCCGCGGCGAGGCTCGACAGCCCGCAGCGAGGTGGTGCGCCGCAGCCTTGCGCGATTGCAGCCGGCCCGGCCGCTGCCTATGTGAGATCGGATCGCCGTCCGGGCGCCGCCAACCCGACAGGATGCCGAGCCGATGATTGCCGACGCGCTCGCCGCGCTTTCCGACGTGGTCTCCGCGCCGTTCCGCCGGGTGCTGCTGCGCTCGCTCGGGCTGACCATCGCGGTTCTCGTCGGGCTGTGGTTGCTGCTGGTCTCGGTGATCGGCTCGTATCTCGTGCTGCCGTGGGGCTGGCTCGAGACGCTGGTCGACTGGCTGGCCGGCGCCGGCCTTTTGGTCGGGATGGTGTTCCTCGTCGCACCGGTGACCTCGCTGGTCGCCGGACTCCATCTCGACGAGATCGCCGAGACGGTCGAGACGACCGCCTTCCCCGGCGATCGGCCGGGCGTCGCGCTGCCGATCGGCCAGTCGGTCGTGCTGTCGCTGAAGTTCTCCGGACTGGTGATCCTCGCCAACCTGATCGCGCTGGTGCTGCTGCTGGTGCCCGGCGTCAATCTCGTCGCCTTCTACCTCGCCAACGCCTACCTGCTCGGACGCGAGTATTTCGAGCTCGCCGCGCTGCGCTACCGATCCTACGAGGACGCGCGCAACCTGCGCCGCGCCAATGGCGGCCGGGTGTTCCTGGCCGGGCTGCTCGTCGCGCTGATGGTGTCGATCCCGATCGTCAACCTGCTGACGCCGTTGTTCGCCACCTCACTGATGGTGCGGTTGCACCGGCGGATCGGACGCGCGGCAGACCTCCCTCAGACGGTCTTGTCGGGATAGCGGCAGATCTCGCGGATCGGACAGCGGCCGCATTCGGGCCGGCGCGCCTTGCAGACATAGCGCCCGTGCAGGATCAGCCAGTGGTGGGCATGCAGGCGGAACTCGTCCGGCACCACCCGCTCGAGCACCCGTTCGACCTCGAGAGGGGTCCGGCCGATCGCCAGTCCGGTGCGGTTGCAGACGCGGAAGATGTGGGTATCGACTGCGATCGTCGGTTCGCCGAAGGCGACATTGAGGACGACATTGGCGGTCTTGCGGCCGACGCCCGGCAGCGATTCGAGCAGCGCGCGGTCGCGCGGCACCTCGCCACCCGTCGTCTCGACGAGGCGCCGCGACAGGGCGATGACATTCTTCGCCTTGGTACGGAACAGCCCGATGGTCCGGATATGCTCGCGCACCACGTCCTCGCCGAGCGCCAGCATCTTCTGCGGCGTATCCGCCTTGGCAAACAGTGCGCGGGTCGCCTTGTTGACGCCGGCATCGGTTGCCTGGGCGGAGAGCACGACGGCGACCAGCAGCGTGTAGGGGTTGACATATTCGAGCTCGCTCTTCGGCGCCGGGTTGGCCGCACGCAGCGCAGCGAACAGGCGGTGGACCTCCTCCGGAGCGAGCAGGCAGTCGACGCGGCGGCGCTTCGCCGGCGCGCGCACGGTCCGGCCCCTTGCGCCGGACGGCGCTCTGGCGGACGATGCGGCAGGCTGTCTCTTCGTCATTTCGTCTCTATATTGGCGCACATGGTCGATGCCAATCAGCCAACGGTCCGCGGACGCGAGATCTTCTCGGCGGTGATCACCCCGCACCGCTCGCTGTCGCAGCGCGGCTTCCTGGCGCTGATGCTGGCGGTCGGGACCGTCGGCTTCGGTGCCGGCATCGTGTTCATGGCGATGGGCGCCTGGCCGGTCTTCGGCTTCTTCGGTCTCGACATCGCGCTGATCTGGTTCGCCTTTCGCGCCAATTACAGGGCGGCGCGGGCCTGCGAACTGTTGCGGCTGAGCACGGAGGAGTTGACGGTCCGGCGCATCTCGGCCAGAGGCGTGCAGTCGGACTGGAGCTTCAACCCCTACTGGGTGCGGCTCGGCGCGGACCGCGATGCGGACGGGGAGATCACCCGCCTGTGGCTGATCTCGCACGGCAAGGGCATCGAGATCGGTTACTGGCTGTCGCCGGGCGAGAAGGCGGACTTCCACCGCGCGCTCGCGGGCGCGCTGGCGGCCGCGCGGGCAGGTCCGGCCGCCTGACGAGGCGGCATCGCGGAATCGGGTGTCGGCGGGCGGAGCGACCCGCTAGGTTCGACCGCTCACCGGCATCGGAGCCAGCCAGCCATGACCGTGATGCTCACCGATCCCCCGACCGCCGCGAATGCTCATCGGCACGGCGCCGATGACTATGCGAACGTTCGCCGCGCCATCGAATTCATCGCCGCAACCTGGCGTGCGCAGCCGGAGACCGAGACCGTGGCCGCCCATGTCGGGCTGTCGCCGGAGCGGCTGCGCGTCCTGTTCCGGCGCTGGTGCGGACTGACGCCGAAGGCGTTCCTGCAGGCGATCACGCTGGATGCGGCCCGCGAGATGCTGCGCGATTCGGCGAGTGTGCTGGACGCGACCTACGCGCTCGGCCTGTCCGGACCCGGCCGCCTGCATGATCTGTTCGTCACCCACGAGGCGATGAGTCCCGGCGAGTACGCCACGCGCGGCGCCGGCGTCGAGATCGTCTGGGGCTTCCATCCCTCGCCGTTCGGCGAGGCGCTGGTGATGGCGACGTCACGCGGGCTGGCCGGCATGGCCTTCGCCGACGGTCCGCAGGACAGGCCAGGGGTGCTCGCCGACATGACTGCGCGCTGGCCGCGCGCGGCGTTCCGGGAGGATGAAGCGGCGACCGCGCCCTATGCGGCGCGGATCTTCCGGCCGGACATGTGGCGGGCCGACGACCCGCTGCGGGTGGTGTTCATCGGCTCGGACTTCGAGATCCGGGTCTGGGAGACGCTGCTGAAGATTCCGCTCGGACGCGCCACGACCTATTCCGACATCGCCGCCCGCCTCGGCCGGCCGAAGGCGGCCCGTGCCGTCGGTGCCGCCGTCGGCCGCAACCCGATCTCCTTCGTGGTGCCCTGCCATCGGGTTCTGGGCAAGTCCGGCTCGCTGTGCGGATATCACTGGGGGCTGACACGCAAGCGCGCCATGCTCGGCTGGGAACGGGGGCTCGTCGGCGCCGCGCCGGCTGGCTAGGCGGACCGCCTCAGCGGCCGTGCACGTAGCTGCCGGGTGCGGGTTCGAGCGGCGGGAGCCCCTTGTCGGGCGCGCCCATCGGCGGCGGCGGCACGCGCTCCGCAGCGCTGTGCGCTGCAAGCCAGGCCTGCCAGTCCGGCCACCACGAACCCGGCCGAACCTGCGCCACGGCCGCCCACTCGTCCGGGCTCCGGTACGGGTCGCCATCGTGGCGGGTGGCGATCCGGTAGTGGCGCCGGGGGTGTCCGGGTTCCGAGACGATCCCCGCATTGTGGCCGCCCGAGGTCAGCACGAAGGTGATGTCGGCGTGGCTGAACAGGTGAAGCTTGTACACCGATCGCCACGGGGCGATGTGATCCTTCTCGGTGCCGACCAGGAAGATCGGGGCCTCGATGTCGCGCAGCGCGATGACCCGCCCCTCCACCGCGAAGCGGCCGGCAGTGAGCCGGTTCTCCAGGAACAGTGCACGCAGATACTCCGAATGCATGCGCGCCGGCATCCGCGTCTGGTCGGCGTTCCACGCCATCAGGTCGCTCATCGGTTCGCGCTCGCCGAGCACGTAGGTGCGCACCGACTTCGACCAGACGAGATCGTTCGCCCTGAGAAGCTGGAATGCGCCGGCCATCTGGTGGGTGTCGAGCACTCCCTGGTCCCACATCATGTCCTCGAGGAGGGCGATCTGCGCCTCATCGACGAACAGCATCAGTTCGCCGGCCTCGGAAAAATCGGTCTGGGCGGCGAACAGGGTGATGGTCCCGAGACGCCGGTCGCCGTCGCGCGCCATGGTGGCGGCGGCGATCGCCAGCATGGTGCCGCCGAGGCAGTAGCCGCAGGCATGGACCGGGGTATCGGGCACGATCCTGCCGACCACGTCGAGGGCGGCTATTACGCCCCGGGTGCGGTAGTCGTCGAGGCCAATGCCGGCGTCGGCGGGTCCGGGATTGCGCCAGGAGACCATGAACACGGTATACCCCTCGCCGACCAGCCATCGCACCAGCGAGTTCTCCGGCGACAGGTCGAGGATGTAGTACTTCATGATCCAGGCCGGCACGATCAGCACCGGTTCGCGGCGTACCGTCGGCGTCGTCGGTGCATACTGGATCACCTCCATCAGATCGTTGCGGAATACGACCTGGCCAGGCGTGACGGCGAGAGTCTCGCCGACCCGCCAGCGTTCGCTTCCCGCGGGCGGGCGGCCGGCGATCTGGCGGGCGATGTCATCGATCAGGTTGCGCCACCCCTCGACGAGATTGCCGCCGCCGGTCCGCCTGAGCGCCTCGAGGATCTCCGGATTGGTCAGCATCCAGTTGGAGGGCGACAGCATGTCGAGCGCCTGGTCGGCCATGAAGGCGACGCGCGCCGCGCTCTTGCGCTTGACGCCGCGGATCGGCCGGGTCGCTGCCCGCCACCAGTCCTCGATCCCCAGATAGGTCTGCAGCATCATCCGGTAGGGCGGCTTCTGCCAGTCCCGATGGGAGAAGCGGCGATCGTCGGCATCGGGTCGGAACGGCGGCTCGGGGGTGTTCCCGGCAGCAGTCTCGATCGCATAGAGGCCAAGCTTCAGCGCGTCGGCCCAGGCCTTGTGGACGAGCTCGGCCTGGCGGCCGGGTGCGGCGGCAAGATGCACGCCCCAGTCGGCCCAGGCGCTGGCGAATGCCCAAGGGGAAATTCCCTGTGTCCACCGGGCGAGCGCGGCGCGGGCGACGCGGTCGAGCGTGTCGTAGCGAGACCCGGCGAGCGTGTCGTAGCGAGACCCGGCGAGGCCGTCGGGAGCGGGCGGGGATCGGCGGGGCTCGGATGCAGCGCCGGTGGCGCCGTCCGGCTGCGGCGCGGGAACAGTGGCAAGGGTGGGTCGGGCAGCCGTCATGACGTCACATATAGGCCCGCTTTGGTGACGAGATTTTGATCAGGCGCAATGCAACGGCCCGGGGGGCGATCAGTGTGTTCGATACACCGAACGAGTGCAGGGAGGTTCCCGCAATGGCGAAGTCCGCATCCCGATCTGCGACGGCCGCCGAGGCCAACGTCCTCCAGATCAATCAGGAGGCACTGGAGACGGTGCTGGAGCTGCAGATGAGCTTCCTGGAGACCGCCTCGCGCTTCGCGCAGGAGTTCACCGCCTTCGCGGCGCACCGGGTCGAAGCCAATGCCGAGGATTTCGCGCGGCTGACCGATGTGAAGTCGCCGCCGGAACTCCTGCAGCTGCAGCTCGAGCACATGCGCACGATGTTCGAGGATTACATGCGCGAGGCCAACAAGCTGATGGCGATGACCAGCAGCCTGGTCAGGGAGAGCGGCGAGGCGGTGCGCGCGTCGTGCCTGCCGGCCGAGGCACACCGCAAGCCGCATTGAGACGTTCCGCAGCGAACAGGCGCTGCCGGCCAGGCGGCTCTGCCGGCAGCAAGGCGGATCATTGACCTGTTCGGTCAGCTCGACCTCGGGCCTGGTCAGGCGGTTGCCCAGTCCAGGCCGCCGAACCAGCACGGCCTGCGGCGGGCGAGGAAGCCGGCCGCGTCCTTTCCGCAATCCGGGCCTCGACCGTCCCGGTGACCGGTTCCCGACAATGGCAGCTCGTCGATGCCGGTCGCCGGCAGCAGCCCGGGCAGCGGGCGCGCGGCACCGATGGCGTCGAGGCTGCCGTCGGTCAGCGTCGTCGTCCCGGTCACGCCGACGGCCTGAAACCAGACGGTCGTCTGCGCCTGCATGACCGCGCTGTGGCCGGCCACCGAGCGTACCGCCGATGTCACCCGCACGGTGACCGACGATGTCGCACCCCCTGGTGGGATACCTGACCTCATCTCAGGTCGGCCGGTAGCCGAGCAGCCTGGAGATCTCGCGGCCGGCCCGCGTCACCGCGGCGGTCTGTTCGGCGGTCGGCGGCTCGGGGATGTATTGCACCGAATCGACGATGGCGATGATGCCGGCAAGGCGACCGCCACCGTCGAGGATGGGCGCAGCCAGCGCGTTCAGTCCGATCGTGGTCTGGTTGGCCGCTGACGCCCAGCCGCGCGCGCGGATCTGGTCGATCTCCGCCGCCAGCAATGCCGGATCGGTGATCGTGTCGTCGGTGTGCGGTTCGAGCGGTCCGGCGAGCACCCGATCATGCGTCTCCTTCTCGCCGAAGGCGAGCGCCACCTTTCCCTGCGCGGTCGAGTGGAAATCGATCACCGATCCGACCTTGACACCGATCTCCAGCGCGGACTTGCCGGTCAGCATGGCGAGGATGTGCACGCCGTCGGGCTCGGCCTGCGACAGCACCACCGGATTGCCGAGATGCTCGCGCAGCTCGCGCATCACCGGGCGGGCCACCGAGGTCAGTTCGAAATTGTCGGAGACCGCCCGGCCGAGCGCGATCAGTCGGGTGCTGACCTTGTAGCGCTCGGTGTCCTCCTCGCGGATGATGTACCCGGCGGCCAGCAGCGTCTGCAGATGCCGATGCATCCGGCTCTTGGTGGTATTGAACGCCTTGGCGAGCTCGGTCACCCCCACCGCCGCCTGGCGCTGGGCGAGGAGTTCGAGGATCTCCAGCGCGAAGACCACGGCCTGGACGCCGCTGCCGCGCGGCGACCCGGAGATGCGGGGCATCGAAACGACCTCCTGCCTGGCGGTTACAATCACGAGATCAATGTTACGATGATCGTAACTGGTATGCCCAAGACTGCAAGATCTTCCTGCGCCACGTCGATCACAGCGGCGACCTTCATGTTGTCAGCGACGGTCCGGCTGTTAGATTGGCCGACAGTCCCATCCGGGCTCAACCGCATGTTCCAAGAATCAGGCACACGTCGACGCGGAGGAATATTGATGCACCTTTTGAAGCGCCCCATCCTGATAGCTGCCGGAGCAGCGGCGATCGTTGCCGCCCCTCTGACCGCGAAGGCAGTCGAATACGTCAACATTCTCACCGGCGGGCAGGCCGGCGTCTACTATCCGCTCGGCGTCGCCATGGAAAAGCTGTTCGCCGCGCAGATCCCCGACGTCCAGCCGTCCGTGCAGTCGACCAAGGCCTCGGTCGAGAACCTCAATCTGCTTCAGGACGGCAAGGGGGAAATCGCCCTGGCACTGGGCGATTCGGTCGCGCTCGCCTGGGAAGGCAATGCGGATGCCGGTTTCAAGGCGCCGCTCGACAAGCTGCGGGCAATCGGCGCGATCTATCCGAACTACATCCAGATCGTCGCCTCGAAGGAGTCCGGCATCACGACGCTGGCAGACCTGAAGGGCAAGCGCCTGTCGGTCGGCGCGCCGCGTTCGGGGACCGAGCTCAACGCCCGGGCGATCCTCGGCGCCGCCGGCATCAGCTATGACGATCTCGGCAAGGTCGAGTACCTGCCCTTCGCCGAATCGGTCGAACTGATGAAGAATCGCCAGCTCGACGCCACGTTGCAGTCGGCCGGGCTCGGCGTCGCCTCGATCCGAGATCTCGCCACGTCGGTCGACATCGTGGTGGTCGAGGTACCGGCCGACGTGGTCGCGAAGATCGGCGCGCCGTACATCGCCGCGACCATTCCCGCCGGCACCTACACCGGACAGGATGCGGATGTCGCGACCGCTGCGGTCGTCAACTTCCTGGTGACGCATTCGGGCGTGTCCGACGACCTTGCCTATGGCATGACCAAGGCGATCTTCGAGAACCTCGATCAGTTGGTCGCGGCGCATTCGGCTGCCCGGGCGATCTCGCTGGAGAATGCGCCGAAGGATTCGCCGATCCCGCTGCATCCCGGTGCGGAGCGGTATTACCGGGAAAAGGGTGTGATGTAGATCACCGGACCGGTCTCAGCACGACCGCAGACCGGGCACGGCGCCATGACCGAACGGCGGTGCAACACGATGGCCGGGGCCGCCCCGGCCATCGCCGCGTCCCGAACGGGCGCATCATGGCCCGGCGCATCTCGGGCCGGGAAACCGCCACATCCGTCCGATGCGCGCGCCGCGCCGCCGGCAGTCAGGGGTCTCGCATGACCGCAGCACGCATCGCGGCGCCCGACGGTGCGACGGCACCGCGGGAGACCCAGCACTGGGCCTGGGGACCCCGGCCAGGCGCGGCGATCCTGTTTGCGGTCGCCATCGCCTTCTCGCTGTTCCAGCTGTGGACGGCCGCCTATTCACCGATCCCGAGCCAGGTGGTCAGGGCGGTGCATGTCGGCTTCCTGATGCTGCTGCTGTTCGGGCTCGTCGCCAACCGCGCGCCACTGGCCGGCTGGCGCGTCGCCCTGTTCGCGGGTCTCGGCATCGCCGGCTTCGCCATCGGCCTCTACCACTGGGTGTTCTACGTCGAGATCGTGATCGAGCGCGCCGGCGCGCCGAATGACGTCGATCTCGTCGTTGGCACCGTCGCGGTCGCGCTGGTCTTCCTCGCCGGCTACGTGATGATGGGCCCGGCGCTGCCGATCATCTGCGGGCTGTTCCTCGCCTACGGCCTTTGGGGTCACCTCCTGCCGCCGCCCTTCGGCCATCGCCCCTACGACTATGAACAGATCATCGAGATCCTGTTCCTCGGCACCGAGGGCATCTACGGCACGCCCACTTATGTGTCGTCGACCTACATCTTCCTGTTCATCCTGTTCGGCGCCTTCCTGGAGCGGGCCGGGATGATCCAGCTGTTCACCGACGTCGCCATGGGCACGGTCGGCCACACACGTGGCGGCCCGGCCAAGGTCTCCGTCGTCTCCTCCGGTCTGATGGGCACGATCAACGGCTCGGGCGTTGCCAATGTGGTGACCACCGGGCAGTTCACCATTCCGTTGATGAAGCGATTCGGCTTCCGTCCGGCCTTTGCCGGCGGCGTCGAGGCGACCTCCTCGATGGGGGGCCAGATCATGCCGCCGGTGATGGGGGCTGTCGCCTTCATCATGGCCGAGACGATCGGTGTTCCCTATGTCGAGGTTGTGACGGCGGCAATCGTGCCGGCGATCCTCTACTTCGTCACCGTGTTCTGGATGGTGCATCTGGAAGCCGGCCGGCTCGGTCTGAAGGGGCTGCCGCGCGATGAACTGCCGAGCGCGCTCGGCGCGCTCCGGCGGCGCTGGTATCTGATCCTGCCGCTGGCCGCGCTCGTCTATCTGCTGTTCTCAGGCTACACGCCGCTGTTCGCCGGAACGCTCGGCCTGGCGCTGACGATGCTGATCATCCTCGGCGTGCCGGTCGCCGCCCGGCTCGGACCGATCGCACTGAGAATGGTGTTCTGGGTGGCGCTCGGCCTGGCGGCGAGCCAGTTCTTCCGATTCGGCATCAACATCGTCGTGCTGCTGATCGGGCTGCTGATCGTGGCCAATCTGTTCACCAGAGGCGGACGGGAGACGCTGAAGCTGTCGGTCGAAAGCCTCGCGGAGGGCGCCAAGAACGCGCTGCCCGTCGGCGTCGCCTGCGCGCTGGTCGGTGTCATCATCGGCGTGCTGGCGCTGACCGGGACCGCCACCACCTTCGCCCGGGTGATCGTGGCAATCGGCGAGAGCTCGCTGTTCCTGTCGCTGGTGCTGACCATGCTGACCTGCCTGATCCTCGGCATGGGCATCCCGACGATCCCCAACTACATCATCACCTCGTCGATCGCCGGCCCCGCTCTGCTCGATCTCGGCGTGCCGCTGATCGTCAGCCACATGTTCGTCTTCTATTTCGGCATCATGGCCGACCTGACGCCACCGGTGGCGCTGGCCGCCTTCGCTGCAGCCCCGATCGCCAAGGAATCGGGCATGAAGATCGGCGTGCAGGCGGTGCGCGTCGCCATCGCCGGCTTCGTCATCCCCTACATGGCGGTCTACGCGCCGACGCTGATGCTGCAGCCGGGCGGACCGCTCGCCGCGGCGATCGGCTTCTGGCCGGCGGTCGCCTACAACGTCTTCAAGGCGCTGCTGGCGATCTCGCTGTGGGGGGCGACCGCAATCGGCTTCGCTGGCGTCAGGCTCGCCTGGTGGGAGCGGCTGTGGGCGTTCGCCGGGGCCGCCTTGCTGATCGTCGCCCTGCCGATCACCGACGAGATCGGCCTTGCCGCCTGTTTCGCCTTCGTCGGCTGGGTGTGGTGGCGCAACCGCCGCAGCCGCGCGGCGGCCGTTTCGGCAGGCTGAGCGATGGCTGTGTGCCTGGCGAGCGCCGTCGCCGCGGCGCGCATCGCCGCAACGGCCTTCACGCTTACCTGGATGCACACGGTCGAACGCATCCCGTGGCAGGAGGACTGGCGGGTCGAGGCGGACCGCCTCGTGCTCGAGACCGTGCGGCTCAAGGGCTCAGGCGCCGGCATGGAGCCGGCCCCGGAGGCGCGGCTCGTCGACGGCTGGTATGTCTGGCATCCGCGGGACGACACGCGGACGCAGATCGTGCTGCGCCGGGCCGACACCGCGATGGCCGGCGACTGGAGCCTGTGCACCGAGCCGGAAGGATGCCGCAGCCTCGCCGAGCTCGTGGGCGGGGCCGATCCGGTCCGGCTTCTCCCCTGCCCCTGAGTCCCGAGCGTACCCGATCCCCCGGCGCCTGCTGTCCCCGATCGGCGTCCGCATCGCACCGCTTCGGCGCGGGCGGCGACCAAGTCTTACACTTTACCGCCCCGCGAGGGACAGTTCTGCGACATCAGCCATGCATGGTGGGTCCCATTCGGAGGCACCGGCAGGGAGAGCAACGATGCCGATTGCAATGCTTCGCCCCAGGACCCTGGGCCTGGTGGCCGGGATCATGGCGGTGGCGCCAATGGCGGTCACGACGGCGCGCGCCCAGGAGACGGGTGGTCTCGACCGCACCACGCGGCAGGCGATCCGCATGGCCTGCGTGGCCGACTATCAACGCTACTGCAGGTCGGTCCGGCCCGGCGACGGACGCCTTGCCGCCTGCTTCAGGGACCATGCTGACGGGCTGTCGGCAGCCTGCCGCGCCGCGCTGATCCCGCTCATCGATTCTCCCCCGGCGTCGCCGCCGCCCGGCTGATCTCCGTCCGACCCGACCGCCGGCGGCGGCGACCGTCGCGGGCCCGCGCCGCTCCACCCGGTGCGGGCCCGTGCAGCCGTCCGCGTCGCAGCGCAACTGTCTCGCTGCGCGGCAGTAACAATCGCCTGCTCACCCCCGCGCCAGCCTCACACGTCGAGGTTCGACACGCTGAGCGCGTTCTCCTGGATGAACCGCTTGCGCGGCTCGACAACGTCACCCATCAGCTCGGTGAAGATCTCGTCGGCGTCGGCCGCATCGCGCACCCGCACCTGCAGCAGCGAGCGGGCGTTCACATCGAGCGTCGTTTCCCAGAGCTGTTCGGGATTCATCTCGCCGAGCCCCTTGTAGCGCTGCAGCGACAGCCCCTTAGACCCGGCCGCCATCACTGCGCGGAACAGCGCGCTCGGACCGCGGATCTCGGTGGCGACGTCCTTGCGGCGGAACACCGCAGCCTTGACATAGACCTCCTGCAGGTGCGCGGCGTGGCTGTCGAGCTTGCGCGCATCGGCCGAGGACAACAGGGCCCGGTCGATGAACGAGGCCTCCTTCACCCCGCGCACCTCGCGCTCGAAGCGGAAGCCGTCGTCGGTGGGAATGCCGACCCAGCCGCGCTCGGTCTCCTCCGACAGAAGATCGAGCCGCCGGGCGATGTAGGCCGCGGCGGCCTGCCGCTCCTCTTCCGACTTGCCCACATCGGGGCTGAGCACGCCGGCGATTGCCGCCTGCTCGACGGTGGTGCGGTGATAGCGGTGATGCAGGGCGTCGATCGTCCTGGCGATGATGCGGGCCTCCTCGACGATCGCCCGCAGATCGGCGCCGGTGCGGACCTCGCCATTGGCGAGCGTCAGCGAGGCGTCCTCCAGCCCGCAGGCGAGCAGGTAGTCCTCAAGCGCCCGTTCATCCTTCAGATACTGCTCGGAATTGCCGCGCTTGACCTTGTAGAGCGGCGGCTGGGCGATGAACAGGTGGCCGCGCTCGATGAGTTCGCGCATCTGGCGATAGAAGAAGGTCAGCAGCAGCGTGCGGATATGGGCGCCGTCAACGTCGGCGTCGGTCATGATGATGATCTTGTGGTAGCGCAGCTTGCCGATGTCGAAGTCCTCCGGACCGATGCCGGTGCCGAGCGCCGTGATCAGCATGCCGATCTGTTCGGACGACAGCATCTTGTCGAAGCGCGCCCGCTCGACATTGAGGATCTTGCCCCTGAGTGGCAACACCGCCTGGAAGGCACGGTCGCGGCCCTGCTTGGCCGAGCCGCCGGCCGAATCGCCCTCGACGATGAACAGTTCGGACTTGGCCGGATCGCGCTCCTGGCAGTCGGCGAGCTTGCCGGGCAGGTTGGCGATGTCGAGCGCGCCCTTGCGGCGGGTCAGTTCACGCGCCTTGCGCGCCGCCTCGCGGGCGGCCGCGGCCTCGACGACCTTGGAGACGATCGCCCTGGCCTCGGCGGGATGTTCCTCGAACCACACCGAGAGTCCCTCGCCGACAAGGCTCTCGACGACCGGCCGGACTTCGGAGGAGACCAGCTTGTCCTTTGTCTGGCTCGAGAATTTCGGATCCGGCACCTTCACCGACAGGACACAGGTCAGCCCCTCGCGGCAGTCGTCGCCGGTCAGCGACACCTTCTCCCGCTTGATGATGCCGGAGCTGTCGGCGTAGCCCGTCACCTGACGGGTCAGCGCAGCGCGGAAGCCTGCCAGATGCGTGCCACCGTCGCGCTGGGGTATGTTGTTGGTGAAACACAGCACGTTCTCGTGGTAACTGTCGTTCCACCACAGCGCCGCCTCGACGGCGATGCCGTCGCGCTCGCCCTTCAGCACCACCGGCTGGCTGATCAGTGGCGATTTCGCACGGTCGAGCCAGCGCACGAAGGCCTCGACACCACCCTCGTAGTGCATCTCCTCGCGCTTCTGCTCGACGCCGCGATTGTCGGTCAGCGTGATGGTGACGCCGGAATTGAGGAACGCGAGCTCGCGCAGCCGATGTTCGAGCGTGTGCCAGTCGAACTCGGTCATGGTGAAGGTGGCCGGGCTCGGCAGGAAGGTCACTTCGGTCCCGGTGCGGCCGTTCGACGGCCCGACCACGGCGAGCGGCGCCTCGGCGTTGCCGTCCCGGAAAACCATCATGTGCTCGCTGCCGCCGCGCCAGATCCTGAGCGTCAGCTTCGAGGACAGCGCGTTGACCACCGAAACGCCGACGCCATGCAGGCCGCCGGACACCTTGTAGGAGTTCTGGTCGAACTTTCCCCCCGCATGCAGCTGGGTCATGATGACTTCGGCGGCCGACACGCCCTCCTCGTGCATCTCCGTGGGAATGCCGCGGCCGTTGTCGGTGACGGTCACCGAGCCGTCCGCATTGAGCGTGACATCGACCCGGTCGCACCAGCCGGCAAGCGCCTCGTCGATGGCGTTGTCGACCACCTCGTAGACCATGTGATGCAGGCCGGAGCCGTCGTCGGTGTCGCCGATATACATGCCCGGCCGCTTGCGCACGGCGTCCAGGCCCTTGAGAACCTTGATCGATTCCGCGCCGTAGTCGGAGCCGCCTGCGGCGACGGGCTCGTTGTCCTGCATATCGATATCCACTGTCAGAGGGCCTCGCGCGCCAAGCCTTCAGCCGCCCTTCGGCGCCTGCCCAGGGAGGATCACCAGAATCAGTGCCAGTCTAGCATTTCCGGAGGCCGAATGCCGACCCCGGACCTTGCTCATTTCACTGAAAAATATGGGTATTTCCGTGGCGGACGGCAATCTGCGGGGATCCGCGCGCGGCTCAGCCGCGCGCCGCGATCGCCGCCGCCGCGCCCATCATGCTGGCGCCGGCGAGCCGGTTGAGCCGGCGGCGCGCCGCCGCCGACTCGAACATCCGGCGGGCACGGGCGGCGAGCGCCGCGTAGGCGCCGATCACCACCACGAGGTCGAGGATCACCACCGCCGACATTTCCGCGAAGGCCAGCGCCGTCAGGCCGCCGAGATCGACGATGGTCGGCAGGACAGCGAGATAGAACAGGATCACCTTCGGGTTGCCGAGCGTCACCGCCAGCCCGGCCAGGAAGGTCGAGACCGGCCCGCCGCCGGTGCGCGCCGCGATGACGCCATGCTCGGGCTTCGCGGTCCAAAGCCGGATGGCGAGATAGACGAGATAGGCCGCGCCGAGCCAGCGAATGATCACGAACACCGTGCCGAAGCTCGCCGCGATGACCCCGAGCCCGAGCGCCGCGGCCGACAGGTAGACGAGGTCGCCGACGATCAGTCCGGCCATCATCGGCAGGGTCGGGCGGAAGCCGGTGCCGAGCGCACGACCGACGATCGCCGCGATGCCCGGCCCGGGAATGGCGGCGGCAAGCCCGAGGGCGAGCGCGAAGGCGACGAGGCTGGTCGTGTCCATGGCCGCCAAAGGTCTACGCCATCACGGCCGGCGAGGGAAGCGGCTTCGACGGTTCGGGAGGCCAGCGCACCGGTCGGGTGCGCTTCGGGCAGCCGCCGTTGTGCCGGACAGACATCGGCGGAGGATCGCCTCGCCGGCGTGGCACGATTGCCGCACGGCCGGTTTGGCGAACGTTGCCTGCCGCTCACAGCGGCGACACCCGGCCGTCGATGACCTCAAAGCATTGCGCATCGGCAGCGATGTCGGCGAACAGCAGCCGGTCTGTGCCGGTCATCCAGGCCTGCGCGCCGAGCGCCAGGATCTCGCCGAACAGCGCCGCGCGCCGGATATCGTCGAGATGCGCCGCCACCTCGTCGAGCAGCAGAAGCGGCGCGACCCCCCGATCGGCGGCGGCCACGATCCGCGCATGGGCGAGGACGAGGGCGATCAGCAGCCCCTTCTGCTCGCCGGTCGAGGCGATGGCGGCGGGGACACCGCGATTGGCATGGACGACCGACAGATCGCTGCGATGCGGGCCGAGCAGCGTCCGCCCGGCGGCGGCATCCCGACGTCGCGCCGCCTGCAGCGCGCGGCGATAGTTCTCCTCGACGTCCAGCGCCGGCATCGCGCGCAGCTCGTTCTCCAGGGTTCCGACCAGCTCCAGGGCGGGGTCGGGGAAGACTCCGCCCGCACGGCCGGCGAGTGCCGCGCTCAACCGCGCCACCGCCTCTGCCCGCGCGGCAGCGAGCGCTACCGCCGATCCGGCAAGCTCATGCTCGACCGCATCGAGCCAGCGTCGATCGGGACGTGCCTCCTCGAGCAGGCGGTTGCGCTGACGCATCAGCTTCTCGAACTCGCCGACCCGGGCGGCGTGGCCAGGATCCAGCGTCAGCACCAGGCGGTCGAGGAAGCGGCGCCGGTCGGCGGCGGCGCCGGTGAACAGACCGTCCATCGCCGGCGTCAGCCACAGGACGCGAACGATCTCGCCCAGCGCCGACACCGAGCGCGCCCGCTGCCGGTCGATCCGCACCTCGCGACCGCTCTCGCCGCGGCGGAATCCGGTGCCGACATCGACCGCGGCCTCGCCGCGCTCCACGGAGGCGGCCACGGCGAAGGCGTCGGCGCCGGCGCGGATCACCGCGTCGAGGCTGGCGCCACGCAGCCCGCGGCCGGGGGCCAGGTAGGACAGCGCCTCGAGGAGATTGGTCTTGCCGGCGCCATTGGCCCCGGTCAGCACCACCGGTTGCGGCCCGAGCGTCAGCCGCAGCTCCGGATAGTTGCGATAATCGGTCAGCGCCAGCCGGCGGATCGCAACGCGGTGCCGGGCCCCGGACGGGCCGGCGTCGTCGATGGCCGCTGACGCATCCGGCAGGACGAAGGACCTTTCGTCAGACCCGCATCGGCATCAGCACGTAGAGCGCCGAGCGGTCGGTTTCGTCGCAGATCAGTGTCGGCGAGCCTGGGTCGGCGAGTTCGAACCGCGCCTCGCCGCTCTCCAGCTGCCCGGTTATGTCGAGCAGGTAGCGCGCGTTGAAGCCGATCTCAAGCGGCTCGGACGAATAGGCCGCGGCCAATTCCTCCGTCGCGTTGCCGGCGTCGGGATTGTTGACGCTCAGCACCACGCGATCGCGGTCCAGCGCGAGCTTTACCGCCCGCCCCCGCTCGCTGGAGACGGTCGATACAAGGTCGACGCTGCGGGCGAACGCATCGCGATCGACGCGCAGGATCCTGTCATTGCCGGTCGGGATGACCCGGGCATAGTCCGGGAAGGTGCCGTCGATCAGTTTCGAGGTGAGGACCACGGCGCCCAGCGTGAACCGCACCTTGTTGGCGGACAGTTCGATGCCAACCGCCTCGGCCGGATCGTCGAGCAGCCGGAGGAGTTCCTGCACCGCCTTGCGCGGCACGATGATGCCCGGCATCCCCTGCGCCCCGTCCGGCGCGTCGGTCTCGACGCGGGCAAGCCGGTGGCCGTCGGTCGCAACGGCGCGCAGATGCGCAAGCCCGTCCGTCTCGACCGTGTGGAAGTAGATGCCGTTCAGGTAGTAGCGGGTCTCCTCCTGGGAGATCGCGAACTGTGTCTTGTCGATCAGCCGCTTGAGCCGGCCAGCGGGCAGCGCGAAGCGGTGGCTGAACGCCCCGGCGGTGATGTCGGGGAAATCGGAGCCCGGCAGGGTTTGCAGCGTGAAGCGGGCGCGCCCGGAGGACAGCACCAACGAGGCGCCGTCGGGGCCGGTCTCGAGGGCGACCTGTGCGCCGTCCGGCAGCTTGCGAACGATATCGTAGATCGTATGGGCGGCGACCGTGGTCGCGCCGGGCTGCGCCACGTCGGCCGGCGAGGTATCGACCACCTCGATGTCGAGGTCGGTGGCCTTCAATTGCAGCGTCGCACCATCCGCCCGCACCAGGATGTTGGACAGGATCGGGATGGTATTGCGCCGTTCGACCACCCGGTGGACGTGACCGAGCGATTTCAGAAACGCGGCGCGTTCGATCGTGACACGCATGGCACGCAATCCTGTCGATCAGCCGGCGCGGCAGACCCGACCGGCACCCCAACCCACCCAGTGCGGGAAAGGATGGTGAACTTGCCGGGAACGGGTCGCATTTGCAAGTGCAGCGGGCGCGCGAAGCGGCGCGCTCTCAGCTCTCGCCGTCTTCGATACGGCGGCGCAGGGTCTCGATGTCGCGCGCCAGCGACCTGTCCTTGGCCAGCAGCCCTTCGATCTTGCGCACCGCGTGCAGCACGGTGGTGTGATCGCGGTTGCCGAAGCGGCGGCCGATCTCCGGCAGGGAGCGTGGTGTCAGCACCTTGGCAAGATACATGGCGATCTGGCGGGGCACGACGATCGCCCGGGTGCGACGGTTCGACACCAGGTCGGACCGCGACACCTGATAGTGCATGGCGACGACGCGCTGGATGTCCTCGATGCGGATCTGCGGTCGCTCCTGGGTGGCGACGAGATCGCGGATCACCCGTTCGGCAAGGTCGAGCGTCACCGGCACGTTGGCGAAGCAGCGATACGCTGCCAGCCGGTTCAGCGCCCCCTCGAGGTCGCGGCCGCTGGATGAGACCTGACGGGCGACATAGTCCAGCACCTCGGTCGACAGATCGACGGACTGTCCCCGCTCGGCGAGCGCCCGCACCCGAGCCTCGAGGATCTGGCGGCGCAGCGCAAGCTCCTGGCTGCCGATGGCAGCGACGAGTCCGCCGGCGAGCCGCGAGCGGGTTCGGTCGTCGAAGCCACACAGATCGGCCGGCGGGCGGTCCGCAACGATCACCACCTGCCGGCAGCCCTCGATGAGGGCGTTCATCGTATGGCTGAATTCGCGGTGGGTGGCCTTGCCCTGCAGGAACTGCAGATCGTCGATCAGCATGAGGTCGATGGAGCGCAGCGTCTCCTTGAACGGGATCGCTGCATCCGACCGCACCGCGGACACGAAGCGGAACACGAACTGCTCGGCCGACAGATGCAGGATGCGGCGCGAAGGGTCGAGCTCAGCCGCCTTCCAGGCGATGGCATGCAGCAGATGTGTCTTGCCGCGACCGACGCCGCCGTGAATGAACAGCGGGTTGAACATGGTGCCGGCCGAACCGGACGTGGCCACCGACAGTGCGGTGTCGTGCGCGATCTTGTTGGATTCGCCCACCGCGAAGGTCTCGAACTTGAAGCGCGGATCGAGCGGCGCACTCTCGAAGAGCTGGTCGCCCGACGCCGTGGCAGGCTGGACCAGCGCCGGAGCGGACCGCGTATCGCGCAGGCGCCGCTGCACCGGCGCCGGGGTGGACCGCTCCGGCGTCGCCGTCTCGACGCCGCGCACGCGCACGTCGACCCGCTCGACGCCCGGACATTCGGCGCGCCACAGCGCCAGCAGACGGGCGCCGTAATTGGTGCGGATCCACATCCGCAGGAACGGCGTGGCGACCGTCAGCACGGCCGTCATGTCGGACACCTCGACGAAGGACAACCCCTTGAACCAGCTGCGGTAGATGTCCTCACCGAACTCGGCGCGAAGCCGCTGGACGATGCGCGACCAGGCCTCGGCATGGCGAGCGCCCGAGTCCGTCACGGCCGCCCCCGCCGTCTCGGCCTGCCGGTCCGCCCCTCCCGACACCCAGTTCGCGCTGGCATCCGCGTCCTCCGAGAGTTCCATCGCCACGCCCGCCGCACCTGTCGCCATCCGTCCACTCATGACTGCACCCAAGGAAGTCCCGATGCCTTCCACCCCTCGACCGTGCCGCGATGGCGCGCGACATCGAGCCGCCCCTCGAAACCGTCCGAGATGTTGAAGCAGGCCGCATAGCCCGCCGCCGTGGCGCGCGCCGCCGCCGACGCGCTGCGCGCGCCCGAGCGGCACAGGAAGAACAGCGGCGCCTCGCGCGCGGCCGGGATCGCACCGAGCGCCGCAGCGAGTTCCTCGAGGAAGCGCGGATTGACCTGCATCGCCGGATAGCTCTGCCACTCGATCAGCACCGGCTGCTTGCCGATCGGCGACAGGTCGGCGACGCCGACGAAGGTCCATTCGGCCCGCGTGCGCACGTCGACGAGAACGGCCGACGGATCCTCCGCCAGCATCCGCCAGGCCTCGGATGAGGAAACGTCACCTGCATATGCGCCGGACATGATCCGCCCGCATCTCCCATTCTGCCAGAGTAGGTTCTCACGCCGTCCGGTCAAACCCGGACTTAACCTGTGCCGGCGTTACAGAATACGAGCCGGCTCGAGTACTGAGTCGAGTCTCTCAGAGATGCAGAAAAGAATATCCGGCGATGTCACCCGTCCGCGCCCGTGCGACCATTGTCATGACAAACCGTCCCCGCCGCTTGGAAACCAAGCCTTCTACTCTTTCGATTACATTGAGATCATCGGGCGATCCCCAATGGTCGGAAGATACACACCGGCTCGGGGAGAGGCAACCGACTCGTCCAGCCCCACCGGCGTGCCGGTACCGGCATTGCACCGGCACCCTTACGGCAGCTTTTCGAGCGGCCTCGCCAACCGCCTGAGGAGTCAATGGAAACCGGCAGCCTTGAGGGTGACGTCAACCCAGTGCACCCAGTGCGCTATTCGACATTTCCGTGACGCGCAAGACGGGCGCGTGCGGCCCCGTTTGCGAGCCATTTCCGCGTCGTGTTGCCAAGCCCTTGATTCAGCGGCAGATTGGTTGAGAAGTTCGGATTCCGGCACGGCCGGCTGCTGCCGTGCAGGTTGCGGCAACGAAAAAGGCCCGGCGGAGCCGGGCCCTTCGGTAACCGATCCTGCGGCTTCTTCAGGCTTGCATCGACTTCACGCGCGCCGCCAGGCGCGACACCTTGCGCGAAGCGGTGTTGGCATGCAGGACACCCTTCTGGGCGGCGCGGATCAGTTCCGGCTCGGCGGCACGCAACGCCTCGCGGGCCTTCGTCTGATCGCCGGAGGCAATCGCTTCCTCGACCTTCCGGACGAAGGTACGGACGCGGCTCTTGCGCGCCTTGTTGACGGCGGTGCGCCGGGCGATCTTGCGGGCCGCCTTCTTGGCCGACGGGGTGTTCGCCATGAACAGGTCTCCGGGACATTCACCGGCCGATCGAAGCGCCGGCCGACGGAAAATACCAAAAGCGGCGAACTCGAAGGTCCGCCGCGGGTCGCGGACATATAGACGCAAGCGCGTCGCGGCGTCAACAGCGGGCCGCCGCTCGCGATGGCCGACCGCCGCCGCTCAGCGATGCCTGAACACGGCGGGGCGCTTTTCGATGAAGGCCTGCATTCCCTCCTTCTGGTCCTCGGTCGAGAACATCGAGTGGAACACGCGCCGCTCGAAGCGGATCCCTTCGGCGAGCGTCGTCTCGTAGGCGCGGTTGACCGCCTCCTTGGTCAGCATGACCGCGGGCAGCGACAGCGAGGCGATCTTCTCGGCCGCCGCAACCGCCTCCTCGATCAGCTTGTCGGCCGGCACGACACGGCTCACCAGGCCGGACCTCTCGGCCTCGGCGGCGTCCATCATCCGTCCGGTCAGGCACAGGTCCATCGCCTTGGACTTGCCGACCAAGCGAGTCAGGCGCTGCGTGCCGCCGGCGCCCGGCAGGACGCCGAGCAGGATTTCCGGCTGGCCGAACTTGGCGGTGTCGGCGGCGATGATGAAATCGCACATCATGGCGAGCTCGCAGCCGCCACCCAGCGCATAACCCGCCACCGCCGCGATCACCGGCTTGCGAACCCGTGAGACCCGCTCCCAGGAGGTGATGAAGTCCTCCAGATAGGCGCTCATGTAGGTCTTCGACTGCATCTCCTTGATGTCGGCGCCGGCGGCGAAGGCCTTTTCCGAGCCGGTGATGACGATGGCGCGGATCTCGGCATCGGCCTCGAAGCCGTCCAGCGCAGTCGACAGTTCGGTCATCAACGCGGAGTTCAGCGCGTTGAGCGCCTTCGGGCGGTTGAGGGTGATCAGCGCCACCGCACCGCGCGTCTCCACCAGGATGTTCTCGTAAGCCATGTCCTCTCCCCGTGACGTCAAGTCGATGATCGCAGGCTAGCGCTACAGGAGCCCCGCCGTCGGGGCAAGCTCAGCGCTGGCAGCGCGGACAGAGGAAGGTCGAGCGGCCGGACTGGACGATGCGCGTCACGGTGCCACGGCAGCCGGGCGTCGGACACGGCGCGCCTTCGCGGTCGTAGACCCGGAAGGCGTGCTGGAAATAGCCGAGCGAGCCGTCGGCGCGGACATGGTCGCGCAGCGACGAGCCGCCCGCCTCGATCGCCTCGCCGATCACCGCGCGGATGGCTTCGACCAGCCGGACCGCGCGCATGTTCGGCCGGCCGGCCGGCGTCGCCAACGTCCCCGCCGCGCGCAGCGGCGACAGCCGCGCCCGGTGCAGCGCCTCGCACACATAGATGTTGCCGAGGCCGGCGACGATGCGCTGGTCGAGCAGCGCCGCCTTCAGCGGCATCGTCCGACCGGCGAGCCGTGCGGCCAGATACGCCGCGTCGAAGGCGTTGCCGACCGGTTCGGCGCCGAGCCCGGCAAACATCGGATGCGTTGCGATGCCGGCCCGCGGCACCAGCAGCATGAAGCCGAACCGGCGCGGATCGTTGTAGGTGACGGTGGCACCACCCGACAGCACGAACTCCACGTGATCGTGGGCGGCAATCTTCGAGCGCGGATGATGGAAGTCGCCGGGCAGCGCCGCCTTGCCCGGCTGCGAGACGCGGAACGAGCCGGACATGCCGAGATGCATGACCAGCACCATGCCATCGTCGAGATCGGCGAGGAGATATTTCGCGCGCCGTCCCAGGCCGGTCACCGTGCGTCCGCCGAGACGTTCGGCGAAGCGCTCGGGCAAGGGAAAGCGCAGATCCGGCCGTCGCGCCACGACCCGTTCGAGCCGCGCATTCTCCATGGCGGGAGCGAGACCGCGGCGCACCGTCTCGACTTCGGGAAGTTCCGGCAAGGCTCGTCCGTGACGCTTCGACCCGTGCGGCTTGGATGCGGCGGCGGCAGGCCGGCCGCGAACGGGCTGCAACGATAGCGCGGCCGGGGGGCTTGCGCTATGGTCGCCGCCATGACGCGCGAGAGTTCCGGGGCGGACGACGCCCGCGACACCCATTTCGGTTTCCGCTCGGTCCCGGAGGCCGAGAAGCAGGGCCATGTCGACGCGGTGTTCGACCGCGTGGCGCGCCGCTATGACCTGATGAACGACCTGATGTCGGGCGGCCTTCACCGACTGTGGAAGGATGCCCTGATCGCCTGGCTGGCGCCGCCGAAGACTGGCGCCGGCTGGTCGGTGCTGGATGTCGCCGGTGGCACCGGCGACATCGCCCTGCGCATCGCCGAGGCCGCGCCGGCCGCCGAGATCACCGTTCTCGACATCAATCCGAACATGCTCGACGTCGGCGAGGCACGGGCTCGCAAGCGCGGGCTCGCCGGGCGGCTGACCTTCGTCGAGGGCAACGCCGAGGAGATCGGGCTCCCCGACCAGGCGTTCGACGCCTACACCATCGCCTTCGGCATCCGCAACGTCACCCACATCGACCGCGCGCTCGCCGAGGCGTACCGGGTGCTGCGCCCGGGCGGCCGGTTCCTGTGCCTGGAGTTCTCGCCGGTCGACATGCCGATGCTCGACCGCATCTATGACCTGTATTCCTTCAACGTGATCCCGGCGATGGGCCGTCTCGTCGCCGGCGACGCCGAACCCTACCGCTATCTGGTCGAATCGATTCGCCGTTTCCCCGACCGCGAAACCTTCGCCGGCATGATCGAGGCGGCGGGGTTCTCCCGCGTCTCCTACAGATGCCTGAGCGGCGGCATCGCCGTGCTGCATTCGGGCTGGCGGATCTGACATCCATGCTCCGGTCGGTCGCCCATCTCGCCCGGCTGGCGCATGCCGGCTTGATCCTGTGCCGGGAGCACGCCCTCGACAGGGTCGATCCGACCGATCTGCCAGCCGGGCCGGCGTCGGCGATCCGCCTCGGCCAGTTCCTCGGCCGCGTGATCGGCCGCCGCGACCGGCGCGAGGCGCGGCTGGCCGCTGCCTTCACCCGGCTCGGCCCGAGCTGGATCAAGCTCGGCCAGTTCCTCGCCACCCGCCGCGACGTCGTCGGCGACGAGATGGCCGCCGATCTCGCCAGCCTGCAGGATCGGCTGCCGCCCTTCTCCGACACGATCGCGCGCCAGGCGATCGAGGCGGCGCTCGGCCGGCCGGTCGACGAGGTCTTCGATACGCTCGGACCACCCGTCGCCGCCGCCTCCATCGCCCAGGTGCACAAGGCCACCGCCGAGGGTCGCGAGCTGGCGGTCAAGGTGCTCCGGCCCGGCATCGAGCAGCGCTTCCGGCGCGATCTGGAGACCTTCTTCTTCGCGGCGCGGCTGATCGAGCGGGTCGATCCGCAGGCCAGGCGCCTGCGACCGGTCGACGCAGTGGCGACCCTGGCGCGCTCCGTCGCCATCGAGATGGACCTGCGGCTCGAGGCCGCCGCGATCTCGGAGATGACCGAGAACACGGCCGGGGACGAGGGCTTCCGCATCCCGCGGGTCGACTGGAACCGCTCGGCGAAACGGGTTCTGACGCTCGAATGGGTCGAGGGGACTCCGATCGCCGACCGGGCGGCGCTCGAGGCCGCCGGCCACGACCTGAAGCGCCTCGGGGCGCTGGTCATCCAGTCGTTCCTGCGACAGGCGCTGCGCGACGGCTTCTTTCACGCCGACATGCACCAGGGCAACCTGTTCGTCGACGCGCACGGCAATGTCGTCGCCGTCGACTTCGGCATCATGGGTCGGCTTGGCGCCAAGGAGCGGCGGTTCCTGGCAGAGATCCTGTGGGGGTTCATCCGGCGCGACTACCGCCGGACGGCGGAGGTGCATTTCGAGGCTGGCTACGTGCCCGACACCCACACCGTGGAGGAATTTGCCCAGGCGCTGCGTGCCATCGGCGAACCGCTGCGCGACAAGACGGCGCGGGAGATCTCGATGGCGCGACTGCTGTCGCAGCTGTTCGAGGTCACCGAACTGTTCGACATGCGCACCCGGCCGGAACTGCTACTGCTGCAGAAGACGATGGTGGTGGTCGAGGGCGTGGCGCGCCATCTCGACCCAGAGCTCGACATGTGGACGACGGCCGAGCCGGTCGTCGGCGAATGGATCCGGCGCCATCTCGGACCGCAGGGGGCCCTGTCGTCGGCCGCTGAAGGCGCGGCAAGTCTCGGCCGGCTGCTCTTCACCGCGCCGGACCTGCTGGCGCGCGGCGAGCGGATCGCCGCCGGCCTCGCCGACATGGCCCGCGACGGCTTCCACCTCGACGATGCCAGCGTGCGCGCGATCGCCCGCGCCGAGGCGCGCCGCACCCGGTCCGGGCGCATCGCCCTGTGGATCGGGGCGCTGGCGCTGGTGGCGATTGCCGCGGCGATGTGGTCATGAGCGACGGTTGGCTGTCGGCCCGATGAGCGGATACGATCGGACGGCACGGGCAAGCGGATTGGTCATGACGCGAATCCTTCTCATCGTCGGCGGCGGCATCGCCGCCTACAAGTGCCTCGAGCTCATCCGGCGGGCGCGCGAGGCCGGCCTCTCGGTCCGCGTCGTGATGAGCGAGGCAGCCACCCGTTTCGTGACGCCGCTGTCCTTTGCCAGCCTGTCGGGCGGAAAGGTTTACACCGACCTGTTCTCACTGACCGACGAGGCCGAGATCGGCCACATCCGGCTGTCGCGCGAGGCCGACCTGGTGGTGGTGGCCCCGGCGACCGCCGACCTGATGGCAAAGATGGCGAACGGCATCGCCGACAGTCTCGCAACCGCCGTGCTGCTCGCCACCGACAAGCCGGTGCTGATGGCGCCCGCCATGAACCCGCGCATGTGGAGCCATCCCGCCACCCAGCGCAATGTGGCGCGGCTCAGGCAGGACGGGATCGCCGTCGTCGGCCCCAATGCCGGCGAGATGGCCGAGGCGAACGAGGCGGGCGAGGGCCGCATGGCCGAGCCGGCGGAGATCCTCGCAGCAATCCGGCAGAGGCTCGCGGCGTCGGCGGCGTCGGCGGTGCTCGCCGGCATCCGCATGCTGGTCACCTCGGGGCCGACGCACGAGCCAATCGACCCGGTGCGTTATCTCGCCAACCGCTCCTCCGGCAAGCAGGGCCACGCGATCGCCGCGGCGGCGGCCGCCGCCGGCGCAGATGTGACGCTGGTATCAGGACCCGTCTCGCTTCCCGATCCGCCGGGGGTTCGCACCGTCCATGTCGAGACCGCCCGACAGATGCTCGCCGCCGTCGAGGAGCGGCTGCCGGTCGACGTCGCGGTCTGCGCGGCCGCGGTCGCCGACTGGCGGCCCGAGGCCGAGGGCAGCCAGAAGCTGAAGAAGGACGGCAGCGGCGCGATACCGCAGCTGCGGCTGACCGAGAACCCCGACATCCTGCAAACTCTGTCGCAGCATCATACGCTGCGCCCGCGCCTCGTCGTCGGCTTCGCCGCCGAGACCGAGACCGTCATCGAGCACGCGAGGGCGAAGCTTGCCCGCAAGGGCTGCGACCTCATCGTGGCCAATGACGTGTCGGCGGCGAGCGGCGTGATGGGCGGCGACCGCAACCGCGTCCATCTGGTCTCGCCGGAAGGCGTCGAGACATGGGCGGAGATGGCCAAGACCGAGGTCGCCAGCCGCCTTGTCGCGCATATCGGCGAGCGGCTGAAGGCAGCCGCCCGATGAGCGTGACGATCCGCGTGCTGCGGCTCGCGCATGGCGCCGACATGCCGCTGCCGGACTACGGGACGGCCGGCGCCGCCGGGCTCGATCTCCGGGCGGCGGTCGAAACGCCGCTGATGCTCGGACCGGGCGAACGGACGCTGGTGCCGACCGGGCTCATCGTCGAGATTCCGGAGGGCTTCGAGGGGCAGGTCAGACCGCGCTCGGGGCTTGCCGCGAGGCACGGCGTGACGGTGCTCAATGCGCCCGGCACCATCGACAGCGACTACCGTGGCGAGGTGAAGGTGATCCTCGTCAATCACGGCGACGCGCCAATCAGCATCGGCCGCGGCGACCGCATCGCCCAGCTTGTCGTCGCGCCGGTGTCCCGGGTCCGGCTGATCGAAGTCGACGCGCTCGGCAGCAGCATCCGCGGTGCAGGCGGATTCGGATCGACGGGGCGCTGAACCTGATGTGGCTCACCGGATTCCGATCGAAAGACCACCGGACGCCTGCCATTGCCAGCCCTGGCCGCGCCGATCCGACCGGCTGTCCGCCGGCTCTGATCGACAGAGGACGCCGGGGTCCGGTGATCGACGACAATGGGAGCTTCGCCGCCAGGCTGCAGGCCGCGGGAAACAGGGTCAGGCACGTCGGCTGCGCGGGAAGGCCGCACGCCGGCCGGGTCTTCCGCGACGTCGTGCCGCAGCGCGACGCGGCGGTCGCCGCCGTCGCCGCCGTCCCGAAGCGCACCGTCGGATAGGCCGGCGCAACGACCTCGCTGGCGCCCGCAGCGCGCCCTAGTTCTGTCCGCGGCAGACCGAAAGGCCCGGGGGCAGCCCCTGCCGACCACGAAGGAGACAAGAGATGAGCAACCCGCCCGACCACCGCTTCCAGCCGCCCGCCAAACCCGGACGCGGCCGCATCTACGCCGCGATCACCGACACGATCGGCGACACGCCGCTGGTGCGGATGGACCGGCTGGCGGCGAAGGCCGGCGTCGGGGCGCGGCTCGTTGCCAAGCTCGAGTTCTTCAACCCGATCGCCAGCGTCAAGGACCGCATCGGCGTCTCGATGATCGACGCGATGGAGGCCGCCGGCACCATCCGGCCCGGCTCGGTGCTCATCGAGCCGACATCGGGCAATACCGGCATCGCGCTCGCTTTCGTCGCCGCGGCGCGCGGCTACCGGCTGATCCTGGTGATGCCCGAGACGATGTCGATCGAGCGGCGGAAGATGCTGGCGCTGCTCGGCGCCGAGCTGGTGCTCACCGACGGCGCGAAGGGCATGAAGGGCGCGATCGCCAGGGCCCAGGAACTGCTCGCGGAGATCCCCGGCGCGGTGATGCCGCAGCAGTTCCAGAACCCCGCCAATCCGGAGATTCACCGCAAGACCACTGCCGAAGAGATCTGGAACGACACGGGCGGCGATGTCGACGTGTTCGTGTCCGGGGTCGGCACCGGCGGCACCGTGACCGGCGTCGGGCAGGTGCTGAAGGGCCGCAAGCCGGAGCTGCACGTGGTCGCGGTCGAGCCGGCGGCAAGCCCGGTACTGTCGGGCGGCGAACCCGGGCCGCACAAGATCCAGGGCATCGGCGCGGGCTTCGTGCCGGGCATCCTAGACCGCTCTGTGATCGACGAAGTGGTCCAGGTGACCAACGAGGAGGCGTTCGAGACGGCGCGCGAGGTGGCGCGGGTCGAGGGTATTCCAGTCGGGATATCCTCCGGCGCCGCCGTCGCCGCCGCGATCCGGGTCGGACAGCGGCCGGAATGGGCCGGAAAGCAGATCGTCGTGATCATCCCCTCCTTCGCCGAGCGCTACCTGTCGACCGCCTTGTTCGAGGGCCTGTGATCGTGGCGAGGCGGCGTTAACCCTCGGGCAAGCGGCGCTTGGCGCGGCGCGGCACGGCGGCTATGCTCACGCCAGGGGACGCGGATGACTGCTGAGGAGAGGAACGCGATGCGTGCCTTTTCGTCCCTGGTTGCCGCCGGCTGGTTCGCGGCCCTGCTCGGTCTCGCGCAGGCGGCGGAGCTCGCCGACCACCGCAGTCTCGGGTTCACGCCGAACGGTGACACCTTCGCCTTCGAGGAATTCGGGGTGCATGATGGCTCGGGCTTTCCGTTCGCCAACATCTACGTCATCGACACGGCGACCGATTCCTGGGTGCCGGGCACGCCGTTCCGTGTCCTGATCGAGGATGAGGGCGTGCCGCTGGCGCAGGCGCGCCACCAGGCCCGCCAGGCGGCGGCGCCACTTGTCGGCAAGATCGCGCTGGAGGACCGCGCGCTGGTGCTGGCCTCGAGCCCGCTCGGCGAGTTCGAGGCCGATCCGGTATCGCTCGCCTTCGGTGTGCCGCTGCCGTCCGATGCGCTGGCCGAGCCGACGGCGCGCTACCGGGCACGCCTCGAGATCTTCCACGCCGAGACGCCGGGCATCGACTGCACCGGCATGATCGGCGAGCCGGCCAATGGCTTCCGCCTGCTGATCGAGAATCTCGACACCGGCAACGAGGCGATGCTGCACGAGGACCGGACGATCCCTGCCTCGCGCGGCTGCCCGATCACCTACAGGTTGAGCGAGGTGGTGGTGCCGGACGCCTGGCCGGTCGAGACGGCGGTCGTGCTCGTAAGCGTCATCGGTCTGGGCTTCGAGGGAGCCGGTCGGCGCTTCCTCGCGGTCGCGGGAGACCTGCCGGATTGAGTAGGACGTCCGCGGCAAGGCCGCGGCGTCGGAGAAACGCGGACACAGGCTGCTCCATGCTCGCCCCCATCAGTCTGACGGAAGTCGAAATCGAGCGCTACGCCCGGCACATCGTGCTTGCGGAGATCGGCGGACCGGGTCAGCAGCGGCTGAAGCGCGGCCGCGTGCTGGTCGTCGGCGCCGGCGGCCTCGGTTCCCCGGTGCTGCAATATCTCGCCGCGGCCGGGGTCGGCACGCTCGGCATCGTCGATGACGACGTGGTCTCGCTGTCGAACCTGCAGCGCCAGGTGATCCATGACTCCGATGCCGTCGGGATGGCCAAGGTGGCGAGCGCCGAGCGCTCGATCGAGCGGATCAACCCGCACGTCGCGGTCGAGTCCTACGCGCTGCGCCTGACCGCCGACAACGCGCCCGGGCTGGTGTGCGGCTACGACCTGGTGATCGACGGTTCCGACAACTTCGCGACGCGCTATGCGGTTGCCGACGCGTGCGCGGCCTGGCGGCGACCGCTGGTCAGCGGCGCGGTCGGCCGCTTCGACGGCTCGGTGACAACGCTGATGCCCTATGCGCAGGGGCCGGACGGCCGCCGCAACCCCTCCTACCGCGACATCTTTCCCGCGCCCCCGCCGGAGGGCCTGCTGCCGACCTGCGCGCAGGCCGGCATTCTCGGCGCGCTCACCGGCCTGATCGGCAGCGTGATGGCGCTGGAGGCGCTGAAGCTACTCACCGGAGTCGGCGAGCCGCTCATCGGCCGGCTGATGCTGTTCGACGCCCTGTCGATGCGGGTCGAGACGATCGGCTACGCGGCGCCCTGACGCCTACGACGCCAGCCGCCGGGCGACGCCAAGATTGTGGTCGCGGATCCAGCCGGGGATCAGGAAGGCGTCGATTACCCACCAGATCGCCCAGATCGCGATGAACACCCAGCCGATCAGGATCGGCGTGGTCAGCCAGCCGATGCCGTGCACCACGAGCTGCAGGAGACCGGACGGCACGCGGTCGGAATACATCCGGTGCGCCCCGAGGAAGCCCAGAAAGAACCAGAGGATATAGGCGAGCACCGGCGACTTCGACAGCGCGTCGTACTGCATCATCCGGGTGGCATCGCGCGGGTCGGTCATGGTTCGGGCTCCTCGCATCGGACAAGCGAAATGTGGGCAGGAAGGTTCCCGCGCAAGGTCGGTGTTCCGGCCGGACGGAGACTGCCTACCCGGGAAGGTGGCACACGGCCTCGATGCGGTTGCCGTCCGGATCGATGAGGAAGCCGCGAAGTAGGCTGGATGGTGCGGCCTAGGGGCACCCTCAGGCGCGCGCGCTGTCCGGATCGATCGATCGGCCGTATCCCAGCCGATCCGGCAGCAGCGGGTCGATGGCCCGGTCGAGCGGACCCGCCGCAACGGCCAGCAGCATGGCCACCAGACTCATGCTGGCGGGCAGGAACCAGTAGCTCTCGCGACTCCGGTCGAGGAGTCCGAGCAGACGGGCGCGGCCCGTGAACCCGTCGGGCTTCGGGGCGTGGCCGCTCACAGCATCGACGGCAGCACGCGGTCGGGCGGCCGGTGACCGTCGGCGAAGGTCTTGATGTTGATGATGACCTTCTCGCCCATGTCGATGCGGCCCTCGAGCGTCGCCGATCCCATGTGCGGCAGCAGCACCACCCGGTCGGATTTCGCCAGCTTCGGGTTCACCGAGGGTTCGTGCTCGAACACGTCGAGGCCGGCGCCGGCGAGTTCTCCCGCCTCCAGCATCCGCGCGAGGGCGTTCTCGTCGATCACCTCCCCGCGCGCGGTATTGACCACATAGGCCTCCGGCCTGAGCAGCTTCAGGCGGCGGGCGGACAGCAGGTGGTAGGTCGCCGGTGTGTGCGGGCAGTGGATCGAGATCACGTCCATGCGTGCCAGCATCTGGTCGAGCGAGTCCCAGTAGGTCGCCTCGAGCTCCTCCTCGACAGCGGCCGGGACGCGACGCCGGTTGTGATAGTGGACCTGCATGCCGAAGGCCCGCGCACGGCGCGCCACCGCCTGGCCGATCCGGCCCATCCCGATGATGCCGAGCCGCTTGCCGTTGATCCGCCGGCCGAGCATCCAGGTCGGCGACCAGCCCTTCCAGTCGCCTGCTTCCATGACGCGGATGCCCTCGGCAAGCCGACGCGGCACCGCAAGTATCAGCGCCATCGTCATGTCGGCGGTGTCCTCGGTGAGGACGCCGGGCGTGTTGGTGACGGTAATGCCGCGCCTGGTCGCGGTCTCCACGTCGATGTTGTCGACGCCATTGCCATAATTGGCGACGAGCTTCAGCTGCGGACCTGCCTGGCTCAGCACGGCGGCGTCGATGCGGTCGGTGACGGTCGGCACCAGCACGTCGGCCTCGCGCACCGCCTCGACCAGCTCGGACTGGCCCATCGGCGTGTCGGTGAGATTGAGCCGGGTGTCGAACAGTTCGCGCATGCGGGTCTCGACGACATCCGGCAGCTTGCGCGTGACGATGACGAGCGGACGCGGCTTGGGCATGCGCGGCTCTCTCCCCCTTCCGAAACACGGCGATTCATCGGCCGTTTACCCTGCCGATGGTAGCTGGCTGGTCCAACGGCGCGAGGAACCGGGACTTCCTAGCAGACAGCCCCGCAAACACAAAGCGCTACGGCACCGGTCCCGGTTGACAGCCGCGCCGGCGGGGGGTTTCTGGTGGCTGCCATGGCCCAGGCAACGGAACCGTGATGAGCCATCCCCGACCTCGCAGACGCAGCCCCGTGTCCGGGCCTGCGGCGCTGCTGCTGGCGCTCGGCTGGCTGCTGGCCGCGGCTGATTCGGCGCAGACGCAGACCCAGACGGGAGCCAGCGGCCTGCCGCTGCCGCGATTCGTGAGCCTGAAATCCGACCGCGTGAACCTGCGCGCCGGCCCGGCGCAGGACCACGAGGTCACCTGGATCTATACCCGCGCGGGACTCCCGGTCGAGATCACCGCCGAATTCGAGAATTGGCGCCGGATCCGCGACAGCGAAGGCACCGAGGGATGGGTGTTCCATTCGCTGCTGTCCGGCCGGCGCACCGCGCTGGTGGCGCCGTGGTCGAAGGAGCGCACCCTGCCGCTGAGGCGCGACCGCGGCGAGACCGCCAAGGTGGTGGCGCTGCTCGAGCCGGGGGTGCTGGTCGATGTGGCGGAATGCGACGGCGTGTACTGCCGGGTCAGCGTGGCCAACGTGCGCGGCTGGATGCCGCAGGAGCAGCTGTGGGGCGTCTACCCGGACGAGACGTTCAAGCAGTGAGCCAGTCGGCAGACAGCAAGCCGATGCGGCCGGCTGCCGCGCGAGGGAACACGTGGCGCGAGGAAGCAAGTCCGGGCGATTGCAGGCGACGTGGCAATCGGGTCTCCGTCAGTCCTTGCGACCAAGGACGGAGTCGAAGCGGATCATCGATGTCGCGGAACGGCAAACCGCCCTATCGACGCGGGCGGACGCGCACCACGACGTCGATATGGGTTATCTCCATGCCTTGCGGCGCCTCCGGCAGGCCGGTGACCGCGATCGAGGCACCCTCGATGTCGATCAGCCGCGACTGATCCTCGACGTAGAAATGATGGTGGTCGCGCGTGTTGGTGTCGAAATACGACTTGGCGCCGTCCACCGCGACCTCGCGCAGCAGGCCGGCGCGGGTGAACTGGTGGAGCGTGTTGTAGATCGTCGCCAGGGAGACCGGGACTTGCGCCCGAATCGCCTGCTCGTGCAGCATCTCGGCCGTCACGTGCCGGTCCCGCCCGTCAAACAGCAGCGAACCCAGCGACAGCCGCTGGCGCGTCGGGCGCAATCCGGCGCGCTTGAGCATCCTCGCGACGTCGGACGTGTCATTCGCGCGCCGGGCGTCGCCACCCGTCGCGCCGTCGCGAGCCGGCAGGTCCGTGGCCATCCGTCGATCCGCAACCCGTTGCAACCGCGACGAATATACGGCGGGCACCCCTCAACGGCAAGCGCTGCCGAGACGTCTGCTGGCATCTGCCCTGCAGGCGACTTTGCCCTGCAGGCGACGCGGCTCGTCACGGGGCCATCCGCGCACTTTCGACACCGGGAAAGCTATGTTAGGTAGGCGACCGTGGACCGCCTCGGTCTGCCGAGCCGGCACGACGGAACCGATCGACGAACACTATCCAACGACACGAGAAGGGACGAACGAGGCGGATGACCGAACGCCGGTCCAGTTTCGAATTCGAGGAATTGCTTGCCTGCGGCCGCGGCGAACTGTTCGGCCCCGGCAATGCACAGCTGCCGTTGCCGCCGATGCTGATGTTCGATCGTATCTCCGCCATCGCCGAGGATGGCGGCGAGCACGGCAAGGGACATGTCCGTGCGGAGCTCGAGATCCGACCCGACCTGTGGTTCTTCGCTTGCCACTTCAAGGGCGATCCGGTGATGCCGGGCTGCCTCGGCCTCGACGCGCTCTGGCAGATGGTCGGCTTCTTCCTGGGCTGGCTCGGAGCGCCGGGGCGTGGCCGGGCGCTGGCAGTGGGCGAGGTGAAGTTCTCCGGCATGATCCTGCCGACCGCCCGGCTCGTCGAGTATGGCGTCGATCTGAAGCGGATCATCCGCCGCAAGCTGACGCTCGGCATCGCCGACGGGTGGCTGAAGGTGGACGGGCAGACCATATACCAGGCTCTGGACCTCAGGGTCGGCCTGTTCACATCCGAGACCGAAGGCGCCCCCGTCTAGGGCGCGCGGGCGGCCGGGCGGATGCCCGAACGAATGCAAGAGAGGCCCCTATGAGACGCGTGGTCGTGACCGGCATGGGTATCGTGTCGAGTATCGGCAACTCGGTCCAGGAGGTCGTGTCGTCGCTGCACGACGCGAAGTCGGGAATAGTGAAGGCCGACGACTATGAGCGGCTCGGATTCCGCTCGCGGGTTCACGGCGCCCCCTCGCTCGACGCCTCCCAGGTCATCGATCGCCGGGCGATGCGCTTTCACGGTGGCGGCACGGCCTGGAACCACGTGGCGATGGAGCAGGCGATCCGCGATTCCGGGCTGGAGGCGCACGAGGTCAGCAACGAGCGCACCGGCATCATCATGGGGTCCGGCGGCCCGTCGACGCGCACCCTGATCGAGGCGGCCGACCTCGCCCGCGAGAAGGGTCCTAAGCGCATCGGCCCGTTTGCGGTCCCCAAGGCGATGTCGTCGACGGCATCGGCCACGCTGGCGACCTGGTTCAAGATCAGGGGCGTCAATTATTCGATCTCCTCGGCCTGCGCGACGTCGGCGCACTGCATCGGCAATGCCGCCGAGCTGATCCAGTGGGGCAAGCAGGACATCATGTTCGCCGGCGGCTGCGAGGAGCTCGACTGGACGCTGTCGATGCTCTTCGACGCGATGGGGGCGATGTCGTCGAAGTACAACGACACGCCGGAGCGGGCGAGCCGCGCCTACGACGCCAACCGTGACGGCTTCGTCATCGCCGGCGGCGCCGGCGTGCTGGTGCTGGAGGAGCTGGAGCACGCCAAGGCACGCGGGGCGCGCATCTATGGCGAACTGAAGGGCTACGGCGCGACTTCGGACGGCTACGACATGGTTGCCCCGTCCGGCGAAGGCGGCGAGCGCTGCATGCGTCTGGCGCTGTCGACCGTCCGCGAGCCGATCGACTACATCAACCCGCACGCGACCTCGACGCCGGCCGGCGATGGCCCGGAGATCGAGGCGATCCGCAACATCTTCGGGACTGGCGACCGCTGCCCGCCGATCTCCGCCACGAAGTCGCTGACCGGGCATTCGCTCGGAGCGGCCGGCGTGCAGGAGGCGATCTACTCGCTGCTGATGATGCAGAACGGCTTCATCTGCGAGTCTGCCAACATCGAGGAGCTCGATCCCGCCTTCGCCGACATGCCGATCGTGCGCGAGCGCCGGGACGGGGTGGAGATCAATACCGTGCTGTCGAACAGCTTCGGCTTCGGCGGCACCAATGCCAGCCTGGTGTTCGGCCGGCACGACGGTTGACGGCGACAGGTTCGCGGGGAGGGGACGATGACCGACGCGCTGATGGCCGGACGACGCGGCCTGGTCATGGGCGTGGCCAATGATCATTCGATCGCCTGGGGCATCGCCCGGACGCTGGCCGCGCATGGCGCCGAGCTCGCCTTCACCTACCAGGGCGAGGCGTTCGGGCGGCGGGTGCGACCGCTGGCGCAGAGCCTCGGCGCCGATCTGGTCCTGCCCTGCGACGTCGAGCAGATCGAGACGGTGGACGCCGTGTTCGAGACGCTGCGGCAGCGCTGGTCCACCATCGATTTCGTCGTTCACGCGGTGGCCTTCTCCGACAAGTCGGAACTGAAGGGTCGTTATGCCGACACCAGCCGGTCCAACTTCGTGCGGACGATGGTGATCTCATGTTTCTCCTTCACCGAGATCACGCGGCGTGCCGCCGAACTGATGCCTGACGGCGGCAGCCTGCTGACGCTCACCTATGCCGGCTCGACGCGTGTGATGCCCAACTACAACGTGATGGGCGTCGCCAAGGCCGGCCTCGAGGCAAGCGTACGCTATCTGGCCGCCGACTACGGCCCTCAGGGCATCCGCGTCAACGCGATCTCGGCGGGTCCGGTTCGCACCCTTGCCGGCTCCGGCATCAACGACGCACGGCGCATGTACAATTTCCACAAGGCGCATGCACCGCTGCGGCGTGCCACCACGATCGACGATGTCGGCGGCGCCGCCCTCTATCTGCTGTCGCCACTGTCAGCGGGCGTCACCGGCGAGGTGCATTTCGTCGATTCGGGGTTCCACGTCATCTCGATGCCCAATCCCGAGAGACTTGCGGCGGCAGCCAACGGCGACACCGAATCCGCGTCGGGTTGACGCTGCCAAGACCCGTCCCGCTCAGTCGACCAGCCAGACGCGAGCCGGTCGCGCCGTCTCGCCGGTCTGCGCCAGCTCCGGCGGCGTCATGTCGTCGGCCTCGTCGATCGCCAGCCGGTAGGCGATGCGGTCGCGGCCGGCCCGCTTGGCATCGTAGAGTGCGCGATCGGCCCGCTCCAGCAGCACCTCGAAATGGCCGTCGGACTGATCGTGCACGGTGACGCCAAAGCTCGCGGTCACCGTCGCGCCGTCCAAGGCCGGCATCGGCAGGGCGGCGATGGTCGCCCGCAGCGTCTCCGCAAGGCGCAGCGCATCCGGCAGCGGCGTACGCGGCAGCAGGATGGCGAATTCCTCTCCACCCAGACGGGCCAGCGCATCGCCATCGCGCAGGCCGCGCGCTACGGCGCCGGCGACCAGGCGCAGCACCGCATCGCCGGCCGCATGTCCGAAGCTGTCGTTGACCGCCTTGAAGCGGTCGATGTCGAGCAGGATCACCGCCAGCGGCTCGCCGCGGCGGCGCGCCTCGCGCAGGTCCTGCGCACCGTGCCACAGGAACTTGCGCCGGTTGGCGAGGGCGGTCAGCGGGTCGGTCTCGGCATCGCGCAAGAGCTCGGCATGGGCCTGCTCCGAATCGACGATGATCTGCCGGATCTCGCTCATCAACCGCCCGATGTCGTCGCGCGGATCGATCCTGAGGTCCGGCAGACGACCATAGCGCGCATAGTCACGCAGCGCCTTGACCGAGCGACGCAGCGGTCTCAGGGAGGCACGGATGCAGAGCGCGGCGATACCGGTACCAAGGATGTTGGCGACAGCGACGATCGTTGCGGAGGTGGGCGCGAGCCGGCTTGGCCCGAACAGGCCGGCGCCAAGCGCAGCGGCCGCCGCGGCCGGTGCGAGGGACAGGATGGCCGCAGCGCCCATCAGCCGCGCCAGACGGCTGCCGGGGAGCAGCCGGACCCAGCGCGAGGCCGCGCGTGTGCCGGAAAGACGGCTGGAAGCCACCGGCGTTTCGACCGAGTCGAGCAAATCACCCTGTCCCTGATTGCTGCGGGCCCAGACCGGCCTTGCAGTCGGCGCAACCTTGCCGCGTACCGCCTTGCGGGCTCCTGAACGAACTCCCTAAAAGTTTCGCCACCCGGCAGCCTGGGGAAAACCTTCCACGGCGACGTCGGAGCCGGGCTGACCACAGAAAAGCCCGCGCCCGTTGATCCGGACGCGGGCCGAAGCCTGCGGGCAAGGTCGGTGCGATCAGGCGGCTTCGCCGCTCGAAATCTCCTCGCCGGTCTCCTGATCGACCATCTTCATCGACAGACGGACCTTGCCGCGCTCGTCGAAGCCGACCAGCTTGACATAGACCTCGTCGCCCTCCTTGACGACGTCGGTCACCTTCTCGGGGCGGCCCTTGGACAGCTGCGAGATATGGACGAGTCCATCGCGCGGGCCGAAGAAGTTCACGAAGGCGCCGAAGTCGACGACCTTGACGACCTTGCCGCGGTAGATGGCGCCGATCTCGGGCTCGGCGACGATCGACTTGATCCAGTCTAGCGCCGCCTTGATCGCCTTGCCGTCGGAGGAGGCGACCTTGATGGTGCCATCGTCGTTGATGTCGATCTTGGCGCCGGTCTTCTCGACGATCTCGCGGACGACCTTGCCGCCCGAGCCGATGACTTCGCGGATCTTGTCGACCGGGATGGTGATGACCTCGATGCGCGGCGCGTGCTCGCCGAGTTCCGGGCGGGCCGAGGTCAGCGCTTTCGACATCTCGCCGAGGATGTGGGCGCGGCCGTCATGGGCCTGTTCGAGGGCGACCCGCATGATCTCCTCGGTGATGCCGGCGACCTTGATGTCCATCTGCAGCGAGGTGATGCCGACCTCGGTGCCGGCGACCTTGAAGTCCATGTCGCCCAGGTGATCCTCGTCGCCGAGAATGTCGGACAGCACCGCGAACCGGCCGTCCTCCTCGAGAATCAGGCCCATGGCGATGCCCGACACCGGCCGGGCGATCGGCACGCCGGCATCCATCAGCGCCAACGAGGTGCCGCAGACGGTTGCCATGGACGAGGAGCCGTTCGACTCGGTGATCTCCGAGACGACTCGCAGCGTGTAGGGAAACTTGGCGTGGTCGGGCAGCACCGGATGGATCGCCCGCCAGGCCAGCTTGCCATGACCGATCTCGCGGCGGCCGGCGCCGCCCATGCGACCGGTCTCGCCGACCGAGAAGGGCGGGAAGTTGTAGTGGAGGAGGAAGGTCTCCTTGTAGGTCCCGGTCAGCGAGTCGACATACTGCTCGTCCTCGCCGGTGCCGAGCGTGGCGACCACCAGCGCCTGGGTTTCGCCGCGGGTAAACAGCGCCGAGCCGTGCGCGCGCGGCAGGATGCCGACCTCCGAGACGATCGGGCGGACCGTCTTCAGGTCGCGTCCGTCGATGCGGCGGCCGGTCTCGATGATCGAGCCGCGGACGATCTTCTTCTCGAGCTTCTTGAAGGCGTCGGCAACCTTGCCGCGATCGAGCGCCTCCTGCGAATCGGCCGGGCAGAGCGCCGCCATCACCTTCTCCCTGGCCGCGGCGACTGCGGCCTGGCGGTCGGTCTTGCCGGGAATCTTGTAGGCGGCAGCGAGGTCCGAGGCGATGATCTCGGCGACCTTCGCCTCGATCTCGGAATTGTCCTCGGGCTGGAAGTCGCGCGGCTCCTTGGCGGCGCGCTCGGCGAGGCGGATGATCGCATCGATCACCGGCTGGAAGCTGCGGTGGCCGAACATGACCGCCCCAAGCATCACCTCCTCGGAAAGCTCCTTTGCCTCGGATTCGACCATGAGCACGGCGTCGGCCGTGCCGGCGACGACCAGATCGAGCGCGGACTCCGGCATTTCGTCGATCTGCGGATTGAGCACGTACTCGCCATTGATGTAGCCGACGCGCGCACCGCCGATCGGGCCCATGAACGGCACGCCGGACAGGGTGAGGGCCGCGGAGGTGGCGACCATCGCAACGATGTCGGGGTCATTCTCCAGATCGTGGCTGAGCACCGTGACGATCACCTGCGTGTCACAGCGGAAGCCCTCGACGAACAGCGGACGGATCGGACGGTCGATCAGGCGGGAGACGAGCGTCTCCTTCTCGGTCGGACGGCCCTCGCGCTTGAAGTAGCCGCCCGGAATCTTGCCGGAGGCATAGAACTTCTCCTGGTAGTGGACGGTCAGCGGCAGGAAGTCGATGCCGGGCTTGGGCTCCTGATTGGCGACGACGGTGGCCAGCACGGTGGTGTCGCCGTAGCGGGCGAGCACGGCGCCATCGGCCTGGCGGGCCATCTTGCCGGTCTCGAGGACGAGCGTGCGCCCGCCCCATTCGAGTTCTTCACGCTGGATATCGAACATGTGTCATGCCTCATGGCTCTGGCGGACCGCAGAGCGAGCCATGGGCAAGATGGCGAGGCGTTCCGATGATGCCCGAAACGTCCGGCTATCCTCCCCATGGCCACCGGGGCCCGCGTGGATATGCGCGGCGACGCTCATCGTCGCCGCGCGGCAACGGTCAGCGGCGGATGCCGAGACGCGTGATAAGATCCCGGTAGCGCGCCTCGTCCTTCGCCTTGACGTAGTCGAGGAGGCTGCGCCGCTGGCTGACGAGTTTCAGCAGCCCGCGCCGGGAATGGTTGTCCTTCTTGTGGGTCTTGAAATGCTCGGTGAGGTTGGCGATCCGTTCGGTGAGAATCGCGACCTGCACCTCCGGCGAGCCGGTATCGGCCGCGCCCCTGGCATATTCCTTGATCAGCTGCTGCTTGCGTTCCGCGGTGATGGACATCGCGACATCGTCTCCGAAATATCATGGGCCCGGCGTTCAGCCGGGCAGGTTGAACACGCGCCGGGGGTGCAGTTCGCCGCGGTCCGCCTCGACCAGGGCCACGAGTCGTCCGCGCGTCGTGGTGTAGGCAGGGCCGCTCAGCACGGGAGCATCCCGCCCGCGCAGCAAGACCGGCTGACCATTTCGCAGCCGGGTCGCGTCAGACTGGCTTATGGCCAGCGCCGGGATGTCGTCCAGCGCGGTCTCCACCGGTCGCAACGCGTCGACCGGAGGATCCCGGTCGGGGGTCCTATCGCACAACTCCTGCAACTTATCCAGCGAAATCATGTCGTCCTCGCCGAACGGGCCGACGGCCAGCCGGCGCAGCGCCGAGACATGGCCGTACCCGCCGAGCGCCCGGGCAATGTCGCGGGCGAGCGAGCGGACATAGGTTCCCTTGCCGCATTCGCATTCGAACTCCGTCTCGCGGTCGCGCGTCGGCCCGGTGCGGGCGAGGGAGAGCACCTCCACGTGGCGCGGTGCCAGCTCCACCGCCTCGCCGCCGCGGGCGAGATCGTAGGCCCGTTCGCCGTCGATCTTGATCGCCGAGAAGCGCGGCGGTACCTGCTCGATCAGGCCGATGAAGCGCGGCAGGACGGCGTCGATCGCCGCATCGGCCGGCCTCAAGTCCGAGGTGGCGATGACGCGGCCCTCGCTGTCATCGGTGTCGGTCTCGGCGCCCCAGCGGACGGTGAACCGATAGACCTTCAGCCCGTCGACAACGAAGGGGACCGTCTTCGTCGCCTCGCCGAGCGCGACCGGCAGACAGCCCGAGGCCAGCGGATCGAGAGTGCCGGCATGGCCGGCCTTGCGGGTGCGGAACAGGCGCTTGATGCGCCCGACCGCCTGGGTCGAGGTCATGCCGACCGGCTTGTCGAGGACAACCCAGCCGTGCAGATCAGTCTGGCGAGCGCGCCGGCCCATCAGTCGCCGTTCTCCTGCGGTCGCAGATCGCGGACGACCTCAGGCGTGCGCAGCAGCCGATCGACGTGATCGGCCGCATCGAAGGTGCGGTCGATCTCGAAGCGCAGATCGGGCATGAACTTCAGCGTCACCTTGCGGGCAAGCTGGCCGCGCAGGTAGCGGGCATGGCGATCGAGCGCGGCGACGACCTCGCCGACGTGCCGGCCGCCGAGCGGCATGACATAGACAGTGGCGTGCTTCAGGTCCGGCGAAACCCGGACCTCGGGCACGGTGACGGCGACGGCTTCGAGCATGGGATCGGCGACGTCGCCGCGCTGCAGGATCTCCGCCAGCGCGTGGCGCAACATCTCGCCGACCCGCAGCTGACGCTGGCTCGGTCCGGTGCCATGGCCCCGCCGGGCGCTACGGCCTTGCTGCATGGCGCGCCCCTTCAGGTTGCTTCGACTTCATCCGGGTCACTCCGTGGGCGGGTGCGGGATCGGACCGCACCGCCCTCACCCGACCAGCAGGATCACAGCGTGCGCTGGATCTCCTCGACCCGATAGCACTCGATGATGTCGCCGGGCCGCATGTCCTGATAGTTCTCGAAGGCCATGCCGCATTCCTGTCCGGCCTGCACCTCGCGGACCTCGTCCTTGAAGCGCTTCAGGGTCGACAGCTTGCCCTCGTGGATCACCACGTCGTCGCGGATCAGCCGGACATGGGCGCCGCGCTGGACAACGCCGTCGGTGACGCGGCAGCCGGCGACCTTGCCGACCTTGGAGATGTTGAACACCTCGAGGATCAGCGCGTTGCCGAGCATCTCCTCGCGCAGCGTCGGCGCCAGCAGGCCGGACATCGCCTGCTTCACGTCGTCCACGAGGTTGTAGATGATGTTATAGTACCGGATCTCGACGCCGTCGCGCTCCGCCGCCTCGCGCGCCTGACGGTTGGCGCGGACGTTGAAGCCGATGATCACGGCGCCGGAAGCGGCCGCCAGCGTCACATCGGATTCGGTGATTCCGCCGACACCGCCCGACAGAACGCGTGCCGCCACCTCGTCGGTGCCAAGCTTGTCGAGCGCGCCGATGATCGCCTCGACCGAGCCCTGCACGTCAGCCTTGACGACCAGCGGAATCTCCTTGCGGCCCTGCTCCTTGAGCTGCGACATCATCTGCTCGAGCGAGGTCTTGGCGCCGACGCCGCGGGCGTGCTGGCGCTCGCGCTTCTTGCGCTGGCGGTAGGCGGCGATCTCGCGGGCACGGGCCTCCGAATCGACCACCGCGAAGCGGTCGCCCGCTTCCGGCGTTCCGTCGAGGCCGAGCACCTCCACCGGCGTTGCCGGCCCGGCGCTGTCGACATTGTCTCCCTTGTCGTCGATCAGCGCACGCACCTTGCCCCACTCGGCGCCGCACACCAGCACGTCGCCGACTTTCAGCGTGCCGCGCTGGACGAGCACGGTTCCGACCGGGCCGCGGCCCCTGTCGAGCTTGGCCTCGACAACCACGCCCTCGGCGGGACGGTTCGGGTTGGCCTTCAGCTCGAGAACCTCGGCCTGCAGATGAATCGCCTCGAGCAGCTTGTCGAGATTCATCCGCTTCAGCGCCGAGACCTCCACTTCCAGCGTCTCGCCGCCCAACGATTCGACGACGATCTCGTAGCGCAGCAGATCGTTGCGGACGCGGCCCGGATCGGCGTCCGGCTTGTCCATCTTGTTGATCGCCACGATGATCGGCACGTTCGCGGCGCGGGCGTGATTGATCGCCTCGACGGTCTGCGGCATCACGCCGTCATCGGCGGCAACCACCAGCACGACGATGTCGGTCACCTTGGCGCCGCGGGCACGCATCGAGGTGAAGGCCGCGTGGCCCGGCGTATCGATGAAGGTGATGACGTCGCCGGACGGCGTGCGCGCCTGGTAGGCGCCGATGTGCTGGGTGATGCCGCCGGCCTCGCCGGCCACCACGTTCGTCTCCCGCAGGGCATCGAGCAACGACGTCTTGCCGTGATCGACATGGCCCATGATGGTGACGACGGGCGGGCGCGGTACGAGATCGGCCGGATCGTCAGGCTCGCCGTACAGGCCTTCCTCGACATCCGCTTCCGACACGCGCTTGACCGTATGGCCAAGCTCGTTGGCGATGAGCTCGGCGGTGTCGGCGTCGATGACGTCGTTGATCTTGAGCATCTGCCCCTGCTGCATCAGCAGCTTGATGACGTCGACGGCGCGCTCGGCCATGCGGTTGGCGAGCTCCTGGATGGTGATCGTCTCGGGCAGGACCACCTCTCGGGCGATCTTCTCGCCGGGCTCGCGCATTCCGTGAGCGCGCTTGTCGCGCTCGCGGCGGCGGCGGATGGCAGCAAGCGAGCGGCTGCGCTCGTCGTCGTTGAGGGCGTTGGTGATCGTCAGCCGGCCGCGGCGGCGCTCCTCGCCGCGCCGCACCGGCTTGACTTCGGCAGCAGCCTTGCGCTTGGCGCGGCCGGCCTCGGTGTCGTCATCGACGACCTTCTCGTCGCGGCGTGCCGGCGGCGCGGCTGGCGCAGCCGGCGCGCGCCGCGCAGCGGCTTCTGCCGGGGCCGCGGGCGCGGCCGGCTCGGCCAGCCGGCTCGATGCCGAAGTCTCGGCGCGCTGGCGGGCTTCCTCGTCGAGGCGGCGGCGCTCCTCCTCGGCGGCGCGGCGGCGCTCGGCCTCCTCGCGCTCGGCCCTGAGGCGCTCCTCCTCCTCGGCACGGCGCCTTGCCTCGATCTCGGCCTGACGGCGTTCCTCCTCCTCGCGGAGGCGGGCTTCCGCGAGCGCCTGCGCGCGGGCGTCCTTTTCCTCACTGGTCAGCGTGCGCAGCACCACGCCGGCGCGTCCGGCCGGCTGCGGGCGCGGCGCTGCCGGACGCGGTTCGGGTGCAGGCGCCGCGGCCTTGAGTGGCGTCGCTGCGGCCGCCTTCTCCGCTGCCTGCGGCTCGTCCTGGCCGAGGATGGTGCGGCGCTTCTTCTTCTCGACGACAACCTGCTTCGACCGGCCGCGCGGGAAGTTCTGCCGGACCGTGCCGGACTCGACCGTTCGGCGCAGGCTCAGCGTCTTGCGCCCACCCAGCGAGAGCGTCTTGTCGTCTGGCTGCTTCGTGTCGGTCATTCCGTCCTTCCTGCGAATCCGGGTCGATGCGCGCGCCCGTCCGGCGTCGATCCGGTCATGTACGTCTCGTATCGTCGACAGCGCGCAATCGCCGCGCCGCTCGCGCCGCCCGTATCGAGGGCAGCATGTACCACATTCGCCCGCCCCAACGCCAAACCCAATTCCGCCGAGGTGAATACTCGGCAAACGGGCGGGACCTTACCGCCGGCATGGGCGGCCTGATCGAGCTTGCGCACCCCGTCGGCCGCAGCGTCCGAAGCGTGCAGCAGCAGCGCCACCGACCCCCGCCGCAGCCGCGCATCGACCTCGGCGAAGCCGAGCGCCAGGCGACCCGCCTTGCGCTCCAGGCCGAGCGCACCGAGCGCCGACTGGCGCAGCTGGCTGCCGACCAACTCGGCCAGATCCTCTCCGGCCCGCGCCTCGGCGCGGAACGCGCGCCCGAACATCCGCTTGCGCACCGCTTCGGCGACCAGCTCACGCCGCGCCGTGACCCAGACTCCTCGGCCCGGGAGCCGCTGGCGGATGTCCGGCACCACAGCGCCGTCCGGACCCAGCACGAATCGCACCAGCTCGCCGACCGGCAGGCTGCGGCGCGTCACGATGCAGCGCCGCAGCGGCGCGCGGTCGCGCGGACCCCGGTCGGCGACGGCCTCGCCGGTCGACCGGTCCGCCGCCGCGACGTCGGGGTCCGCCGCCGCGAGGCCATCCGGTCGGTCAGACGTTCCCGTCAGCCGCGGCCTCCTCGCCTTCGCCGCCGTCAGCCTCCGCCGACCGCATCGCCGCGCGTTCCTCCTCGGTGATCCAGCCGGCCTTGACGCGGGCCGCCATGATGATCGCCTCGGCTTCCTCGCGCGACAGCTCGAAGCCGTCGAGATAGCCCGGGTAGCGCCTGGTCTCCCCGTCGACGCGTTCGGTCCATCCGACCAGATCGTCGGTGGCGCAGCCGGCGAGATCGTCCAGCGTCTTGACGCCGTTCTCGCCGAGCGCGACCAGCATGGCCGTGGTCAGGCCGTCGATCCCGACGAGGGAATCCTCGACGCCAAGCTCGCGGCGCTTGGCGGTCAGTTCCTTCTCGATCCGCTCCAGATGCTCGCGCGCCCGCGTCTGGATCTCGACGGCCGTCTCCTCGTCGAACCCCTCGATGTCGGCGATCTCGTCGATCGGTACCAGCGCGACCTCCTCGACGCTCGAGAAGCCCTCCGAGGAGAGCAGCTGGCCGACCACCTCGTCGACGTCGAGTGCCTCCATGAACATCTCGGTGCGCTCGGCGAATTCCTTCTGCCGGCGCTCGGATTCCTCCGCCTCGGTCAGAATGTCGATATCCCAGCCGGTGAGCTGCGAGGCGAGCCTGACATTCTGGCCGCGCCGGCCGATGGCGAGCGAGAGCTGATCGTCGGGCACCACGACCTCGATGCGCTCGGCATCCTCGTCGAGCACAACCTTGACCACCTCGGCAGGCTGCAGCGCGTTGACGATGAAGGTTGCCGCGTCGGGCGACCACGGAATGATGTCGATCTTCTCGCCCTGCAGCTCGTTGACCACCGCCTGGACGCGACTGCCGCGCATGCCGACGCAGGCACCGACCGGATCGATCGAGGAATCCCGCGAGATCACCGCGATCTTGGCGCGCGAGCCGGGATCGCGGGCAACCGACTTGATCTCGATGATGTTGTCGTAGATCTCCGGCACTTCCTGGGCGAACAGCTTCGCCATGAACTGCGGATGGGTGCGTGAGAGAAAGATCTGCGGACCGCGCTGCTCGGAGCGCACGTCATAGATGTAGGCGCGCACCCGGTCGCCCGGACGGTAGTTCTCGCGCGGAATCAGTTCGTCGCGGCGGATGATCGCCTCGGCACGGCCGAGATCGACGATCACATTGCCATACTCGACACGCTTGACCACGCCGTTGACGATCTCGCCGATGCGATCCTTGAACTCCTCATACTGACGCAGACGCTCGGCCTCGCGCACCTTCTGGACGATGACCTGCTTGGCCGACTGGGCGGCGATGCGACCGAAGTCGAGCGGCGGCAGCGGTTCGGCGATGAAGTCGCCGACCTGGGCGGCGGGGTTGCGCTCGCGCGCCTCGGCGAGGCTGATCTGGGTGGCCGGCAGCTCGACCGTCTCGACCACCTCGCGCAGGCGCGACAGCCGCATCTCGCCCGTCTTGGGGTTGATCTCGGCCTTAATGTTGGTCTCGCTGCCATAGCGCGAGCGCGCCGCCTTCTGGATGGCATCCTCCATCGCGGCGATGACGATCTGGCGATCGATCACCTTCTCGCGCGCAACCGCGTCCGCGATCTGCAGAAGCTCCAGCCTGTTGGCACTAACTGCCGTCGCCATAAGCGTCTCCGTTGTTAGCCGTGCGCGGGTTCGCCGGCGGATTTGCGCCGCGCCTTGTTCGCCCTCAGCGCCGCGGTCACCAGGTCGTCAGTGAGCACCAGCCGAGCCTCGGCGATGTCCGCCAGAGGTACCGCCGCGACCTCCCCCTCCGGCTGCTCGAGCAGCGCCACCCTGACCGTCTCGCCGTCGAGCCCGGCAATGCGGCCGCGAAACCGCTTGCGCCCGTCCAGGGCGACGGCAAGCTCGATCTTCGCCTCGTGCCCGGCCCAGCGCTCGAAATCCGAACGCCGCACCAGCGGGCGGTCGATGCCGGGGGAGGAGATCTCCAGGTTGTAGGCCCGGTCGATCGGATCCTCCACGTCGAGCACAGGCGACAGTGCGCGCGACAGATCGGCGCAATCGTCGACCGACATCTCGCCGTCCGGACGCTCGGCCATCACCTGCACGGTGCAGCCGTCGCGACCGCTGATCTTGACGCGCACCAGCCGGAAGCCGAGATCGCGGGCGACCGGCTCGGCGATGGCGGCGACCCGGGCCGCGAGTCCGCTCTCGCGCACGATGCGCGGCTCGTCCATGCCATCCTCAGGCGCTTGGGTCGGCTCGCGGCCCTGCATCGGTTCGGTCTTCGCCAGGACTCTTCTACTAACTAACGGCCAACGGAGCGGGCCCCGCAGGAACCCACTCTCAATCGGTCATCGACGTCATGAGAAGGAATTGACGCAACAGATATACGCCGGGCGGCGGAAACGCAAGCCGAACCGCAACAAAAGGCGTGACCGCCGCCCGGCCGGGGGCAGCGGCGGCGCATCCGGCAGCTGCGATCAGCGGCGCCGGAAGGTCAGGTAGCAGGGCCTGCGACCGGCGGCGATCGCCTTCTGCTCGTAGCGGGTGCCGGGCCAGGGCTGCCACGGCGTGCGCCAGTCGTCCGCGCGGCGGGCGGTCCAGTCGAAGTCCGGGCTGGCCGCGATGCGCCGCAACGCCCAGTCGGCATAATCGGCAATGTCGGTGGCAAAGCGCAGCTCGGCGCCCGGTTTCATGACCCGGGCGAGCGCGGCAAGCGTGTCGGCGGAAATGAAGCGGCGCTTGCGGTGCCGCGCCTTCGGCCAGGGGTCGGGATAGAGCAGCCATACCCGGTCGAGCGACGCCGGTACCAGCCAGTCGATCACCGCGCGGGCATCGTCATCGTGGATGAGAATGTTGGAAAGACCGCGCGCCTCGATCTCCGCCAGCAGCCTAGCGACGCCGTTGACGAACGGCTCGCAGCCGATGAAGCCGGTGCGCGGCGCGGCCGCGGCACGGAAGACGAGATGCTCCGCGCCGCCGAAGCCGATCTCGAGCTCCAGCGCCTCGACCGGCGCGTCGAACAGCCGGCGCGGATCGGCCGGACACGGTGCGCCGAGCGGCACCCGCAGGCGGGGCAGCGCCTCCTCGACCAGCCTTGCGCGGCGCGGCCGCAGCCGGTGGCCCTTGTGCCGTCCGTAGAGGAGCCGCCGGGCCGGGCCGGCGGGAGCTGACCGCTCAGGCAAGGGCGCGCTTCAGCTCATCGACGAGGTCCGTCTTTTCCCAGGAGAAGCCGCCGTCGGGCTCGGGCTGGCGGCCAAAATGGCCATAGGCCGCGGTGCGCGCATAGATCGGGCGGTTGAGCTTGAGATGCTCGCGGATGCCGCGCGGCGACAGATTGACCAGCTCGGGCAGGATCTTCTCGAGCTTCGCCTCGTCGACGCGCGCGGTGCCGTGGCAGTCGACATAGACCGACAGCGGCTTCGATACGCCGATCGCATAGGAGACCTGGATGGTGCAGCGATCGGCGAGATCGGCAGCCACGACGTTCTTCGCCAGGTAGCGGCAGGCATAGGCAGCCGAGCGGTCGACCTTGGTCGGGTCCTTGCCGGAGAAGGCGCCGCCGCCGTGCGGCGCCGCACCGCCATAGGTGTCGACGATGATCTTGCGGCCGGTGAGGCCGGTGTCGCCGTCCGGCCCGCCGATGACGAACTTGCCGGTCGGATTGACGTAGAATTCCTCCTCGGGGCACATCCAGCCCTCGGGCAGCACCTCGAGCACGTAGGGGCGGACGATCTCGCGCACCTGGTCGGTCGAAAGGTCGGCGTCATGCTGGGTGGAGACCACGACCGAGGTGGCCGCCACCGGCTTGCCGCCGACATAGCGCAGCGTCACCTGACTCTTGGAATCGGGCTCCAGGCCGGGCTGGGCTCCGGAATGGCGCGCCTCGGCCAGCGCCTTGAGGATGTGATGGGCGTAGTAGATCGGCGCCGGCATCAGTGCCGGCGTCTCCTTGCAGGCATAGCCGAACATGATGCCCTGGTCGCCGGCCCCCTCGTCCTTGTTGCCGGCGGCATCGACACCCCGGGCAATGTCGGCCGACTGGGCGTGGACATAGACCTCGACCTTGGCGTTCTTCCAGTGGAACCCTGCCTGCTCGTAGCCGATCTCCTTGACCGCGTGTCGGGCGATCTCCTCGAGATGGTCGGGTGTGATCGTGTCGGGTCCGCGCACCTCGCCGGCCAGCACGATGCGATTGGTCGTCACCAGCGTCTCGACCGCAACACGTGCATCCGGCTGGGCGGCGAGATAGGCATCGACCACGGCGTCCGATATCCGGTCGCAGACCTTGTCAGGATGACCCTCGGATACGGATTCGCTGGTGAACAGGTAGTCGCTGCGTGCCACGGTCGGATTCTCCCTCATCTGGCCGCCGGAGCGTCGAGCCGCTAGCAAGGGCGCCCGCCGGGGCGGGCGCCCTTGTGACAGCCAACGCTTCCAGCGTCAAGGACCGCAGCAGGGATGTGGCTAGCTTTCGCTCTCCTCCGAAACCGCCTGGACGAGTTCCACCACCTTGCGGCGCACCTTCGGATCGGCGATCCGCAGGAACGCCTTGTTGAGCTGAAGCCCCTCGGCACCGGAGATGAAGTCGACGACGAAACGTTCGGATTCGGTCTCGCCGAAGCCCTCGCGGGGCTGCGCGGCTCCCGGCGCGTCCTCGTAGAAGAAGGAGACCGGCACGCCCAGGATCTGGCCAATGTGATAGAGGCGGCTGGCGCCGATCCGGTTGATGCCCTTCTCGTATTTCTGCACTTGCTGGAAGGTTATGCCGAGTTGCTCGGCGAGCTTCTCCTGGCTCATTCCGATCAGCACGCGGCGAAGCCTGACACGGCTGCCGACATGAACGTCTATGGGATTGGGTGCCTTACGACTCATCTTGTTTGACTGCGTTTTGTCTGCGTTGTGGGTGCCGCCACGAGGCGGTCGGGTCCGGTTTCTGATTGATGCCGCTGCCGTTGCGGCGAGCGGGGTCTGGGTTGCAGATGCGACTCTACGTCAATTCGCTGACGGCAGGAACCGCCGCGACGTCTACTCGCACCTATTGAGCAGGCTAAATTATTCAACCGGAATCGCAAACCCTTGTTTGCGCGGAAACGGCATAAACGCGAACAAGGCAAAGGCTGCCAAACCTGAGATCACAAATATGTTGCCCCAGACGGAACAGATCGTCGGCGGCAGCGGACGGGGTAGTGCGCTGTCGATCACGCCCCTGACGCCGAGATCGAGCCGGCGCTGCATCCGGCCGTACGGGTCGATCACCGCGGAGATGCCGGTATTGGCGGCCCGAACCAGCGGCAGGCCCTCCTCCACGGCGCGAATCCGTGCCTGGCGCAGGTGCTGCCAGGGCCCGGCCGTATTGCCGAACCAGCCGTCGTTGGTCACGTTGAGGATCCAGCCCGGCCGCTCCCCGGGTGGCACCACCGCGCCGGGAAAGATCGCCTCGTAGCAGACCAGCGGGACGAAGCGGGGAGCGGGTCCGGCCTGCATGGTACGCGCCACCGCACCTGCCGTGAAGCCGCCGGCGACCCGGGTCAGAGGCTCCAGTCCGATCGACTCGAGCAGTTCGGCGAACGGCAGGAACTCGCCGAACGGCACGAGCCGCACCTTGTCGTAGGCATCGACGATGGTGCCGGCGTGATCGACCACCAGGATACTGTTGTACAGGCGATAGCCCTGTGGCACCGAGGGGTCGCGCTCGATGCGCTGCATGCCGGTGACCAGCGTGGTCCTGTCCGGCAGCAGCGCCGCGATGGCCGGCAGGGCTGCCGGCTCCATCTCGAACAGGAAGGGCAGCGCCGACTCCGGCCAGATCAGGATATCGATGTCGGCGATGCCCATGGTGTCGGGCGAGGTCGCGACATCGCTGAGCGCCAGATAGTCCGCAAAGATCTCGTTGCGATGCTCCGGCAGCCATTTCCGCGACTGCTCGATGGCCGGCTGGACGATGCGCAGCCGCAGCCCGTCGACCATGGCAACATCGGCCCGGGCGAGACGCCAGGTGCCGAATCCGGCAAGGCCGGCAAGGATCGCCAGTGCGGCGACGGGCAGGCCAGCGCGCGCGAGGCGGCCACCCGACCCCACCAGCGCGGCAGGGCTGGCAAAGACGAACCCGGCGAGCACCGTCAGTCCGTAGACCCCGATCAGGCTCGCCGCCTGCATCATCGCCGGGGTGACGGCCAGCGCATAGCCGAACAGGTTCCACGGAAAGCCGGTCAGCACATGGCCGCGGGCGATGTCGGCGAGGGCAAGGCCGAGCGCGAAGGCGAAGATGCGCCGCGGTCCCTCGCGCCACAGGAGCCGCGCCAGCGCCATGCCGGCGGCGGTGAACAGGGCGAGGCCGGCCGGCAGCGCCGCGACCGCGAACGGCATCATCCAGCCGAACACGTCGGCATCGACGAGGAAGGCGCGGCCGATCCACCAGAGCCCGGCGAGGAAATAGCCGAAGCCGAAGCACCAGCCCACCCCGGCGGCCGCCAGGACGGCACCGAGCCGTCCGGTTCGGGCGGTGGCGACAGTGCCGTCGATCAGCCAGACCAGCACCGGGAAGGTGAGGAACAGGATCGGAAACAGGTCGTAGGGCGGCATCGCCAGCGCCGAGGCACCGCCCGCCACCAGCGCGATGAGTGCCCGTCGCCAGCCCCAAGAGACGGTGAACCGGCTGGCAATCCCCTCGAGCACGGCGTCGGTCCGCTCCTGCCCGGCTCAGGCCGCGTCGGATCGGGCAGCGGCCCGGTCGCGCCGGGCGGCCCGCAGCTGCCCGGCCTGCCGCCGCTGGATGCGCACGCGCTTGACCCGGCGCGGATCGGCGTCCAGCACCTCGAATTCGTAGCCACCCGGGAACTCGATCAGTTCGCCGCGCACCGGGACCCGGCCGACCCTGTTGAACAGCAGGCCGCCGAGCGTGTCGATCTCCTCCATCAGGTCACCGATGTCGAGTCCGTCACCGAGCGCGGCCTGCAGATCCTCGAGCGGTGTGCGGGCATCGGCCACGAAGCTGCCGTCGCCAGCCGGCTCGATCAGCGGCGCGGTCGCCTCGTCGTGCTCGTCCTCGATATCGCCGACGATCTCCTCGACCAGATCCTCGATCGAGACCAGTCCGTCGGTCCCGCCATATTCGTCGACCACGATGGCGAGATGGATGCGTGTGGTCTGCATCTTGACCAGCAGGTCGCCGGCCGGCATCGACGGCGGCACGTACAGAACGTCGCGCACCAGCCCCGCTTCCTCGATGGTGGTCTTGAGCGGCACGCGTCGGAAGTCGAGGCCGCCGGGTGGCCGGTTGCGCCGGCCCGCGAGTTCCGCCTCGCCCAGCGTCGCCTTCGCGCTCATCCAGCCGAGCAGGTCCTTGATGTGGACCATGCCGGCCGGATCGTCGAGGGTCTCGCGATAGACCGGCAGGCGCGAGTGGCCGGCATTGCGGAATTCCCGGATCAGCTCGGCGATCGTCGCCCCCGTCTCGACCGCGTCGATGTCGGCGCGCGGCACCATCACGTCGTCAACCCGCAGCTCCTTGAGTGCCAGCACGTTGCGCAGCATCGACCGCTCCTCGGCGGAGAAGGTGGCGATGCCGGCCTCCTCGAGCGCGCCTTCGAGGCTCTCGCGCAGCGAGGTGGAGGCGCGCCGGGCGAACAGTGCGCGCAGGCGGGCGACGAGCGATCTCGGCGGGGCTGGCGGGGCAGGGGCCGCGGCGGCGGCCTCGACGCTACTCGAAGGGTCTTCGGCGGGCG
>NZ_SMAK01000002.1:300000-502800 GCF_004346195.1 Tepidamorphus gemmatus | reverse complement strand
CGTGCCGATCGCCATGGAGGAGCGCCTGCGCTTCGCCATCCGCGAGGGCGGCCGCACCGTCGGCGCCGGCGTCGTCTCCCAGATCATCGAGTAGGGCGAATTGGCAGGGCGCGCCCCCGCTTGCCGGGCGCGTCCGCCGGTTTCAGGAACAAGACCATGAACGGCCAGAACATCCGCATACGACTCAAGGCGTTCGACCATCGGATCCTCGATGCCTCGACGCGCGAGATCGTCAACACCGCCAAGCGGACCGGTGCGCGCGTGCGCGGCCCGATCCCGCTGCCGACGCGGATCGAGAAGTTCACGGTCAACCGCTCGCCGCACATCGACAAGAAGAGCCGCGAGCAGTTCGAGATGCGCACCCACAAGCGGCTGCTCGACATCGTCGAGCCAACGCCGCAGACGGTGGACGCGCTGATGAAGCTCGATCTCGCCGCCGGCGTCGACGTCGAGATCAAGCTCTGAGGAACGGTTAGGAAAGCGACACGGTCATGCGCTCAGGACTGATCGCTCAGAAGGTCGGGATGACCCGCATCTTCACGGACACCGGGGAACAGGTCCCGGTCACCGTGCTGAAGGTGGACGGCTGCCAGGTCGTGGCTCATCGCACCGAAGAGAAGAACGGCTACGTTGCGCTGCAGCTTGGCGCCGGGCTCGCCAAGGCGAAGAACACGCCGCGCGCCATGCGCGGGCATTTCGCGGTGGCCAAAGTCGAGCCGAAGCGGAAGTTGGCGGAGTTCCGGGTGAGCCCGGAGAACGTCATCGAGGTGGGTGCTGAGCTGACGGCCGATCATTTCGTCGCCGGTCAGTACGTGGATGCGACCGGCATCTCGATCGGCAAGGGCTTCGCCGGCGCGATGAAGCGGCACAATTTCGGCGGCCTGCGCGCCTCGCACGGCGTGTCGATCAGTCACCGTTCGCATGGTTCGACCGGTGGCCGCCAGGATCCCGGCAAGGTCTTCAAGAACAAGAAGATGGCCGGCCACATGGGCAGCGTTCGGGTCACCACGCAGAACCTTCAGGTCGTTGGCACTGACTCCGATCGTGGGCTGATCATGGTGCGCGGGGCGGTTCCGGGCGCGAAGGGCGGCTGGGTGATGCTGCGCGACGCGGTGAAGAAAGAGCTGCCCGAGGGCGTTCCGTTTCCGGGCGCATTCCGGACGGCGGCGAATGGCGTCGACTCGGCTGCCCAGCCGGGCGCGGCCGAGACCGGTTCGGAGGGGTGATCCATGAAGATCGACGTGATTGCGCTCGACGGCAACAAGTCGGGATCGGTTGATCTTTCCGACGAGATCTTCGGTCTGGAGCCGCGCAGCGACATCCTGCAGCGCATGGTCCGCTGGCAGCTGGCCAGGCGTCAGGCCGGGACGCACAAGTCGAAGACTCGCGGCGAAGTGCACGGCACCACCGCGAAGATGTACAAGCAGAAGGGCACGGGTCGCGCCCGTCACGGTGCGAGAACCGCGCCGCAGTTCCGCGGCGGCGGCAAGGCCTTCGGTCCGGTTGTGCGCAGCCATGCGCATGATCTGCCCAAGAAGGTGCGGGCGCTGGCGCTGAAGCATGCGCTGTCGGCGAAGGCGAGGTCGGAGTCGCTGATCGTGCTGGAGTCGGCGACCGCCGCGAGTGCCAAGACGAAGGTGCTGCTCGAGCAGTTCGCCAAGCTCGGTCTGGGCTCGGCGCTTGTCGTCGGCGGAGGCGAGGTGGAGGAGAACTTCCGGCTCGCTGCGCGGAATATCCCGAACGTCGATGTGCTGCCGGTTCAGGGCATCAACGTCTATGACATCTTGCGCCGTGACAAGCTGGTGCTGACCAAGGCCGCCATCGAGGCTCTGGAGGAGCGGTTCAAATGACCAATCTAAAGCACTACGACGTGCTGGTGGCACCGGTCATCACCGAGAAGTCGACGATGGCCTCGGAGCAGAACAAGGTGGTCTTCAAGGTCGCGCCGGGTGCGACCAAGGCGGAGATCAAGGCTGCCGTCGAGGCGCTGTTCCAGGTCAAGGTTTCGGCGGTCAACACGCTGGTTCGCAAGGGCAAAAACAAGCGGTTCAAGGGCGTCAAGGGCAAGCAGTCGGACGAGAAGAAGGCGTTCGTGACGCTCGCCGAAGGCCACTCCATCGACGTGACGACCGGTCTGTGAGCGACGGGCGAGGCTACGGAACATGGCACTGAAGAGCTACAATCCGACGACGCCCGGCCAGCGCCAGCTGGTCATCGTCGATCGTTCTGGCCTTTGGAAGGGCAGGCCGGTAAAGAAGCTGACCGAGGGCCTGATCAAGTCGGGCGGCCGCAACAACGCCGGACGTGTCACCGCGCGCCGACGCGGCGGCGGCCACAAGCGGCTGTACCGGATCATCGACTTCAAGCGAACCAAGTTCGACGTACCCGGCACGGTCGAGCGTCTCGAGTACGATCCGAACCGATCCGCGTTCATCGCACTCATCTCCTATCCGGACGGCGAGCAGGCTTACATCCTGGCGCCGCAGCGGCTGGGCGTTGGTGATACGGTGGTCGCCGGCAAGCAGGTCGACGTCAAACCAGGCAATGCGATGCCGCTTGCGTCGATCCCGATCGGCACGATCGTCCACAACGTGGAGATGAAGCCTGGCAAGGGCGGCCAGATCGCGCGGTCGGCAGGGACCTATGTTCAGCTGGTCGGACGCGACCAGGGCTACGCGATCCTGCGCCTGAACTCAGGCGAGCAGCGGCTGGTGCATGGTGCCTGCATGGCCACCGTCGGCGCGGTTTCCAATCCGGATCATGCCAACATCAATGATGGCAAGGCCGGCCGGTCGCGCTGGCGCGGCAAACGCCCGTCGGTGCGTGGTGTCGCGATGAACCCGGTCGATCATCCGCATGGCGGCGGCGAGGGCCGCACCTCCGGTGGCCGGCATCCGGTCACCCCCTGGGGCAAGCCGACCAAGGGCAAGAAGACCCGGCGCAACAAGGCGACGCAGAAGTTCATCCTGCGTTCGCGGCACCTGAAGAAGTAGGGCACGGATCATGACGCGTTCCGTTTGGAAGGGGCCGTTCGTCGACGGCTATCTGTTGAAGAAGGCGGAGGCCGCACGGTCTTCGGGCCGCAACGAGGTCATCAAGATCTGGAGCCGGCGCTCGACGATCCTGCCGCAGTTCGTTGGCCTGACGTTCGGCGTCTACAACGGTCAGAAGCACGTGCCGGTGCTGGTGTCGGAGGACATGGTCGGCCACAAGTTCGGAGAGTTCTCGCCGACGCGCACCTACTACGGGCATGCGGCTGACAAGAAGGCGAAGAGGAGATAGGCCATGGGCAAAGCTGCTCGCGAGCGCGCCCTGCCCGAGAACGAGGCGAAGGCCGTCACCCGCAACATCCGGGTAAGCCCTCAGAAGCTCAATCTCGTGGCGGCCTCCATCCGCGGCAAGAAGGTTTCGGCGGCGTTGGCCGATCTGACCTTCTCGAAGAAGCGGATCGCGCGGGATGTGAAGAAGACGCTGGAATCCGCGATCGCCAATGCGGAGAACAATCACGACCTCGACGTCGACGACCTCGTCGTGTCGCAGGCCTTCGTCGGCAAGGCGCTGGTGATGAAGCGCTGGACGCCGCGGGCGCGCGGACGCGTCGGTCGGATCGAGAAGCCGTTCTCCAACCTGACGATCATCGTGCGGCAAGTCGAGGAGTCCGCCTGATGGGCCAGAAAGTCAATCCGATCGGGCTCCGGCTCGGGATCAACCGTACCTGGGATTCCCGCTGGTTCGCCGGGCAGCGCGAATATGGGTCGCTGCTGCACGAGGATCTGAAGATCCGCGACATGCTGAAGAAGGAACTGAAGCAGGCGGCGGTATCGAAGATCGTGATCGAGCGTCCGCACAAGAAGTGCCGGGTGACGATCCACAGCGCACGTCCGGGCATCGTCATCGGCAAGAAGGGCGCCGACATCGAGAAGCTGCGCCGCAAGATCGCTCGGATGACGCAGTCGGAAGTGCATCTCAACATCGTCGAGGTTCGCAAGCCGGAGATCGACGCCAATCTGGTGGCTGACTCGATTGCCCAGCAGCTCGAGCGCCGGGTCTCGTTCCGGCGCGCCATGAAGCGGGCGGTGCAGTCGGCAATGCGGCTCGGCGCCGAGGGCATCCGCATCAACTGCTCCGGTCGGCTCGGTGGCGCCGAGATCGCGCGCATGGAGTGGTATCGGGAGGGTCGGGTTCCGCTGCACACGCTGCGCGCCGACATCGACTATGGCGAGGCGACCGCCGTGACGGCCTACGGCACGTGTGGTGTCAAGGTGTGGATCTTCAAGGGCGAGATTCTCGAGCACGATCCGATGGCCTCCGAGCGCCGTGCGATGGAAGTTGCGGAGAGCGGCGGGCGCAGCGGCGGTGGCCGGCGCGAGATGCACAGCTGAAGACGGGCACAGGACCTGAAGTAGAGAAGAACCATGCTTCAACCCAAGCGCACCAAGTTCCGCAAGCAGCACAAGGGCCGCATTCACGGCGTCGCCACCAGCGGCACGTTGCTGACCTTCGGCTCCTTCGGCATCAAGGCGCTCGAGCCGGAGCGGATCACTGCCCGGCAGATCGAGGCGGCGCGGCGCGCCATCACGCGTCACATGAAGCGCGCCGGCCGTGTGTGGATCCGCATCTTCCCGGACGTGCCGGTGTCGAAGAAGCCGACCGAGGTGCGCATGGGAAAGGGCAAGGGCGCGCCGGAGTACTGGGTCGCCAGGGTGAAGCCAGGTCGGATCATGTTCGAGATCGACGGGGTGCCGCCGGTCGTGGCACGCGAGGCGCTGCGGCTTGGGGCGGCGAAGCTGCCGATCAAGACGCGCTTCGTGCAGCGCGCCAGCGAGTGAGCGGAGTGAGCGAGATGAAGGCGAGCGAGGTCTGGTCGAAGACCGTGGACGAGCTCAGGGACGAGCTGGCCAAGCTGAAGAAGGAGCAGTTCAATCTGCGCTTCCAGAAGGCGACGGGCCAGCTCGAGAACACCGCGCGGGTTCGCCAGGTGCGGCGCGACATTGCGCGCGTGCAGACCGTGCTGGGCGGCAAGAGCCGCGCGGCGGGCAAGGCTTGAGGTCCTAAGACATGCCAAAGCGAATTCTGAGCGGAACCGTCGTCAGTAACAAGAACGACAAGACGATCGTTGTCGAGGTCGAGCGGCGCTACACGCATCCGCTGCTGCACAAGGTGGTCCGCACGAGCAAGAAGTACCATGCCCACGACGCCGAGAACCGGTTCAAGGTCGGGGATCAGGTACGGATCGAGGAGTGCGCACCGATCTCGAAGCTGAAGCGCTGGGTCGCCCTGGCGGACTGAGGCCGGACCGGTAGCGCAGGAAACAGGCAAGGTGCGGCTGCGGCCGCACGACGAAAAGGAAGAAGAGGCCGGCCATGATCCAGATGCAGACGAATCTCGATGTCGCCGACAATTCGGGCGCGCGCCGGGTGCAGTGCATCAAGGTGCTGGGCGGGTCGAAGCGAAAGTACGCATCGGTCGGCGACATCATCGTGGTGTCGGTGAAGGAGGCCATCCCGCGCGGCCGCGTGAAGAAGGGCGACGTCATGAAGGCGGTCGTCGTGCGCACCGCGAAGGACATCCGCCGGCCGGACGGAAGCGTCATCCGCTTTGACCGCAACGCCGCGGTGCTGGTGAACAACAACAAGGAGCCGATCGGCACGCGCATCTTCGGCCCGGTGCCGCGCGAGCTCAGGGCGAAGAACCACATGAAGATCGTATCGCTTGCGCCGGAGGTGCTGTGATGTCGATGGCGAAGATCCGCAAGGGCGACAAGGTCGTGGTCCTTAGCGGCCGCGACAAGGGCAGGACCGGCGACGTCCTGAAGGTTTTCCCGAAGGAGAACCGGGCGATCGTGTCGGGGGTCAACATGGTGCAGCGCCACCAGCGCCAGACGGCGCAGGAGGAAGGCGGCATCAAGTCCAAGGAAGCGCCCATTCACCTGTCCAATCTGGCGCTGGCCGATCCGAAGGACGGCAAGCCGAGCCGGGTCGGGTTCAAGTTCCTGAACGACGGTCGCAAGGTGCGTGTCGCCAAGCGGTCGGGAGAAGTGATCGATGGCTGAAGCAGCTTACGAGCCGCGCCTCAAGCGCCACTACAACGACGTCGTGAAGCCGAAGCTGCTGGCAGAGTTCGGCTACACGAATCCGATGATGGTGCCGCGGCTGGACAAGATTGTGCTGAACATGGGGATCGGCGAGGCCGTCGGCGACCAGAAGCGCACCGTCTCGGCCGCAGCGGATCTGACGCGGATCGCTGGCCAGAAGGCGGTGATCACCAAGGCGCGCACATCCATCGCCACATTCAAGGTGCGCGAGGGCATGTCGCTCGGCGCCAAGGTCACGCTGCGCAAGGCGCGGATGTACGAATTCCTGGACAGGCTGGTCACGATCGCGCTGCCGCGGGTGCGCGACTTCCGCGGGCTCAATCCGAAGAGTTTCGACGGGCGCGGGAATTACGCGCTCGGCATCAAGGAGCACATCGTGTTCCCCGAGATCGAGTACGACAAGGTCGACCAGATCTGGGGGCTGGACGTGGTGATCTGCACGACCGCGAAGTCGGATGACGAGGCGCGGGCGTTGCTGAAGGCCTTCAACTTCCCGTTCCGGAACTGACGGAAACGGGGCGGGAAACCTCAGGAGGTTCCGTAATGGCGAAGAAGAGCGCGATCGAGAAGAACCGCAGGCGCGTCAAGCTCGTGAAGAAGTTCGCGGGAAAGCGCGGGCGGCTCGCGGCGATCGCAAACGACGAGTCGCTGTCGATGGAGGAGCGGTTCCAGGCGCGGCTGAAGCTCGCTGCCTTGCCGCGCAATTCCTCGAAGACCCGCATCCGCAATCGTTGCGAGGTGACGGGCCGGCCGCGCGCCTTCTACCGCAAGTTGAAGCTGTCGCGTATCGCGCTCCGGGAACTGGGCTCGAAGGGCCTGATCCCCGGTCTGGTCAAGTCGAGCTGGTGAGGAACGGGTCATGGCGATAAGCGATCCGCTGGGCGATATGCTGACGCGAATCCGCAACGCGCAGATGCGGCGCAAGCCCAAGGTGACGACGCCGGCCTCCACGCTGCGGCGGCGGGTGCTGGACGTTTTGCAGTCAGAAGGCTTCATCCGCGGCTATTCGACGATCGAGTTCGATGGTGGCCGGTCGGAGTTCGAGATCGAGCTGAAGTATTACGACGGCGAGCCAGTGATCCGGACGATCGAGCGGGTCTCCAAGCCCGGCCGTCGGGTCTATGCCTCCGTCAAGACGCTGCCGACGGTCAACAACGGGCTTGGGGTATCGATCGTGTCGACCCCAAAGGGTGTCATGCCGGACTGGCAGGCGCGCGAGGAGAATGTCGGCGGCGAAGTGCTCTGCCGGGTGTTCTGACGGGCAGGGCAGAAGAGAACGAGCGGGAGTCTGTTCGATGTCGCGCATCGGAAAGAAGCCGGTCCCCGTCCCCCGCGGGGTGACGGCGACGATCGAGGGACAGAGCGTATCGGCCAAGGGGCCGAAGGGCATGCTGTCCATCGTGCTGAACGAGGAGGTGGCGGCCGAGATGACCGACGAGGGCATCAAGGTCAGCCCGCGCGACGAGTCCAAGCGGGCGCGCGCCATGTGGGGCCTGTCGCGGACACTGGTGTCCAACATCGTCACGGGTGTCAGCGAGGGCTACAGTCGCAGGCTGGAGATCGTCGGCGTCGGCTATCGCGCTCAGGTTCAGGGCAGGACCCTGCAACTGGCGCTCGGCTTCAGCCACGACGTGCAGTATCCGATCCCCGAAGGCATCTCGATCGAATGTCCGAAGCCGACCGAGATCGTCGTGAGCGGCATCGACAAGCAGCGCGTCGGCCAGGTCGCCGCGGAGATCCGCAGATACCGCAAGCCTGAACCGTACAAGGGCAAGGGCGTGCGCTACGCGGGCGAATTCATCTTCCGCAAGGAAGGCAAGAAGAAGTAACGGGGCCGAACATGAGCAAGGGTCTGACGAATCGCGAGAAGCGCGCGCTGCGCGTGCGCCGCGCCATCAGGCGGGCGGCGAACGGCCGGCCACGGCTGAGCGTGTTCCGCTCCTCGAAGAACATCTATGCCCAGGTGATCGACGACGCGAAGGGGCACACGGTCGCGGCAGCCTCCTCGCTGGACAAGGATTTGCGCGGGTCGATCAAGACCGGCGCGGACAAGGCGGCCGCCGAGGCGGTCGGCAAGCTGATTGCCCAGCGGGCGATCGACGCCGGCATCAAGCAGGTCGTGTTCGACCGGGGCGGATATCTCTATCACGGGCGCGTCAAGGCGCTCGCCGATGCAGCGCGCGAGGGCGGCCTCGAGTTCTGAGGCCACGGTCCGGCGTGACAAGGAAGAGGAATGACGACGTGGCGGGTCCGATGAGAGAAGATCGCGAGCGCGACAGCGAGTTCGTCGACAAGCTGGTCCACATCAACCGTGTGGCCAAGGTGGTGAAGGGCGGCCGGCGCTTTGGCTTCGCGGCCCTCGTCGTCGTCGGCGACCAGAAGGGCCGGGTCGGTTTCGGCCATGGCAAGGCGCGCGAGGTTCCGGAGGCGATCCGCAAGGCGACCGAGGCGGCGAAGCGTTCGCTGATGCGCGTGCCGCTGCGCGAGGGCCGCACGCTCCACCACGATGTCGCGGGCCGCTGGGGCGCCGGCAAGGTGCTGCTGCGGGCAGCGCCTCCCGGTACCGGCATCATCGCCGGTGGTCCGATGCGTGCCGTGTTCGAGACGCTGGGTGTTCAGGACGTGGTGGCGAAGTCGCTGGGCTCGTCCAACCCCTACAACATGGTGCGGGCGACGTTCGAGGCGCTCAAGCGCGAGGACAGCCCGCGCGCGGTGGCGGCACGGCGCGGCATCAAGGTATCGACGCTGCAGAGCCGGCGCCGCGACGGCGTCACCGATGCGGCTGCCGAGGCCTGATGGCGCCTGCTGAAATTCGAGGAGACGGTCCGATGGCCAAGACCAGCGAGAAGACGATCACCGTCGAGCAGATCGGCAGCCCGATCCGCCGTCCCGGCGATCAGAGGGCGACTCTGATCGGACTCGGACTGAACAAGATGCACCGCAGGCGCACGCTGCCGGACACCCCGGCGGTGCGGGGGATGATCCGCAAGGTCAGCCACCTGGTGCGCGTCGTGGAAGAGAACTGAGCGGCTACGGAGCGAGCGTGTCATGAAGCTCAATGAACTCGCCGACAATCCCGGCGCCCGCAAGGCGCGCAAGCGCGTCGGCCGCGGCATCGGCTCCGGGCTCGGCAAGACAGCCGGCCGGGGTCACAAGGGACAGAAGTCGCGCTCCGGCGTCACGGTCAAGGGCTTCGAGGGCGGCCAGATGCCGCTGCATCGGCGCTTGCCGAAGCGGGGCTTCAACAGTATCTCCCGCAAGTCCTTCTCGGTCGTGAATCTGGACCGGGTGCAGGAGGCCATCGACGCCGGCAAGCTGGACGCGAGCGCTCCGGTTACGGCCGAGGCGATGGTGGCGGCCGGGCTCGTGCGGCGCATCCGCGACGGCGTTCGCCTCTTGGGGACGGGCGAGCTCAAGGCGAAGGTCGCCTTCCGTCTGCAGGGCGCCTCGAGGGCGGCTGTTGCCGCCGTCGAGAAGGCCGGCGGTTCGGTGGAGCTCGTCGGTCTGGACGGCAAGGCGGTCGCGGCGGGCGCGGCCGAGCAGGGCTGAGGATCGCCCTTGGCGCCCTGACCGGTCACGGAAACGGGGCGGGACGGAGATCGATATGGCGTCGGCGGCTGAACAACTCGCAGCGAATCTCAACTTCGGCGCGTTCGCCAAGGCGACGGAGCTGAAGAAGCGGATCTGGTTCACCCTCGGCGCATTGCTGGTCTACCGGCTCGGAACCTACATCCCCCTGCCGGGGATCAATCCGGGCGCGGTCGCGGAGCTGTTCAACCAGCAATCCTCGGGCATTCTCGGCATGTTCAACATGTTCGCCGGCGGCGCGGTGGGCCGCATGGCGATCTTCGCGCTGAACATCATGCCGTACATCTCGGCGTCCATCATCGTGCAGCTGCTGACGGCGGTCTCGCCGCATCTGGAGCAGCTGAAGAAGGAGGGCGAGCAGGGCCGCAAGCAGATCAACCAATACACCCGCTTCGGCACGGTGTTCCTCGCCGCGGTGCAGGCTTACGGCATAGCCGTGGGCCTCGAGGGGGCCGGCAACGTCGTCACGGATCCCGGCTGGTTCTTCCGCATATCGACGGTCATCACGCTGACCGGCGGCACCATCTTCCTGATGTGGCTCGGCGAGCAGATCACCCAGCGTGGCGTTGGCAACGGCATTTCGCTGATCATCTTCGCCGGTATCATCGCCGGGCTACCAGCGGCGATTGCGGGCACCCTCGAACTCGGCCGCCAGGGCGCGCTGTCGACGGTCATCATCCTCGCCATCTTCGTGATGGCGGTCGTCGTCATCGCGTTCATCGTCTTCATGGAGCGGGCGCAGCGGCGACTGCTGATCCAGTATCCGAAGCGTCAGGTCGGTAACCGGGTGTTCCAGGGCGATTCCTCGCATCTGCCGCTGAAGCTGAACACGGCCGGCGTCATCCCGCCGATCTTCGCGTCGTCGCTGCTGCTGCTGCCGATCACGGTCGCCAATTTCTCGAGCGGGCAGGGCCCGGAGTGGCTGACGACGGTGACGACACTGCTCGGGCATGGCCAGCCGCTCTACATGCTGCTCTATGCGGCCGGCATCATCTTCTTTGCCTTCTTCTACACGGCTGTCGTCTTCAATCCGGCCGATACGGCCGAGAATTTGAAGAAGCACGGCGGCTTCATCCCCGGCATTCGCCCCGGCGAGCGCACCGCGCAGTACATCGACTATGTACTGACCCGCATCACGGTCGTGGGCGCCCTCTACCTGACGCTGGTCTGTCTGTTGCCCGAGTTCCTGGTATCGTGGTGGAACGTTCCGTTCTACTTCGGCGGCACGTCGTTGCTGATCGTGGTCTCGGTAACGATGGATACGGTGTCGCAGGTTCAAGGACACCTGCTCGCGCACCAGTACGAGGGGCTGGTCAAGAAGGCGCGGCTTAGGGGGGGACGGCGCCGATGAGACTGATCTTGCTGGGTCCGCCGGGGGCGGGCAAGGGAACGCAGGCGGCACGGATCGAGCAGCGCTACGGCATCCGGCAGCTCTCGACCGGCGACATGCTTCGAGCAGCGGTCGCCGCCGGAACGCCGGTCGGTCAGAAGGCCAAGGACATCATGGCCCGCGGCGAGCTTGTGCCCGACGAGGTCGTGGTGCAGATCATCTCCGAGCGGCTGGATCAGCCGGATTGCGCCAAGGGATTCATCCTCGACGGGTTTCCGCGCACCGTCGCCCAGGCCGAGGCGCTCGAGGAGCTTCTGAAGGCAAAGGGAATCAGGCTGGACGCCGTGGTGGAACTCGAGGTCGACGGCTCGATCCTGATCGAGCGGATCGAGAAGCGTGCCCGCGAGTCGGCCGGCGGCCCGCGCGCCGACGACAATGCTGAGGCGCTGAAGAAGCGTCTCGAGGTGTACCATGCGCAGACCGCGCCGCTGATCGCATTCTACCGCGACAGGGGCCTTCTGCGGACGGTGGACGGAATGGCTTCGATGGATGATGTGACGAACCAGATCGTCTCCGTGCTGGAGGCGGCCTGATCTGGCACGGAATCTGATCGGAGAGGTTGACTTCCACCCGAGCCATGCGGTATCCAGCCGCTCTTGTCCGTAAGGAGTCGAGCCGGTGGGTGCCGCGGGGCCTGATTGCAGGCCGCGTCGCCCGTATCGTGCGTTCCGGGTGGTTGACGCGGACAGGATCGGACTTCCGGCCCGAGGGCCGGTGCGAATGGAGCGAATAACGTGGCCCGAATTGCAGGCGTCAACATTCCGACCAACAAGCGCGTTGAGATCGCGCTGCGCTACATTCATGGAATCGGACCGGCCAAGGCGCGGGAGATCTGCGAAAAGGTCTCGATTCCGCCGGAGCGGCGGGTGAACGAGCTGACCGACGCAGAAGTGCTGCAGATCCGCGAGACGATCGACCGCGACTATCTGGTCGAGGGCGACCTGCGCCGTGAGGTGGCGATGAACATCAAGCGGCTGATGGACCTCGGCTGCTATCGGGGATTGCGGCATCGCCGCGGCCTGCCGGTGCGTGGTCAACGCACCCATACCAATGCCCGTACCCGCAAGGGACCCGCGAAGCCGATCGCCGGAAAGAAGAAGTGAGCGGATAGGAAATCGGCGCTGGCGAACCACGGCAGGCGGTGAAGGCCGCCATCCGCGGGTTGGCTGGCAGTCTGTCAGGTGGAGCCGCTGGCATTACGGCGGCGAGGATATCGAGAGCAAGGACTTCAGATGGCCAGAGATACGACGCGCGTACGCCGCCGCGAGCGCAAGAACATCACCTCGGGCGTTGCGCATGTGAACGCTACCTTCAACAACACGATGATTACGATCACGGATGCGCAGGGCAACGCGATCTCGTGGTCGTCGGCGGGCACAATGGGCTTCAAGGGCTCGCGCAAGTCGACTCCCTTTGCCGCTCAGATGGCGGCGGAGGATGCGGCCAAGAAGGCAGCCGAGCATGGGATGCGTACGCTGGAAGTCGAGGTTCGCGGACCTGGTTCGGGCCGGGAATCGGCGCTGCGGGCGCTGCAGGCCGCGGGCTTCATGATCACCGCGATCCGCGACGTGACGCCGATTCCTCACAATGGGTGCCGGCCGCGCAAGCGTCGGCGCGTCTGATCTCTCATTCACCGGCGGCGGGATCGTCCCGGCCGCCGGTTGCGCTGCGGCGGTTGGCGGAACCTGCCGCGCGTCAGGCACTATCCGACGAGGTACGACCGTGATTGAGAAGAACTGGCAAGAGCTGATCAAGCCGTCCAAGCTGGAGGTCGCGCCGGGCAGCGATCCGAAGCGTCTTGCGACGCTGGTGGCCGAACCGCTCGAGCGCGGTTTCGGCACGACGCTCGGCAACGCGCTTCGTCGCGTGCTGCTGTCCTCGCTGCAGGGTGCGGCGGTGACGTCGGTGCAGATCGACGGTGTGTTGCACGAGTTCTCCTCGATCCCCGGTGTTCGCGAGGACATCACCGATATCGTTCTGAACATCAAGGAAATCTCGCTGAGGATGCATGGCGAGGGACCGAAGCGGATGGTCCTGAAGAAGCAGGGGCCCGGTCAGGTGTTCGCGGGCGATATCCAGACGGTCGGGGATATCGAGGTGCTGAACCCCAAGCTGGTTCTGTGCACGCTCGACGAGGGCGCCGAGATCCGCATGGAGTTCACGGTCAACACCGGCAAGGGCTATGTTCCGGCCGATCGCAATCGGCCGGACGACGCGCCGATCGGTCTGATTCCGGTTGACAGCCTCTACAGCCCGGTGCGCCGGGTGTCCTATCGGGTGGAGAACACCCGCGAGGGCCAGATCCTCGATTACGACAAGCTGACCATGGAGGTCGAGACCGACGGCTCGGTCAGTCCGGAGGATGCGGTGGCTTATGCGGCGCGCATCCTGCAGGATCAGCTCGAGGTGTTCGTCAACTTCGAGGAGCCGAAGGCGGAGATCATCGAGGAGATGGTCCCGGAACTCGCGTTCAACCCGGCCTTGCTGAAGAAGGTCGACGAACTGGAGCTGTCGGTGCGCTCCGCGAACTGCCTCAAGAACGACAACATCGTCTATATCGGCGATCTGATCCAGAAGTCGGAGGCGGAGATGCTGCGCACGCCGAACTTCGGACGCAAATCGCTGAACGAGATCAAGGAGGTGCTCGCCCAGATGGGGCTGCACCTGGGCATGGAAGTACCGAACTGGCCGCCGGAGAACATCGAGGAACTGGCCAAGCGGTACGAGGACCACTACTGAGCGCCGCCGGCGCCACCGAATTCAGGGAGAGTTCCATGCGTCATGGAAAGGCGGGCCGGAGGCTCAATCGGAGCTCGAGTCACCGCAAGGCGATGTTCGCCAATATGGCCGCGTCGCTGATCCGACACGAACAGATCGTCACGACGCTGCCGAAGGCGAAGGAGCTGAAGCCGATCGTCGACAAGCTTGTCACGCTCGGCAAGCGCGGCGATCTTCATGCGCGTCGTCAGGCGATCAGCCAGATCCGCGACAAGGACGCGGTGTCGAAGCTGTTCGAGACGCTTGGTCCGCGCTACAGGCAGCGCAATGGCGGCTACACGCGTGTGCTGAAGGCGGGCTTCCGTTACGGCGACGCAGCGCCGGTCGCGGTGATCGAGCTGGTCGACCGCGACGAAAGCGCCAAGGGTGCCGAGGACCGCGCCCGGCATGAGGCGGAAACCGCTTCGGGGACCGAGGCGGCGTGAGTCTGCCTGCCCGGGCGGAGCATTCAGAGGGGCCTTCGGGCCCCTTTCGTGTTCGCGACGGCAAGAAGCCGCTTTGCCGAATCGGATGACAGATCGGCGGCGGCTGCTGTAAACGCCTCCCGGTGGGACAGATCGATCAAGACAGCCGCAAGTTCGCCGTCCTGCGTGAGGCATTCGGATTTGCCGCGTTCCGGGCAGGACAGGAGCCGATTGTCGATGCGCTGATCGACGGCCGCAACGTGCTGGCGATCATGCCGACCGGTGCCGGAAAGTCGCTCTGCTACCAGCTTCCCGCACTTGTCCGTGGCGGTCTGGCGATCGTTGTCTCGCCACTGATTGCGCTGATGGACGATCAGGTGGCGGCCCTGAAGCTAGCCGGACTTGCCGCCGAGGCGATCCATTCCGGCAAGACGCGCGAGGTTAATGTAGCGATCTGGCGACGCGTCGTGCGCGGTGCGGTTCGCCTGCTCTACCTGTCGCCGGAGCGGCTGATGGCGCCGCGCATGCTCGCGGCGCTCCGCAGACTGCCGGTCTGCCTGATCGCGATAGACGAGGCGCATTGCATCTCGCAATGGGGCCATTCGTTTCGAGCGGACTATCTTGGCCTCGGCGCCCTCCGCGAGGCCTTTCCCGATGTGCCGCTGGCCGCAGTGACGGCAACTGCCGACCGCGCCACCCGTGACGAGATCTGCGACAGGCTGTTCGGCGGCGCAGTCGAGACCATCGTCTGCGGTTTCGACCGTCCCAACATTCGCCTTACCGTCCTGGCCAAATCCAATGCGCAGCGCCAGATCGAGCGTCTGGTGCGGGAGCGACCGGGCGAGAGCGGCATCATCTATCGCATCTCGCGCAGGAAGGTGGAGGAGACCGCGGCCGCGCTGCAGGGTCTCGGCGTGCGGGCGCTGCCCTATCATGCCGGCATGAGCGTTGCCGAAAGGGCAGCAAACCAGGAGACCTTCCTCGCGGAGGCCGGCGTGGTCATGGTTGCCACCGTTGCCTTCGGGATGGGTATCGACAAGTCGAATGTCCGCTACGTCATTCACGGCGATGTTCCCGGTAGCCTGGAGGCCTATTACCAGGAGATCGGCCGGGCGGGACGCGACGGGGCGCCGTCGGATGCGGTGATGCTGTATGGCCGGGAGGATGTACGCACGCGGCGCCGCTTCATCGAGGAGCAGGACTGTGACGAGGAACGCAAGCGCATCGAAGCGCTGCGGCTGGAGGCGCTGGTCGGTTTCTGTGAAACCACCTCGTGCCGCCGCCAGGTGCTTCTCGGCTATTTCGGCGAGGCCTCGGGTCCCTGCGGCAACTGCGACATCTGTCTGGTGCCGCCGCAGTTCGTCGATGCGACGCCGGCTGCGCGGCTGGCGATCGACATGGTCCGCACGACGGGCGAGCGGTACGGGGCGGTCTACCTTGCTGACCTTCTGACGGGCGAGGCGAGCGAAACGGTCATCGGCAGGGGCCACGACCGGCTGCCGCTGTTCGGGGCCGGCGCCGACCGGCGCCGCTCGGAATGGCAGACGATCCTGCGCCAGCTCGTGGCCGACGGGTATCTCGCCGTCGAACCGGGCGGCTACGGCTCGCTGTCGCTGGCCGATCGGGCCGCTGGCCTGATCGACGGGACCGAGACATTCCGCTTGCGGCTCGAACCGCCGAAGCCGGGCGGGCGGCGTGCGCGGCGCCGGGCGACGCCCGCCCCGCCGGCTCCCGATGCCGAGCTGGTTGCCCGCCTGAAGTCGCTGCGCCGCGACCTCGCCGCCGCCCGCAACGTGCCTGCCTACGTGGTCTTCACCGACCGGACGCTGGAGGAAATGGCCGCCTATCGGCCCCGCTCGCTGGACGAACTGGCGGGTGTGCGCGGCGTCGGTACCGCCAAGCTGGCCGCATTCGGGCCGGCCTTCCTGTCGGTCCTGAACGAGTGATGAGACGGCCGCTGCGCGGCACTTTGCGGCCGTTCTTTTTCCCGGTTCGGCCCCCTATATTGGCGGCACGAAAGGAATGGCGATGAACCGTACTCCCCTGGTTGCGGCCCTGGTGCTGCTTGCGCTTGCCGCGGGCACGGCCTCCGCGCAGACGCGTGCCGTTCCGGCGACGACGGAAGACCTCACCTATTCCTATGCGGCCGTGGTCAAGCGGGCGGCTCCCGCGGTCGTCAACGTCTACACCAGTCGGCTGGTGCGCCGGCCCAATTACCCGCCGTTCTTCGATGATCCGTTCTTTCGCCGATTCTTCGGCGGCCCAGGTCTGCCGCAAGTGCCGGGCGGGGAAACGAGCCGGGTGCAGAACTCGCTGGGGTCGGGGGTCATCGTCGATCCCGTCGGCCTTGTCGTCACCAATGCCCACGTGATCGAGGGGGCGGACGAAATCAAGGTGGCGCTGGCGGATCGCCGCGAGTTCGAGGCGGAGGTCGTGATCCGCGACGAGAAGACCGATCTCGCGGTCCTGAGGTTACGGGCACAGGGACCCTTTCCCGCCCTCGAATTCGATGATTCCGACAATCTGGAGGTCGGCGACATCGTCCTGGCGATCGGCAATCCCTTCGGCGTTGGGCAGACGGTGACCAGCGGCATCATTTCGGCGCTGGCGCGCACTCAGGTCGGGGTGTCGGACTACGGCTTCTTCATCCAGACCGACGCGGCGATCAACCCCGGCAATTCGGGCGGCGCGCTGGTTGATCTGCGCGGCCGCGTCGTCGGGATCAATACGGCGATCTTCTCGCGCTCCGGCGGCTCGCACGGCATCGGCTTCGCCATTCCGTCCAACATGGTCCGTCTCGTCGTCGCGAGCGCGCGCAACGGCGGCGAGGTGCGCAGGCCCTGGTTCGGCGCCAGCGTCCAGGAGGTCACACCCGACATCGCCGAAAGCCTCGGCATGGACCGGCCGGTCGGCGTACTTGTCGGCAAGCTGCATCCGCGCGGCCCGGCCATTGCCGCCGGCCTGAAGACCGGCGACGTGATCACGGCCGTGGACGGCTGGGAGATCACCGACCCGAACGCCTTCAGATACCGTCTGGCGACGCGCGGACTCGGCGAGACGACGCAATTGACCGTGCGGACACGGGGCCGGGAAAAGGTGGTCGGCGTGTCGCTCATCGCCGCGCCGGAGGATCCGCCCCGCGACGTGCGCGACATCGGTGGCGCCTCGCCGCTGACCGGAGTTCGCGTCGCCAACCTGTCACCGGCCGTGGCGGAGGAGCTGTCGCTCGATACGGATGCCGACGGCGTGGTGGTGATCGCCGTACAGCGGGGTTCGCCGGCGCAGCGCGTAGGCTTCATCGTCGGCGACATCATCGACGAGATCAACGGCGAGGGCGTGCAATCAACCGCCCGGCTGGCGCGGATGACCGAGAATCGCCGGCGTTCCTGGACGATTACCATCATCCGCGATGGGCGCCGCATCTCTTCGACCTTCTCCGGTTGAGGGTACGGGGGCGCGATGGCCACGCTGTTCGAGGCGGCGGGTCTGGATCGCCAGGTCCCGCGACCGCTCGCCGACCGGCTCCGGCCGTTACGGCTCGCCGATGTGGTGGGGCAGGATCATCTGGTCGGGCCTGATGGCATGCTCACCCGGATGCTCGGTTCCGGCAGCCTCGGCTCACTGATCTTTTGGGGGCCGCCCGGGACCGGCAAGACCACGGTCGCGAGGCTGCTGGCGGGGGAGACGAGACATGCCTTCGAGCAGGTCTCGGCGATCTTCTCCGGTGTCCAGGAGCTGAAGAAGCTGTTCGAGGCGGCCCGGCAGCGGCGTCTGGCGGGGCAGGGAACGCTGCTGTTTGTCGACGAGATCCACCGCTTCAACCGCGCCCAGCAGGACAGCTTCCTGCCGGTCATGGAGGACGGGACGGTGGTGCTGGTCGGGGCGACGACCGAGAATCCGTCCTTCGAGCTCAACGCCGCGCTCCTGTCGCGGGCGCAGGTGCTGGTGTTCCGGCGGCTGGATGAGGTCGCCATCGACCGATTGCTCGAGCGCGCCGAGGCGGCCGAGGGGCGGTCGCTGCCCGTTGACGCGGACGCCCGGCGCGCGCTCGCGGCCATGGCCGACGGCGACGGGCGCGCCGCCTTGACCCTGGCCGAGGATCTGTTCCGGGCAGCCCGCGACGGCGAGACCTTCGACACGGCCGGGCTCGCCGAGGTCGTGCAGCGGCGGGCGCCCATCTACGACAAGGCACAGGACGGCCACTACAACCTGATCTCGGCCCTGCACAAGTCAGTGCGCGGATCCGACCCGGATGCAGCGCTGTACTATCTGGCGCGCATGATGGCGGCGGGGGAAAGTCCGCTCTACATCGCTCGCCGTGTGGTGCGGATGGCGTTCGAGGACATCGGACTAGCCGATCCGCAGGCGCTGATCATCGCCAATGCGGCGAAGGACGCCTACGATTTCCTCGGCTCGCCGGAAGGCGAGCTGGCCATCGCCCAGGCGGTGATCTATCTGGCGACCGCGCCGAAGTCGAATGCAGGCTATATCGCCTACAAGGCTGCGGTCCAGTCAGCGCGCGAACACGGTTCGCTGCTGCCACCCAAGCACATCCTGAACGCGCCGACGCAGCTGATGGCGAATGAAGGCTATGGCGCCGGCTACGCCTATGACCACGATGCGCCGGACGCGTTCTCGGGCCAGAACTACTTTCCCGAGGGCATGGAGCGGCAGCGATTCTACGATCCGCCCGCGCGGGGCTTCGAGCGTGAGATCCGCAAACGTCTCGACTACTGGGCGCGGCTGCGCACCGAACGCGGCGGGACCGGCTAGGCGGCTCGCCGCGGCTGCCTGCTGCCACGCCAGCCGAGCCAGGCCCTGCGCACGGCGACGGCTTTCTGCCAGAGAACGGGATCGGTCTTGATGCGCCGCTTGCCGGCCTCGGCAAGGCGGTATCCGCGCGCCAGCACGGCGCCCTGCGCGGTCATCGCCAGTTCGGAATCCCAAAGCGCTGTGGTGATCTCGCACCACTGGTCCTTGTAGCCCTCGTCACCGATCGTGAAGTCGAACACGCGGGTTCCAGCCTCGAATTCGCGCTGCATCAGGCGATACATGAGCTGACGTCCGGGTGACAGGTCGGCCAGTCGCGCAATGTCGTAGCTGTGCAGGACGTAGTAGTAGATGCCACGATGCCTGAGCCCGTAGCTTACCGCGGCGATATCGCCGCCGGCGGTCAGCGCGGACAGCTCGACGGGACCAGCGGCGCAGCTCGACCGGGCCAGATCCCGGTAGAATGCCGCCGTTGCCTCTGGCGCGAACATGTCCGGCACGCCGAGCTGCGCCAGACCCTGCCGCTTCTGCTCCATAAGCGTGGTCAGCAGGCGATCCGTCGATTCCGTGCTGTCGGCGACGACGAATGCGACCGGACCACGCGCGGCGAGCGCCTGTTCCTTCTTGCGGTCGGTCCTGCGCCAGCCACTCGGACGGCGCGCCCGGTAGAAGGTCTCCCAGTCGGGTTCCAGCACCGTCGCATGGGCGCTGTTGGCGTTGAGCCAGGACGGCAGCGCGAGAAACGGGTTGGCGACCCCCTCCAGCACCGCCGGCTGGCGCACGAGGTGCAGCAGGTCGATCTCGCCGAGGGCTGCCAGGATTCCGGCGAGGAAGGTGGAGAACGCCGCCGGGTCGTTGGCCAGTCTTTCCAGTGTGTGTCGCTCGAAGAGACCGCCGTGGTAGTCGGCCTGCTTGCCGCCGAGCCAGCCGGCGACGCGGGCACCGAATGCCTTGCGGATGCCCATCGGCAGGATGAACGACGTCCGTCCGGCCGCATCGCGGCCGGTCAGGATACGCGGCACGATCCCGTACGCCGCGCCGACCGTGCGGCACCAGCTCTGCATCCAGACGAATGTCTGGAAGACATGTCCCACTGCATGGCGCTCGAACTCCCGCCAGGTGGACTCGATGTCCTCCGGCGACCCCGCGACCTCGATCCGGAATCCCGACGCGTCGGCTGATCTAGAGGGCAACGGGGTCATGGTGGCGGGCATGTCTGCAATCCTGTCGTGCAGAGCCACACAGCAGGTCGAGAGAGGCGCGGCGCAGATCATGGTAAGAGACAATTAACCCCTGACGGAGTTCTCCGCCACTGCTCGGGGATGCAAGGGTTAACGGCGCTGCTACCGGAGCCGCTGCGGCAGCGGCTTGACGGTTCCGTCTGGAGGGTCCAAGCCAACCGACACCCGTCCGATCTTGGGAGACCAGCCCGATGTTGCACGTGCCTGTCAATCCGCCGACGGCTGCCGTGGACGACCTTGTCGGCAGCCCCCGCATCGCGACGCCTGCCGTGAGGTATCACGGTGCCTGCGATGGCCGGGGGGTGCGCCAGCGCTGCCGCGCACGCGGCCTGCCGATCGCCCCGTAACGGAAAGGCGGCTCGTGTTCGATCCGGTCCATCTGTTGCTGATCGTCACCGGCGGATTCGTCGGAGGAATGCTGCGGTTCGGCGTGTCTGGCCTGGTGGGACGGGTCGTCGGCGAGCGGTTTCCCTGGGGCACCTTGGTAGTGAACCTGACCGGATGCACCACCATGGGCACCCTCACCGCGCTGGCCTCCGATCGTGGCGGTACCTTCGACGCAAACTGGTTCAGGGAGCTGGTGCTGATCGGCGTCGTCGGCAGCTTCACGACCGTGTCGTCGTTCAGTCTGCAGACGCTGGCGCTTGCCCGTGCGGGAGAGTCCCTGAAGGCGGTGCTCAACGTCGTCCTGTCGGCCGGGGGGTGCGTCGTGGCCATTATCGTCGGCAACGTCGCAGCCACCTGGCTGTTGGGGTGAGGACGGATTGGCGGTGGCGATGTATCTGGCAGTGGGCTGCGGCGCTGCGATCGGAGCCCTCGCACGATACGTCGTGACCCTCCTCTTCGGGGGAGGCTCGGTCTTCGGGGTCGTTGGGGGAACGCTCGCCGTCAACATCGTCGGCTCGTTCGTCATCGGTCTGTTCGCGACGCTGTCCGGACCCGACGGTCGTCTGTTGGTCTCGCCGACCGTGCGGCAGTTCGTGATGTCGGGGATCTGCGGTGGCTTCACCACCTTTTCGCTGGCGAGCCTCGACACGTTGCTGCTTATTCTCGCCGGCGACGCGGCGGGAGCGGCCCTCTATCTGGGCATGACCATAGTGCTGTCGTTGGGCGCCGTCTGGCTCGGTCACGCAATCGCCGCCTGGGTCAACCGCTGACCGGCAGGTTTGGAGGGTTTGATGGAGCTGTCGGAACAATCGGTCCTTCTCAAGATCTATATCGGCGAGGATGACCGGGCAGACGGCCATCCGCTCTATGAGGCGATCGTCCTGAAAGCCCGCGAGCACGGACTGGCGGGCGCGACCGTGCTGCGCGGGCCGATGGGGTTCGGTCGATCGAGCCGTCTCCATACCGCGAAGATCCTGCGGCTGTCCGAGGATCTGCCGGTCATCATCGAGATCGTCGACGTGGCCACCAAGATCGAGTCCTTCATCGAGAAGGTGACGCAGATGACCCAGAGCTGCCTGATCACTGTCGAGAATGTCCGCGTGATCCGCTACGGCCACAGGCGTCCGGCATGACTGGCGTCCGTCAGCTTCAGGTGGCGACCGGCGAGGACGGCATGCGCCTCGACCGCTGGTTCCGCCAGCACTTTCCGCACGTCACACAGGGTTACCTGCAGAAGCTGCTGCGGACGGGTCAGGTGCGTGTTGACGGCGCGCGGGCCAAGGCGAACGACAGGCTGGCGACCGGGCAGACGGTGCGCGTCCCGCCGCTGCCGGCGGCAGACGCCCAGACGTCGAAGCCCCGGCCGCGCATCTCCGCCGCCGATCAGGCATGGCTCGCCTCGCTCGTGCTTTACGAGGACGATGACCTGATGGTCCTCAACAAGCCGTCCGGTCTGGCGGTTCAGGGCGGCACCAGGACGACCCGGCACATCGACGGTCTGCTCGCGGGCCTCGGCGAGGATGCCGACAGCCGGCCGCGTCTGGTGCATCGGCTCGACCGCGACACCTCCGGCGTGCTCGTGGTCGCCAAGCGGCGGGGGGTGGCGGCGAGAATGGGGCGGATGTTCCAGACCCGTTCGGTACGCAAGATCTACTGGGCGATCGTTCATGGTGTGCCGAAGCCGCCGCAGGGCAAGGTCGAGGCCGCGCTGGTGAAGGCGACCGGGCCGGCTGGTGACCGAGTCCGGGCAGCACGGCCGGGCGAACAGGATGCGGCGCAGACGGCCGTCACCTACTACTCCGTCATCGACCGGGCTGCGCAGAAATTCGCCTGGATGTCGCTCAAGCCGGTGACCGGCCGCCAGCACCAGCTCAGGGCGCACATGGCGATCCTCGGTCATCCGATTGTTGGTGATGAGAAGTATCCAACCGACCGAGACCTTCCCGACAGCGTGGCCGACAAGCTGCATCTGCATGCCAGAAGGATCGTGTTCCCGCATCCGGTCACGGGCCGCCCGGTAGATGTCACGGCGCCCCTGCCGGATCACATGGCACGCAGCTTCGCGGCGCTCGGATTCGAGGCGGCCGGGGCGCCGGAAGAGAAGTAGAATGGGTCGTGCCGGACAGATCGCTGAGCCGATCGGCGGCATTGGCCTGTTCCAGCCCTGTTCCTGCTGGGCATGAAGCTGATCACTGACGGCCTCCGGGCCTCCGCCGGCAGCCGGTTGCGCGACATTCTGGCCGTGTGGACGCGTACCAGGCTGCGTGGGTTGGCGGCCGGCCTCGGGATGACGGCGCTCGTGCAATCCTCCACCGCCGTCGCCGTTGCCACCATTGGCTTCGTCAACGCAGGGCTGCTGACGTTGATGGAGGCCGTATGGATCGTCTTCGGCAGCAATGTGGGCACGACGACGACAGCGTGGATCGTCGCGGTCATCGGTCTGAAGCTGAAGCTCGAGGCGACTGCGGCCGGAACGATCGCCGTCGCGGCGCTGGACGACCTGATCCGCCGCATCGACGCCAACCGATGCATGGTCAGCAGGATTGCCAAGGCGGCCCTCCGCATGGCACAGGCGGAGGCATCGATGCCGAACGCGGTCACCGGGTCCGCGGGGCCGAGTTCTGCGGAGACGACGTGACCCATACAGCGGCAATCGCATCACGCGACAGGCTGGATATCCTCGCGACTTCCGTGCTGTTGCTCTTGTGCCTGACCTGGGGGCTGAACTACGCCCTGACGAAGTTCGTCAATCTCGGCCTGCAGCCTGTCTTCCATACCGGGTTGCGGTCTGCGCTTGCCGGTGCGGCGATCCTGGCATGGTGCGCGATGCGCAAGGTGCGGCTGTTCGAGCGCGATGGCAGCCTGGTGCCGGGGATCGTCGCCGGAACGTTGTTCGGCGTCGAGTTCGCGCTGATCGCGCTGGGACTCGACTACACCAGCGCCTCCCGCAGCGTGGTCTTCGTCTACACGATGCCCTTCGTGGTCGCGATCGGCGCGCATTTTCTGGTGCCCGGCGAGCGCATCACACCGGTCAGTCTCGGTGGCCTCTTCCTCGCCTTTCTCGGTGTGCTGGCGGTGTTCTCCGACAAGCTCAGCCTGCCTGGGCCAAACGCCTATTTCGGCGATTTCCTCTCGATTCTCGCAGCCGTCCTGTGGGGGGCGGTGACGATCCTCATCAAGACGACGTCGCTGCGGCGGATCTCCGCGGAGAAGGTGCTGCTCTATCAGCTGGGTGTCTCGGCCGTCGTCCTGCTGGCGATCGCGCCGCTGTTCGGGCCGATCCTGCGCGACGTCTCGGCGGTGGTGATCGGCGCCTTTGCGTTCCAGGTGGTGGTGGTTGCGACCGTCACCTTCCTGATATGGTTCTGGATGATCCAGGTCTATCCGGCCAACCGGCTGACGGCGTTCACCTTCCTGACCCCGGTGTTCGGCGTCCTGTTCGGCGGCCTGCTGCTCGGCGAGGCGATCGGCTGGCGCCTGGTGGCCGGACTCGCGCTGGTGACTTTCGGCATTTATCTCGTGAACCGGCCGCCGCGTGTGTCGGCCGATGCGATCGGACCTGACGGAAGACCATCGTGAGCAACGATAACCCGATCTCGAAGGCTCAGGCGCTGTCGCGACCGGCGCTGCCGAAGCGCTTCTATACCGTTGTCGCCACCGAGCAGCGGGCGGATGGCATCGCCGTTCTGCTCGATGGCCGGCCCCTGCGCACGCCCGGACGACGGCCTCTGACCGTGGCAATCCCGGCTCTTGCCGAAGCGATCGCCGCGGAGTGGCGCGCGCAGGGCGAGACCATAGATCCGGCGGCGATGCCGGTGACACGGATCGTCAACACCGCGCTGGACGGCGTGGCGGATCGGGCCGACGCGGTCCGGGCGGATATCGCGCGGTTCGCCGAAACCGACCTGATCTGCTATCGGGCCGGCGATCCGGAGGGGCTGGTCGAGTTGCAGCGGCGCCACTGGGACCCGCTCTGCGCCTGGGCACGCGACGAACTCGGGCTGGGTTTCGTTCTCGCCGAGGGAGTGATGCATGTGGCACAGCCCCCCGCCTCGCTGGCACGCGCTGCCGACCTGCTGCTGGCGTTCGATCCACTTGGCCTTGCTGCGCTGCACGTGCTGACGACGCTGACCGGGTCGCTGGTCATCGCGCTGGCTGTCACGCGTGGCCGGCTGACGCCGGATCAGGGCTGGACAGCCGCGCATGTGGACGAGGACTGGCAGATCAGCCATTGGGGCGAGGATGCCGAGGCACGCAGGCGGCGTGAGATGAATCGCCGGGAGTTCGACGCGGCGGTGCTCGTCGCGATGGCGGCTGGTGCAGGGGGCAAGCCGGTCTGAATGGCGCGACTCCCGGTCGGCGGTCGCGCATGATATGGACCGGGCCAAGGCAGGATCCTGGTGACGGGTTGATGACATGAAGGCAATACTCGAACAACTCGAGGCTCGACGCGCGGTGGCGCGGGTCGGCGGCGGGCTGAAGCGCATCGAGGCGCAGCACCAGCGCGGCAAGCTGACCGCACGCGAGCGCCTGTCGCTTCTTCTCGACGAGAATTCGTTCGAGGAGTTCGACATGTTCGTCGAGCACCGCGCCACCGATTTCGGCATGGCCGAAACCAAGATTCCCGGCGACGGCGTGGTCACCGGCTGGGGCACGATCAACGGCCGGACCGTGTTCGTGTTCGCCAAGGACTTCACGGTATTCGGCGGCTCGCTCAGCGAGACGCACGCCCAGAAGATCACCAAGATCCAGGACATGGCGCTGAAGAACCGCGCCCCGATCATCGGCCTGTTCGACGCCGGCGGCGCCCGCATCCAGGAGGGCGTGGCGGCGCTCGGCGGGTATGGCGAGGTGTTCCAGCGCAATGTGCTGGCATCCGGCGTCATTCCCCAGATCTCGGTGATCATGGGGCCGTGCGCGGGCGGCGACGTCTATTCGCCGGCGATGACCGACTTCATCTTCATGGTGCGCGACACGAGCTACATGTTCGTGACCGGACCGGACGTGGTGAAGACCGTCACCAACGAAACCGTGACCGCCGAGCAGCTCGGCGGCGCCTCGATCCACACGACGAAATCCTCCATCGCTGACGGCGCCTATGACAACGATGTCGAGGCGCTGATCCAGATGCGGCGGCTGATGGATTTCCTGCCGGCCAACAACCTCGCCGGCGTCCCGCAGATCGACGCGTTCGACGACCCGAACCGCATTGAGACGTCGCTCGACACGCTGATCCCGGACAATCCGAACAAGCCCTACGACATGAAGGAACTTATCCTGAAGGTCGCCGACGAGGGGGACTTCTTCGAGATCCAGGCAGCTTTCGCGAAGAACATCGTCACCGGCTTCGGACGGATCGGCGGCCGCACGGTCGGCTTCGTGGCCAATCAGCCCATGGTGCTGGCCGGCGTCCTGGACTCCGACGCGAGCCGCAAGGCGGCGCGGTTCGTGCGCTTCTGCGACTGTTTCAACATTCCGCTCGTCACCTTCGTGGATGTGCCGGGTTTCCTGCCGGGCACGGCGCAGGAATATGGTGGGCTCATCAAGCATGGCGCCAAGCTCCTGTTCGCGTACGCCGAGGCGACGGTGCCGAAGGTGACGGTTATCACCCGCAAGGGATATGGCGGCGCCTATGTCGTCATGTCATCGAAGCATCTGCGCGGCGACGTCAACTATGCCTGGCCGGCCGCCGAGATCGCGGTGATGGGGCCGAAGGGGGCCGCAGAGATCCTCTATCGCTCGGAACTCGACGATCCGGAGAAGATCGGCAAGCGCATCCAGGAGTATACCGACCGCTTTGCCAATCCGTTCGTCGCCGCCGAGCGCGGCTACATCGACGAGGTGATCATGCCGCACTCGACGCGGCGCAGGATCGCCCGCGCGCTCGAGATGCTGCGCAACAAGAACCTCGAGAATCCCTGGAAGAAGCACGACAACATTCCATTGTAGGGGGGCTATCCCCATGCCGGCGGACTGGGTATCCGCCCGCTTCCTGTCCCGATCGTTGTCGGTCATCCGGGAGGGCGCCGACGCCGATCCGGGACCGGAAGGCCACGGCGGCGCGGTCGGGTTCTTGCCGATCCCGGCTTTCGGCGACACTCCGGCGGCTGGGTGTGGCGAGCGAACAGGCGGGCAAGGTTCGTGACCTTGCGTCGATGCAGATTGCGTCCGCCCTCAACCCCGCAGCCGCTCCGCGTGCCAGGCGATGTGATCGGCCATGAAGGTCGAGATGAAATAGTAGGAATGGTCGTAGCCCGGACGCAGGTTCAGCGTCAGGGCGATGCCGCCGTTCTGGCAGGCGCGCACGAAAGCCGTCGGATCGAGCTGCTCGGTGAGGAACGGGTCGGCGTCGCCCTGATCCACCAGAATCTCCCTGACCCGCGCTCCGTCCTCGATCAGCGCGGTTGCGTCGTGACGGCGCTGGGCGGCTTCGTCCGGCCCGAGATAGGCGGTGAGCGCCTTGCGGCCCCAGGGAACGGCGATCGGGTTGGTGATCGGCGCGAACGCCGATACCGAGCGGAAGCGATCAGGATTGCGCAATGCGACCGTGAGCGCGCCATGACCGCCCATAGAGTGGCCGAAGATCGCCTGCCGGTCCATGTCGGCGGGGAAATGCCGGCAGATCAGGGCGGGCAGTTCGTCCACCACATAGCTGTACATGTTGAAGTGGCCGGCCCAGGGGGCTTGCGTCGCATCGACATAGAAGCCTGCGCCCTGGCCGAGATCGTAGGCCGCGTCGTCGGGGATCGCCGCGCCGCGCGGCGAGGTGTCCGGGCAGACGACGATGATGCCATGCTCGGCGGCGGCGCGGCGGTACTCCCCCTTCTCCATGACATTGGCGTGGGTGCAGGTCAGCCCCGAGAGATACCAGAGGACGGGGCAGGGGCCGTCGGCCACCTGCGGCGGCAGGTAGACCGCGAAGGTCATCGGGCAGCCGCAGGCAGCCGATTTGTGCCGATGTACCGTCTGGATGCCGCCAAAGGCACGGTTGGCGGACAGCTGCTCCATCTCTCTGCTCCTCAACTCGGTCCGATCGGGCCGCACCATATGTCGCGCGTCGCGGCCCGTCACCCCGCGGATCGGAGGGGGCGCGCGATATTCCGGCAGCGGGGTGCAGCCCTGCGTTCCGGCAGCTTCCCCGAATGCGGGCGCCGCTGATAGGGTGCGGTGCGGACCTTCAGGCTGCAGGCGCCAGACAATTCCGGACAGCCGCATGACCATCACACCCGGCATCGCAACCGGCACGCCGCGCCTCGCCATCGCGCAGGTGCGCATGGTCGTCGTCGGCGCGATCCTGACCATCTTCCTCGGCGCGCTCGACCAGACCATCGTGGTCACCGCGCTGCCCAGCATCGGCCGCGATCTCGGCGCCCTGCAGAACCTGTCCTGGGTCGTGACGGCCTACTTCCTCGCCGCCATCGCGGTGACGCCACTCTACGGCAAGCTCAGCGACATCCATGGCCGCCGGCCGATGGTGCTGGTGGCGATTGGCCTGTTCACCGCCGGCTCGATCGCCTGTGCTCTGGCGCCGACGATGGGCGTGCTGATCTTTTCCCGCGCAATCCAGGGGCTCGGCGGCGGGGCGCTGATCTCGCTCGCCCAGACCATCATCGCCGACGTCGTGTCCCCGCGTGAGCGGGGGCGCTACCAGGGCTACATCGGCGGGGTGTTCGCGCTGGCCAGCGTCGCCGGACCGGTGCTCGGAGGCTTCCTGTCGGAGCACCTGCACTGGTCCTTCATCTTCTGGATCAACGTGCCGCTGTCGGCACTCGCCTACGCGATGACGTCGCGGGTCCTGCGGCTGCTGCCGGTCCGGCACCGATCGCACAGCCTCGACATTCTCGGCGCGGTGCTGATGATGACGGCTACGCTGTCGCTGATGCTGGCGCTCACCTGGGGCGGCACGACCTATTCCTGGGTCTCGCCACAGATCCTCGGCCTGCTGGCGCTGGCGGCGGTCATGGCGGCGTTGCTGGCGGTGCGGCTGCGCGCGGCGGACGAACCGTTCATCCCTCTCGACGTTCTGGCCAACCGTGTGGTGCGGTCCGCAACCGCCGTGACGTTCTTCGGCATGGGAGCGATGATCGCGACGACCGTCTACATGCCGCTCTATTTCGAACTGCATCTGGGCTTCGACGCTGCCCGGTCGGGCCTCGGACTGATCCCGCTGATGGCAGGCGTGGTGGTCGGGGCAACTGCGTCCGGACGGTTGATGTCGAAGGTCATCCATTACAAGCGCGCGCCGATGTTCGGGCTGTCGCTGGCCGTTCTCGCCGCAACTGCGATCGCCGTGCGTTCCGGGAACGCCAGCGCTCTGGAGATCGAGATCCTGCTCGGGCTGCTCGGTGTCGGCATCGGCACGCATCTGCCGGTGGTCACCGTATCGGTGCAGAACGCAGTCCATCCGGGCGCCGTCGGCACCGCGACGTCACTCCTGAACTTCACCAGGGCGCTCGGCAGCGCGCTGCTGGTCACGGCGGTCGGAGCCATCTTCCTCGCTGCGGTCGGGCTGCCGAACATCGCCGGAGCGTCGATCGAACTTCTCGTCGCCGAGGCCGCCCGCGATGCCGCGGATTTCGATGTCGCGTTCCGCTGCGTCTTGCTGGCGGTGGCGACGAGCCTGATGATCTCGCTCGCCCTGCTGCTCGGGCTGGAAGAGCGCCCGCTGCGTGAGAGCGTCGACGGGTAGAGCGGCGAATCGTGCCGCGGGTTCGATGAGCCCCTCCGACTCCCTGCTTGGTTGCGCGTCCTGACGCAGAGCCCATCCTCGGCTTTTGCGAACAGCTCCAGCCCTCAAACAAGATCGGCTTCGAGATCGTATTCGCTCGCCTTGACGACCCGGGCGCGCACGATGTCGCCAGGGGCGAGGTCGTCCTCGTGGGGGATGAACACGCCGCCGTCGATCTCGGGTGCGTCCCAGACCGAGCGGCCCGTGGCGCCGTCGCCGTCGACGCGGTCGATGATGACGTCGATCTCGCGGCCGATCTTCGCCTGGAGCCGTGCGGCGCTGACCTCCTGAGCTGCCTCCATCAGCGCCGCCCAGCGCTCTTCCTTGACCTCATCGGGAACCGAACCGGGCAGATCATTGGCCTTCGCACCCTCCACGGGCTCGTAGCGGAAGCAACCGACGCGGTCGATCCCGGCCTCCTCGATGAAGTCGAGCAGAGTCTCGAAATCGTCCTCCGTCTCGCCGGGGAAGCCGACGATGAAGGTCGAGCGGATGGCAAGGTCGGGACAGATGTCGCGCCAGCGGCGGATGCGCTCCAGCGTCCTTTCCGCATGGGCGGGGCGGCGCATCGCCTTCAGGACGGGCGGACTGGCGTGCTGGAACGGGATGTCGAGATAGGGAAGCACCTTGCCGTCGGCCATCAGCGGGATGACCTCGTCGACATGCGGATAGGGATAGACGTAGTGCAGGCGGACCCAGACACCGAGTTCGCCGAGTTCCTTGGCCAGCTCGAAGAAGCGGGTCCGGACAGGCCGGCCGCGGAAGTCGCTCTCGGCATACTTGAGGTCGAGGCCATAGGCGGACGTGTCCTGGCTGATGACGAGCAGTTCCTTCACGCCGGCCTTTACAAGCTTCTCGGCCTCCAGCAGCACCCGGTTGATCGGTCGCGAGACGAGGTCGCCGCGCAGGCTGGGGATGATGCAGAACGAGCAGCGGTTGTTGCAGCCCTCAGATATCTTCAGATAGGCGTAGTGTCGCGGCGTCAGCCGCAATCCCTCCGGCGGCACCAGATCGACGAAGGGATCGTGCACCGGCGGGACCGCCGCGTGGACGGCGCTGACCACCGCCTCGTACTGGTGCGGGCCGGTGACCGAGAGGACATCGGGAAAGGCGTCGCGGATGCGGGCTTCCTCGACGCCCATGCAGCCCGTCACGATGACGCGTCCGTTCTCGGACATCGCCTCGCCGATCGCCTCGAGCGACTCCTGCTTGGCGGAATCGAGGAAGCCGCAGGTATTGACGATCACAACGTCGGCACCGGCGTAGTCCGGCGAGATCCTGTAGCCTTCGGAGCGCAGCTTGGTCAGGATGCGCTCGGAATCGACGAGGGCCTTGGGGCAGCCGAGGCTTACGATGCCGACGGTCGGCGTCTGGCGGGGCATGTCGGAATGGTCCGGTTGTCGGGAAGGCTTCTCCCTACACCAGGGTGAGGCGTGCAAGCCAGTCCTTCAGAATGTCGACATCGAGCTGGGTGAGGCTGTGGCCGGCCGGGAGCGTTTCGAGACGCACCTCGGCTCCCGCGGCCTCCAGCGTTGCCGCCAGCCCGCTGCAGTCATAGGCCGATACGATCGGATCCCGCTCACCCGCAAGCATCAGGACCGGGACTCCGCCGAGATCGGGCAGGGTGCCGGGGGTGAGGGTGGGCTGCGCGCGGATCAGCGCCGCTCCCGCCAGCGCCTGCGGATGACGCAGCATCATCGCAGCGGCGATGTTGGCGCCGTTAGAGAAACCGATTGCAACTGGCTTCGACAGGTCGTAGGCGGCCGTCGCATCTGCGATGAAGGCGGCCAGTTCGTCGGCACGCCGGGCGACATCCTCGAGATCGAACACGCCCTCGGCGAAACGGCGGAAGAAGCGCGGCAAGCCGTTCTCGCTGACATTGCCGCGCGGCGACAGGATCGCCGATCCTGGCGCGACATGCCGGGCGAGCGGGACGAGATCGGTCTCGTCGCCGCCCGTTCCGTGCAAGAGGAGCAGGGCAGGCGCGCCGCCGGATTCGAACGCGTGGCGGAAGCCGAAGTCGCTGGAAACGGGCATGTCATTCTCCTGTCGGCGCCGAACGCCGCATCTGCTTCAATCTCTGCCTTCTCCCAGACGGCCGAAGGCCGGGCTGGATGCGCGGTTCGCCTTCGGTCTGCCGTCTTGCCCTCCCGATCCGGGACCGGCTTTGCGGCAGCCGACGGCGTGGTGAAGGCGTCGCCGAGGCCGGCGCCTACGCGAGCGGCGGCAAGGCCGCCGCAATCTGCTGGCGGTGCGGCTCGAGCCAGTCCGGCAGCCGCAGCTCGGTGCCAAGGGATTCGACCGGTTCGTCGATGGTGAAGCCGGGTATGTCGGTGGCGATCTCGAACAGGACGCCGCCCGGTTCGCGGAAATAGACGGAGCGGAAGTAGTTGCGGTCCTTCTGTTCGGTGGCGCCGATCCGCAGTTCGCGCAGCGCCCTCACCATCGCAGCCTGCTCGCCATCGTCGGCGGCGCGGAAGGCGATGTGATGGATGATGCCGCCAGCGAAGCCGCCTGCCGGCCCGTCCACCTTCCTCAGGTCGATGGCGCCGCCGAGCCTGCCGTCGCCCGCGACAAACCGTTGGCGGCCATTGTCCTTGCCCGCCGACCGGTAGCCGAGCGCGCGCGTCAGCACCTCCGCCGTGCGCGCAGTGTCGGTGAGCCACAGCGACACGCCCGAGAAACCGCGGATCGCGTGCTCGGCGGGGATGTCGCCATTGTCCCAGCCGCGAATGTCGCCGGCCCAGTCGGTGCCGACCAGTTCGAGCAGCATGCCGTCGGCATCCTTGAAGGCGATCACCGTCTCGTCGAACCGCCTGACGGGCTGGTCGTGGGCGATGTTGCGGGCGGAAAGCCGCTCGGACCACCAGGCAATCGAAGATCTCGGGACCGCGAAGCCGATCTCCTCGGCCTGGCCAGAGCCATGGCGGCCGCGGGGGATGCCTTCCCACGGAAAGAAGGTCAGCGCGGTGCCGGGGCTGCCGATCTCGTCGCCGTAATACAGGTGCCAGGTGCCGGGGTCGTCGAAATTGACCGTGCGCTTGACCAGGCGCAGGCCGAGTTCTCGGGTGTAGAAGCGGACATTGCCGCGCGCGCTGGTGGCCGCGGCGGTGATGTGATGCAGTCCGGCACTGGTGACCATGGCGAACCTCGGTTTGGGCCTGGAGACTGGCCTGGGGACTCGGGGGTGGACGATGCGGGAGATGTCGGGGATGACGTCGCAGATTCAATCGTGCGATCGGACAACGGGCTGTATCGGGAATCGCAACAGTCCGGCAATCGGCCGCCCCGGTATCGTCCTGTCCCGGTCGTCAAACCCCGCCGGCCATGGACCGGCGGGGCGGACTGACGCAATTTCAGTCTGCGACCAGCGTCTGCGAGACTGATCGCTCGAGTCAGAATAGGGTTCAGCCCGGAAATCGCAACCTGTGGCTGCTGAAAGACCCGATGGAGTGCGGTGTCTTCCACAAACCGATGGTGCGCTCGGTCACGGCGACAGGCGGACGGCGGCCGGACAAGCGATTGCGGCGCGCCCGAACGTCCGGTGGAGCAGGAGCAGGACGATGGACACGGTGGAGCTGTTCGAGAGGTTGGGGCTGGCCCTTGCCATCGGATTCCTGATCGGTATCGAACGCGGCTGGCGCGAGCGCGGTGAGGGCGAAGGCGGACGAACGGCGGGACTTCGCACCTTCGCCCTGTCGGGATTGCTGGGTGGTCTGACCGCGCTTCTTGCGCGCGAACTCGGCGTTGCGATCTTCGCCGTCGTCTTCCTGGGCTTCGCCGGCGCGGTGACGCTGTTCAAATGGCGTGAGGCCGGCAAGGAGAACGACTACAGCGTGACGACGGTGGTCGCGGCGATGCTGGTTTTCGTTCTGGGCGGCTACGCGGTGGTCGGCCACATCGCCCTGGCCGCGGCCGCGGCCGTGGTGACGGCCGCGCTGCTCGCGTTCAAGACCATGCTGCATCGCTGGGTGGCGGCGCTTTCCTGGCCGGAGATCCGGTCGGCGATCGTGTTGCTGGCGATGACCTTCGTGGCGCTGCCGCTCTTGCCGGACCGGGCCTTCGGTCCGTTCGGCGCATTCAATCCGCACGCCATCTGGCTGCTCACCGTCATGATCGCGACAGTGTCGTTCGCCGGCTATGCGGCGACCCGCCTCGTCGGAGAACGGCGCGGTCTCGTACTGACGGCCTTCGTCGGAGGGCTGGTGTCCTCCACGGCCGTGACACTCGACATGGCCCGCCGCAGCCGCGACCCGGCCGCCGATCCGAAGCTGCTGGCCAGCGGCGCCTGCCTGTCCGGTGCCGTGATGTTCGGGAGGATCCTCGTCGTCGCGGTGCTCATCGAGCAACGGCTCTGGCCCTTTCTCGCGCCTGCATTCGTGACGGCGGCGGCCGTCGCCGGCCTGTTCGGCTTCGCCTATCTGCGTGCGGGACGAAGCCCGGCCAAGGGGCAGTCCACGACCATTGCGCTCGGAAATCCCTTCGAATTCGCGACGGTGCTGCGCTTCGGTGGCCTGTTGGCGTTGGTGATGTTCCTCGCCAACGCGCTGCAGGCCTGGTTCGGTCCGCAGAGCGCTTTGTGGCTCGCGGCGGCGGCCGGCCTTGCCGATGTCGACGCGGTGACGCTGTCGATGGCGCGCGGCGCCGGAAGCACGGTGCCGCCCACCATCGCCGTGCTCGCCATCCTGGTGGTGGCGTGCGCCAACTCGGTCTCCAAGTCCGTGCTGTCGGTCGTCTCGGGCAGTTCCGCCTTCGCCTGGCGCCACGTGGCGGCGATGCTGGCGTCGGTGGTGCTGATGGCCCTTGTCTACCGGGCCATGCTGCCATTCATGCCGGCCTGGCCATGACGCATCCGGCAGGCCGGGCCCGCTCGGCCATTTACGGGCCTGTTCGCCGCGACTAAAAGACCTTGGCACACAGGTCTGTTACCGCCAGCAGGGGGCGTTCCGGCCACATGTTCTCGAAGATCCTGATCGCCAACCGCGGCGAAATCGCCTGCCGCGTGATCCGTACCGCTCGCCGGCTCGGCATTGCGACAGTCGCTGTCTATTCGGACGCCGACAAGGACGCCCTCCATGTGGAGATGGCAGACGAGGCGATCCGCATCGGCCCGCCGCCGGCCGCCGAGTCGTATCTGCTTGTCGACCGGATCATCGAGGCCTGCCGCCAGACCGGGGCGGAGGCGGTGCATCCCGGCTACGGTTTCCTCTCGGAGAACGCCGGCTTCGCACGGGCGCTCGAGGCTGCGGGCATCACCTTCATCGGCCCGCCGGTCGGCGCCATCGAGGCGATGGGCGACAAGATCGAGTCGAAGAAGGCGGCGGATGCAGCAGGCGTGTCCACCGTACCGGGCTTCCTGGGCGTTATCGAGACGCCGGAGCGCGCCGTCGAGATCGCCGAGGAGATCGGCTATCCGGTGATGATCAAGGCGTCCGCCGGCGGCGGTGGCAAGGGCATGCGTGTCGCCTGGACGGCAGCGGAAGTGCTCGAGGGATTCGCCCGGTCGAAGTCCGAAGCGAAGTCGTCGTTCGGCGACGACCGGGTGTTCATCGAGAAGTTCATCGTCAACCCGCGCCATGTCGAGATCCAGGTGCTCGGCGACAAGCATGGCAACATCGTCTATCTCGGCGAGCGCGAATGCTCGATCCAGCGGCGCAACCAGAAGGTCGTCGAGGAGGCGCCGTCGCCGCTGCTCGACCCGGAGACGCGCCGGGCGATGGGCGAGCAGGCGGTCGCCCTGGCGAGGGCCGTGGGCTACTACTCGGCCGGCACCGTCGAGTTCGTCGCCGGTCAGGACAGGTCGTTCTTCTTCCTGGAGATGAACACGCGTCTGCAGGTCGAGCATCCGGTTACAGAACTTGTCACCGGCATCGACCTCGTCGAGCAGATGATCCGGGTCGCGGCGGGCGAACCGCTGCCGTTCCGCCAGGAGGATATCCGCCTCAACGGCTGGGCGATCGAATCGCGGGTCTACGCCGAGGATCCCTATCGCAACTTCCTGCCCTCGATCGGCCGCCTGGTGCGCTACCGGCCGCCGGAGGAGGGCACGAGCGACAAGGGCCTGACCGTGCGGATCGACACCGGCGTAGACGAAGGCGGCGAGATCTCGATGTTCTATGATCCGATGATCGCCAAGCTGGTCACACACGGGCCCGACCGCCGCTCGGCGATCCGTCAGATGAGCCGGGCGCTGGACGCCTTTCACATCGACGGCATCCAGCACAACATCCCGTTCCTGTCGGCGCTGATGGAGCATCCGCGCTGGATTGCAGGCAATCTGTCCACCGGGTTCATCGCCGAGGAGTATCCCGACGGCTTTCATCCGCGCGAGCCGGACCGCGAGGCGGAGCGAGTCGTCGCAGCGGTCGCAGCCTGTGTCGATCACCTGCACAATTCGCGCCGTCGCTCGATCACCGGTCAGTTGAGGGTCGGCGGCTACCGGTTCCCCAATCGGCGCGTGGTCCGGTTCGAGGGACGGGAGATCCGCCTGACCGTGTCCGGCGAACTGCCGGATTTCACGGTCGCCTTCGATGACGACGAAGGCGGTCCGGTGCACGTCCATTCCCATTGGATTCCCGGACAGCCGGTATGGACCGGTACCATTGGCGGCGAGGCGGTCTGCGTGCAGGTCAAGCCGACGCTGGCCGGCTACGCGCTTGCCCATCGCGGCGTGGCGGTGAAGGCCGACGTGTTCACCGAGGCCGAGGCGGCCCTTGCCGCGCTGATGCCGAAGAAGGTCGCAGCCGACACCTCGAAGCTGCTCTTGTGTCCGATGCCGGGCCTCGTCGTCTCGATCGCTGTCGTCGAAGGCCAGGAGGTGAAGGCGGGCGAGACGCTGGCGGTCGTCGAGGCAATGAAGATGGAGAACGTGCTGCGCGCCGAACGCGACGCGACCGTTTCCAAGGTGCATGCCAAGCCAGGCGACAGCCTCGCTGTCGATGCCGTCATCCTGGAATTCGCGTGAGGATCGCGCCGGCCGTTCACGTCGATCCCATCGAACCGTCGCGGGCGGGCGGCAACGGGACGTTGGGGTGAACCGCCGGCGGGCGGGCAATGCCGAGCCCGGGCGGGTCTGCAGCGGTGCCGAGACCCTTGATCCGGTGATCATGCCGTGCGCCGCCGCCAGTGCTCGGGGAGTCTCTCGCACGTTCGCACGGCCTCGGGATTCGCGAGGTACCGATCCCGGTGCTAACCTTCCTTTGCGCGAGGAGAACGTGATGCGGTTTCTGCCCCGTCTGCTGAGGAAGTTCATCCGCAACGGACACCTGCGGCTATACGATGCGGACGGCGAACTGCGCGAATTCGGCAGCGGGGTCGACGGACCGGTCGTCACGGTGCGCCTGCACGACAAGGCTCTCGACTGGAAGCTCGCGCTCAATCCGGAACTCGTCGCGGCCGAGGCCTATATGGACGGCACGCTGACCTTCGAGGACGGCTCCGATGTGCATGGCCTTGTGGAGCTGTTCTCGGTCAACCGGTCAGGATTGGCCTCGGCCGGCTCGCAGAAGCTGCTGCGGCGCGTCTGGCGGGGGCTCAAGCGCTGGCAGCAGGCCAACCCGCTCGGAGTCGCGGCCAGGCATGCGCGCCATCACTACGACCTTTCCGAGAAGTTCTATCGGCTGTTCCTCGATGAGGGGCTGAACTACTCCTGCGCCTATTTCCGCGATCCCCAGACCGATACGCTGGAGCAGGCGCAGGCGGCCAAGTTGATGCATGTTGCTGCCAAGCTCAGGCTCGAACCGGGCATGCGAGTTGCGGAGATCGGCTCTGGCTGGGGATCGCTGGCGATCCAGCTGGCACGGCTCGGTGCCGAGGTGACGGCCATCAACGTCTCGCCGGAACAGATCCGCGTGGCGCGCCGGCGGGTGAAACAGGCAGGCGTGGCGGATCGGGTCACCTTCTTCGAGCGTGATTACCGGGAGCTGACCGGGCGGTTCGACCGGGTGGTTTCCGTCGGCATGATGGAGCATGTCGGCGTCAATCACTTCGATGGGTATTTCGGCAAGGTGCACGACCTGCTGGAACCGAACGGATTCGCCATGATCCATGCGATCGGCCGGATGAGCCCGCCCGGAACGACCGGCCCGTTCATCCGCAAGTACATCTTCCCCGGCGGCTATGTGCCGGCCCTATCGGAGGTGTTCGCCTCGCTCGAGCGCGTCGGCCTGTGGGCCTGCGATGCGGAGATCCTGCGGCTGCACTACTACTGGACGATTCGGCACTGGCGGCAGCGCTTCGCCGCCAACCGCGAGGCTGCCCGGGCGATCTACGACGAGCGCTTCTGCCGCATGTGGGAGTTCTACCTGTCGGCGGTGGAGCTGGGATTCCTGAACGGCTCGAACATGGTCTTCCAGCTTCTGCTCAGCCGTGAGCGGGACGCGGTGCCGGTGATCCGAGACTACATCGTCGACGACGAGCGCAGCCTGCTGGCACCGTCGAAGCCGGCGCGCCGGCGCAGGTCGGGATAGGCGGAGGCAGCGTGCGCACCGTTCATGTGCGTATCGAGGGGCTTGTCCAGGGGGTCTACTACCGCGCCTGGACCCGCGAGCAGGCCGAGATGCTGGGGGTGTCGGGATGGGTGCGCAACCGGCGCGACGGCGCGGTCGAGGCGCTGTTCGCCGGCGATCCGGAGCGGGTCGCCGAGATGCTGGCGCGCTGCCGCATCGGACCGCGCGACGCGCGCGTGCGCTCCGTCGCGATCCTGGCCGAGGGCGGGGCCGCCCCCGACGGCTTTACCGTACTGCCGACGGTCTGAGCGGGCCGAACAGCTCGGCGAACGTGTCCTTCAGCGCCATGTCGACTTCCGGCATCGTGACGACATGGCCGAGGTCCGCGAGGCTGGTGACGCCATGCCGGGCGATGCCGCAGGGCACGATGCCGCCGAAGTGGTCGAGGTCGGGCTCAACGTTTAGGGCGACGCCGTGGAAGCTCACCCAGCGTCGGACACGGATGCCGATTGCCGCGATCTTGTCCTCGATCCCCGGGCCCTTGTCGGGCCGCCGGACCCAGACGCCGACGCGGTCCTCGCGGACCTCGCCGCGAACGGAGAATGCGGCCAGCGTGCGGATGAGCCATGTTTCGAGATCCGCCACGAAGCGGCGCACGTCGCGGCCGCGAGCGTTGAGGTCGAGCATCACATAGGCGATGCGCTGGCCCGGACCATGGTACGTCCAGCGGCCGCCCCGGCCAGTCCGATAGACCGGAAACCGCGGGTCGATCAGCTCGTCATCCGCGGCACTCGTTCCGGCCGTGTAGAGCGGGGGATGCTCCAGAAGCCAGACAAGCTCGGGCGCGGTACCAGCCGCGATCGCGGCCACGCGTGCTTCCATCTCGGCAACGGCATCGAGATAGCCGACTGGACGGTCCGAGATGCGCCATTCGATGCCGGACAGGCAGCGTGCGGTATCTTCGGCGGTGTGGGGATTAACCATACGCTAACCATGTCCGCATCAGGATCGCACTGTGTTGATATAGGGGTTTGCGGCAGTCAGCGGAACAATGTCCACGATCGAAAGCGTGTCCGTCGCTCTTGCAGTCCAGCTCGGCTGCGCGACCATGCCCGTGCATCAGCTGCTTCGGATGGGCCGGGGCGCCGTGATCGCGCTCGACAGCCGCGAATCGGATGATGTCGTGCTGCTGGCCAACAACGTGCCGATCGCCGAGGGGCAAGTGCTGGTGCAGGGCGAGAAGATCACGGTTTCCATCACCCGGATGTTGCCGCTCGCCTCCGATCGGCGCAGAACCTGACACATTTCCCGGCAGGCGCGACGACGCGAAGCCCTTGTTCCAGCGCAACGCGTTTGCTACATGACGGCCGTGTCCGCGACCGGTCGGTCGCGGCAACCAGTGCGGTCGTGGCGGAATTGGTAGACGCGCAGCGTTGAGGTCGCTGTGGGGGAGACCCCGTGGAAGTTCGAGTCTTCTCGACCGCACCATCAAGAACCCCCGGCAGTCTTCTGACCGGCGGGGCTTTTTTTCTTCATGAAGATCCAGTTGCGGTGGTCTGAGCAGTGGACCGGGTCGACTGCGTCGTCGTCGGCGCCGGGGTTATCGGGCTGGCGGTCGCCCGGGCGCTTGCGCAAGCCGGGCGCGAGGTCATCGTGGCGGAGGCGGAAGCGCAGATCGGATCCGGCACCTCCAGCCGCAACAGCGAGGTCATCCACGCCGGCATCTACTATCCGGCCGGCAGCCTGAAGGCGCGGCTGTGCGTCGCCGGACGTGACAGGCTGTACACCTATTGCGCGGAGCGCGGCGTTGCTGTCCGCCGCTGCGGCAAGCTGATCGTCGCCTCGACGGCGGAGCAGGCCGTCAGGCTCGCCGGCATCCGCGCCGGTGCCGAGGCAAACGGTGTCCGCGATCTTGTCCTGCTCGACCGTGATCGTACGCTCGAACTGGAACCGGCACTGGATGTTGCTGCGGCGCTGATGTCGCCATCGACCGGGATAGTCGACAGCCATGGCTTCATGCTGTCGCTGCAGGGTGATGCCGAGGCCGCCGGTGCCGCCATCGCCTTCTGCACGCCCTTGTGCAAGGGGCGGATCGAACGGGATGGGGTCGTGCTGGAGTTCGGCGGCGATCAGCCGTTCACCCTTCACGCGGCGCATGTCATCAATGCCGCCGGGTTGTTCGCTCATGCGGTGGCGGCCGCCATCGAAGGGGTGCCGCGGGCTACGATTCCGACGGTCGCCTATGCCAAGGGAAACTATTTCGCGCTTGCCGGTCGCTGTCCGTTCTCGCGGCTGATCTATCCGCTGCCCGAACCCGGCGGGCTCGGCGTGCACCTGACGCTTGACATGGCCGGCCGGGCGCGGTTCGGCCCTGACGTGGAATGGGTCGACCGTCTTGACTACACGGTCGATCCGTCGCGCGCCGAGCCCTTCTATGCGGCGATCCGCAGCTACTGGCCGGGCTTGCCGGACGGTGCACTCTATCCGGACTATGCCGGCATTCGCGTCAAGCTCGGCGGCGCCGCGGCACCGGATTTCCGCATCGACCGGCCGTGTGGCAACCGCCTGATAAACCTCTACGGCTTCGAATCGCCGGGCCTGACCGCGTCGCTGGCCGTCGGCGAGGAGGTCGCCGCGCTGCTGGGCCGCTGATTGCGGCATCCGGAGTAGCTTTGCCGGCCTTCGGCATTGCGCTACAAGCTGGATGACCGGGCTTCGTCGAGCCGGTCAAATCAGGGAGTCGATTGTGCAGAAGCATCCGGAGCATCAGGCGCCGGTGGGTGCCGGCGTCGCTGCGGTCTTGCGCGATGACACGGGGGCAATCGCCGAGACCTTTGTCGAGGCGGTGCGCGCGGCGATCGCGGCGGCAGACTCCGATGCGCTGCGCGCAATGTGCGCGGACCGGCACGAGGCCGATATCGCCGACCTGCTCGAGATGCTGTCGCAGGAGGAGCGGCCGCGCTTCATCGAGCTGCTGGGCCACGACTTCGACTTTGCGGTGCTCACCGAGGTCGACGACACGATCCGCGAGCAGGTTCTGGAAAGCCTCCCGAGTGCCGCGGTCGCCGAAGGCGTCCGTGAGCTCGATTCCGACGACGCCGTCTACATTCTGGAGGATCTGGACGACGAGGAGCAGGCCGAGATCCTGGCGCAGATGCCGGCGTTCGAGCGGGCGCTGCTGAAGCGCAGCCTCGACTATCCGGAGGACAGCGCCGGACGGCGCATGCAGACCGATCTGATCGCGGTGCCGCCGTTCTGGACGGTCGGTCGGACGATCGACTACATGCGCGAGGCCGACGACCTGCCCGACGAATTCTACGAGATCATCGTCGTCGATCCCGCATTCAAGCCGATCGGACGCGTCGCGCTGAGCCGTCTGCTGCGCGCCAAGCGGCCGGTGCCGATCGAGAGGATCATGGACACGACGATCCATACCGTGCGTGCCGACATGGATCAGGAGGAGGCGGCGCAGCTGTTCGAGCGCTACAACCTCGTGTCGGCGGCGGTCGTCGACGAGAGCGACCGGCTCGTCGGTGTGCTGACCTTCGACGACATCGTCGACGTCATCCAGGAGGAAGCGGAGGAGGACATCCGCGGTCTGGCGGGGGTCGGCGATGAGGAGATCTCGGATTCGGTCCTCTACACAGCCCGCAGCCGGTTTCCCTGGCTGCTGATCAATCTCGGCACGGCGCTGGTGGCGGCCTCGGTGATCGGCCTGTTCGACGCCTCGATCGAGAAGATGGTCGCGCTCGCCGTCCTGATGCCGGTCGTCGCCTCGATGGGCGGAAATGCCGGCACCCAGGCGATGACGGTGACGGTACGGGCGCTCGCGACCGGCGATCTCGGCGGATACAACCGCCGCCGGGTGTTCCTGCGCGAGATGCTGGTGGGAATCCTGAACGGGATCGTGTTTGCCATCTTCATCGGCATCGTTGCGGCGGTATGGTTCGCGGATCCGCAGCTTGGCGGGGTGATCGCCATGGCGATGGTGTTCAACCTGTTCTGCGCCGGACTGTTCGGGTTCGCGATCCCGGTCATCCTCGACAGGATCGGCGCCGACCCGGCGATCGCGTCCAGCGTGTTCCTCACGACTGTTACAGATGTTGTTGGATTCTTTGCTTTTCTGGGACTTGCGACAGTCTTGCTTCTGTAGGCCCGAAGTGCCATGAGGGCGACATGCACCTTCGTCCTCGCACCGCAGTGGTCGGCCTCGGGTACTTCGGCCGCTTCCACGCCAAGCACCATGCGGCCAACGCCGACTGCGATCTCGTCGCGGTGTGCGATGTCGACCGGGCGCGGGCCGAGGCGGTCGCGGCCGAGTTCGGCGGCGCGGTGGAAACCGACCACCGGGCATTGATCGGGAAGGTCGACGGCGTGTCGATCACCGTACCGACCTCCCAGCATTTCGAGGTCGCCAGGGATTTCATCGAGGCGGGCATCCACGTCCTGATCGAGAAGCCCATCACCGACGATGTCGCCAGCGCCGACCGTCTCGTGGCGATGGCCGAGCAGCGCGGAGTGGTCCTGCAGGTCGGCCACATCGAGCGGTTCTCGGCGGCCTTCAAGGCGCTGTCCGGCAAGGTGAGGCATCCTCTGTTCATCGAGAGCCGGCGGATTTCGCCTTGGAAGCCGCGAGCGACGGATGTCGACGTCGTCCTCGATCTGATGATCCACGACATCGACCTGGTGCTCGGTCTCGTCGGGGCGCCGGTCGAATCGCTGCAGGCGCTGGGCGCTCCCGTCCTCAACGCGACCGAGGATATCGCCAATGCGCGGCTGACCTTCGCCAATGGTGCAGTGGCCGACATCACCGCGAGCCGCATCGCCTCGAAGACCGAACGGCAGATCCGCCTGTTCCAGCCCGACAGCTACATGGTCTGCGACTTCGTTACCCACAGGCTGACGCGGTTCACCCGCAACGGCGACCCTGCGACGGTTGGTGCAGATGCAATCGCCGCGGAATCGTGGGACATCCCGCGCGAGGATGGTCTCGCCAACGAGATCGCCGAGTTCGTCGACTGCATCCGCCACGGCCGCCGACCCACGGTGGACGGGCGGGTCGGTCGGGAGGCGCTCGGGGTGGCGGCCCGCATCACTGAAAGCATCCGCAACCACAGGGCCCGAATCGAAGCACGTCTCGGCGCTTGAGCGGCCCGGCAGAAGGAATGGATCAGCGTGGTTAAAGCGAGCTCCATCGCGGCCCTGGTCGGGGAGACCCCCGTGACCGCGGTCGGCCTCTACGATCTGGCGCGACAGCGTGAACGCCTCGGCGCGCGTATCGAGGACAGGATCGACGAGGTTCTGAAGCATGGCCAGTTCATTCTCGGCCCGGAGGTCGAGGAGCTGGAACGCAACCTGGCGAGCTTTTGCGGCGCCCGCCATGCCATCGCGGTGTCGAGCGGACGGGATGCGCTGACCATGGCACTGATGGCGATCGGCGTTGGCCCCGGCGACGCCGTGTTCGTGCCGGGCTTCACTTTTTCCGCGTCGGCGGCCTCGGTGGCGCCGCTCGGCGCGACTCCGGTTTTCGTCGACGTCGAGGAGCGCAGCTTCAACCTCGACCCGGCCGCCCTCGAGGTCGCAATCGACACGGTGGTACGTGAGGGCCGGCTGCAGCCGCGCGTGGTGATGCCTGTCGATCTGTACGGGCTTCCGGCCGACTACGACACGATCGCCGCCATCGCTGCCAGATACGGCATGACGGTGCTGGCCGATGCCGCCCAGAGCTTCGGCGGCGCGCTCGGCAACCGTCGTGTGGGAACGCTGGCGCCGATCACCGCGACCAGCTTCTACCCGACAAAGCCGCTTGGCGCCTATGGTGACGGCGGGGCCATCTTCACCGAGGATGACAATCTCGCCGAGGCGGTGCGGATGATCCGCACCCATGGACGGCAGGGCTCAGGCGACGAGGCGCTGCGCATCGGCATGACGGGGCGGCTCGACACGATCCAGGCGGCGGTGCTGCTCGTCAAGCTCGAAGCGTTCGCGGACGAGCTTCAGCGCCGGCAGGAGGTTGCCGACGCCTACACGGCCGCCCTGGACGGCGAATTCATCGTTCCGCATGTTCCGCAGGGGCGGTCCAGCGCCTGGGCGCTCTACACCATACGCGTGGACGGCCGCGACACGGTGCGCGACCGGCTGGCGGCGTCGGGCGTCGGGTCGGGGCTGTTCTACCGCATCCCGCTGCATCGCCATCCCGCCTTCGCGCAATGGGTCCCGGATGGCCTGCGGCTGCCGGTGAGCGAACGTCTTGCGGAAGAGGTCCTCAGTCTGCCGATCCACGGCGACCTCGAAGACCGCGAGATCGCCTTCGTGGTCGAGCGGCTGCGGTCCGCCGTATCGTGAGCCGCGCCCGACCCGTGGTCCGCAGCCTCGGACCGGGCGCACCTGGTCGCGCCTGCTCGATCATCCCCAGTTCGACCTGCACGGGCTCGTCGCCGTCCGCAGCGGTCGGGTAGTCCGGATCTGCCGCTACCTGTTCCATCCTTCGACTTGGTCGGACGCCCCCTGCTGCTATCTGGAGGATCTGTTCGTGGCAGCGGATACGCGAGGCGTCGGCGCGGGCCAGCCGCTGGTCGAGGCTGTCTACGCGGCGGCGGGAGCCCGCGAAGCGGGACGGATCCACTGAGCGACCCAGGAACATGACACCACCGCGCGCACGCTGTGTGACAGGCTCGCCCGCAGGACGCCCTTCGTCCAGTACGCCCGCTGCAGTCTGCGCCCAGTGTGCCATCGCGAGCGAACGGCCCGATGCCCCACAGTTCGATGCCTTACGAAAGTTTAATCCCGTTCTGTGCGTTTTCGCGATTCGGGTTACGTTCCCTTAACCGCCGGCAGGCTGGTTAGAGGTCGGGCGACCGCAGCAGGTTGTCCGAAGTTAGGTAACCTGTGCGGTCCTGCGATGTCGAAGCCTGAGGGTGTTGTTGGAACCTTGCGCAAGCTGTTCGCGCGGTTCGTGGTGGCGGGGAGCGTCGCCTTGACGGCATCGTGCGCGAGTTTCGGGCCGAGGATCCTGACACCGGAGGATTACCCGGTGCATGGCATCGACGTCTCGCGCTGGCAGGGCGATATCGACTGGCGACAGGTCGCCCACAGCGGTGTGGCCTTCGCCTGGATCAAGGCGACCGAGGGCGGCGATCATGTCGATCCCATGTTCATGACGAACTGGATTGCCGCGGCAGAGGCGGGCGTTCCGCGCGGCGCCTATCATTTCTGGTACATGTGCCGCACCGGACAGGAACAGCTCGACTGGTTCATCCAGAACGTGCCGCGCGACCCCAACGCTTTGCCGCCGGTGCTCGACATGGAGTGGGTCGGCGAATCGAAGACCTGCCGGCGCCAGCCCAAGCGCGACGAGATCCTGCGCGAGATGCAGGTATTTCTCGACGGGGCCGAGCGCTGGTACGGCAAGCGGCCGGTCATCTACACCTCCGTCGACTTCCACCGCGACCGGCTGGTGGATGCCTTCACCGGCCACCACTTCTGGCTGCGCAGCGTTGCCGGTCATCCCAGCACCCGCTACGGCGATCGCCGCTGGACCTTCTGGCAGTACACGGCCAAGGGGCGGGTCCCGGGCATCCAGGGCGACGTAGACCGCAATGCCTTCGTAGGGTCGCAGACCGACTGGCGGATGTTCCTGCAGGGCCGCTACTGAGGCCGGGCTGCGCCGTACGGGCTTCCCGACCGCAGGCACCGTCCGACCTGGGGCCGACCGCGTGCGCCGCAGGCAGTCCGGCAGGCGCCTCGACATCTCTGAACGGCGGTCTGACTGCGACCGCGCACACCCCGCGGAGGAGCCGACCGCGTCAGGGTTCGTTGCGGTCGCGCGGTACCGTGGCGCCGCCATCCTCCGGCGGCCGATCCGACGAGCGGATCATCCGCACGCTTCTCAATTCTTCTCAATGCATTGAAGCAATTTGATCTTGTGAATTATATTGACTTTTACGTCAAAGTCAAAAATCATTGCATTCGTCCCTTCAATCATCGACCGGCGAGGACGCCATCACCCGCCCGTTGCTCACCATCACGGAGCTCACCCGCGAACTGGGGGTGACGACCCGGACGCTGCGCTTCTACGAGCAGCAAGGATTGATCTCGCCCATCCGCCGGGGGCGAACGCGTCTGTACCGGGCCGCTGACCGGACGCGGCTGATGCTGGTGCTGAGGGGCAAGAGGCTCGGATTCTCGCTCGCCGAGATCCGCGAGATCATCGACATGTATGGCGCGGCGCCGGGCGAGATTGGCCAGCTCGAACGGCTGCTCGCAAGGATCGCGGAGCGTCGGGCCGAGCTCGAACAGAAGAAGCGGGATATCGAGCAGACGCTGGCGGAACTCGATTCCGTCGAGGACGGCTGCAGGCAGCGTCTCACGGCGATCAGGGGAGGTCGGGAGTGACCAGTTTTCAACCACGCGATCCGGACTGGGAGCCTCGCGTCCGGGCGAGCTTTGCCCGTCAGGCATTCATGCGGCTGCTCGGCATCGAGATCTCGCACGCTGCGCCGGGCGAAATTGACCTGTCGATGGCCTATGCGCCGGACCTCACCCAGCAGCACGGCTTCTTCCACGCCGGGGCCACGACCTCGATCGCGGATTCTGCGGCCGGCTATGCGGCGCTGTCGCTCTATCCCAAGGGCACGGGCGTGCTGACGACCGAATTCAAGATCAACCTGATCAACCCGGCCAGGGGCGAGCGGCTCGTCGCGCGGGGCAGGGTCGTGAAACCGGGGCGCACGCTGACAGTGTGCCGATCCGACGTCTACGGCATCGAAGCGGAGCGCGAGACGCATGTGGCGACCGCGCTGCTCTCGATGATCTGTCTCGAGGGTCTCGACGACTGATACGGGATCTGCCGACCCGCCAGGGCAGCCATCGCGGGGCGGGGGCGCAGCGGGATGCCGCCCGCCCTCCGCCGTCGTTTCAGCTAGTATGAGCCTCGCCGGAGGCAGCCGGCAGGTGGGTCAGATCAGCTATACTAGGAGAGTCGGCGCCATGCGCGATCCGGGCGCGACGCACGAGGTAACGAACCAGGTGCCGCCGCTGGAAGATTTCAACGCCTTCCTGCACGACGCGGCGCTCGGCGAAGCCATCGCACGCGAAGGCGGCGGCTGGGCGCATGGCCGGCTGGTCGAACTCGGTGAATGGGTGGCGAGCGGCCGCACCCAGGACCTGGCGCGGCTCGCCAACACCTGCACGCCGGTGCTGAAGACGCATGACCGGTACGGCAACCGCATCGACGAGGTGGAGTTCCACCCGAGCTATCACGAGCTGCTCGGCAAGGCGATCGCCGAGAACATCCACGCGCTGCCCTTCGCCGAACCGAGGGAGGGGGCATTCGTCGCACGCGCAGGACTGCACTTCCTGTTCAATTTCGCCGAGATCGGCGTGCTGTGTCCGGTCACGATGACCTTCGCGGCCGTGCCGACGCTGCGCCAGCAACCGGAGATCGCTGCGGACTGGGAGCCACGCATCCTGTCGGACCGCTACGATCCGCGCTTTCTGCCGGCCTCCGTCAAGACCGGGGCAACGATCGGCATGGCGATGACGGAGAAGCAGGGTGGCTCCGACGTGCGCTCGAACACCACCCGTGCAGTTGCGATCGGTGCCGGCGGACCGGGCGGCGAATACCTGCTGACCGGCCACAAGTGGTTCTGCTCGGCACCGATGAGCGACGGATTCCTCACTCTCGCCAATACCGATGCGGGGCTCTCCTGCTTCTTCGTGCCGCGCTGGACGCCGGACGGGGAGCGCAACGTGTTCCTCATCCAGCGGCTCAAGGACAAGCTCGGCAATCGCTCCAACGCCTCGTCGGAGATCGAGTATCGACACACCTGGGCCAGGATGGTCGGCGAGGAGGGGCGCGGGGTGAAGACCATCATCGAGATGGTGCATCATACCCGGCTAGACACGGCAATCTCCGCGGCCGGCATCATGCGCAATGCGGTGGCGCGCGCCATCCACCATGCGCGCTACCGGACCGCCTTTCAGAAGAAGCTCGTCGACCAGCCGGCAATGCGCCGGGTTCTTGCCGACATCGCCCTGGAAAGCGAGGCGGCGACCGCGCTGGCGATGCGTGTTGCCCGCGCGTTCGACGAAGCGGCGCGTGACGGGCAGGCCGCCGCCTTCTCGCGCATTGCGGTCGCCATCGCCAAGTTCTGGCTGTGCAAGCGAACCCCGGCGCTGGTCGCCGAGGCGCTCGAAGTGCACGGCGGCAACGGCTATGTGGAGACCGGAGAAATGGCCCGGCTCTACCGTGAGGCGCCCCTGAACGGCATCTGGGAGGGGACCGGGACCGTCATGGCACTCGACGTGCTGCGTGCGATCGCCCGCGAACCTGGCGCGCTGGAGGCGGTCATGGCGGAGCTTCGCCTCGCCGAAGGCACTGATCCGCGGTTCGATGCTCATATCGACCGCATTTCCGGCCGCATTGCCTCCCGCCGCTTCGCCGAAGCCGATGCACGACGGATCGCCGAAGAGCTGGCGGTCGGGCTTCAGGCCTCGCTGCTGATCCGCGCGGCGCCGGCCTTCGTGGCGGATGCCTTCTGCGCAACGCGGCTCGGGGAGGGCGCTGGACTGGCCTTCGGCCTGATGCCCGACGGTCTCGACGAGGCCGCGATCGTCGAGCGGGCAAGCGTGAAGCTGGGGTGAGACAATCGCGGGGTTGAGGATGCCCCGGTCAGGCCAGAGCATGATGTGGACATGGGGCGTGTACCGCGCGCGAGGATGCCGGCCGGTGAGGAGCCGGATCGCGGGATTTGCAGGCGAATCCGATGCCTTGCCGATCCGCCGACATCCGCGTCGGGCTTGAACCTGGCAAACTGCCCTAACGCAGGTCGCGACCGAACAGGAGGGTCCGGGAATGAGAAACGACTATCCGTCTCTCGATTTCGATCTCGGCGACACCGCCGACATGCTGCGCGATGCGGTGCGCTCGTTCTGTGACGACGAGATTGCCCCGATTGCGGCGGAAATCGATCGAACGAACGAGTTTCCGCGCCATCTCTGGCCGAAACTCGGGGCGCTGGGCGTACTCGGTATCACCGTGGAAGAGGAGTATGGCGGCGCCGGCATGGGATATCTCGAGCATTGCGTTGCCATGGAGGAGATCAGCCGGGGGTCGGCCTCGATCGGGCTGAGCTACGGCGCCCATTCCAACCTCTGCGTCAACCAGATCCGCCGCAACGGCACCGAGGAACAGAAGCGTCGCTATCTGCCGAAGCTGATTTCGGGCGAGCATCTGGGTGCCCTCGCCATGTCTGAGCCGGGTGCCGGGTCCGATGTCGTGTCGATGCGCACCCGGGCCGAGAAGAAGGGCGACCGCTACATCCTCAACGGCTCGAAGATGTGGATCACCAACGGTCCCTCCGCCGAAACGCTGGTGGTCTATGCCAAGACCGATCCGGACGCCGGTCCCCGCGGCATCACCGCTTTCATCATCGAGAAGGGGTTCAAGGGCTTCTCGACGGCACAGAAGCTCGACAAGCTCGGCATGCGCGGGTCGGATACCGGCGAACTCGTCTTCGAGGACTGCGAGGTGCCGGAAGAGAACGTACTCGGAGAGGTCGGACGCGGCGTCAACGTGCTGATGTCCGGCCTCGACTACGAGCGTGTGGTGCTGGCCGCGGGCCCGATCGGCATCATGCAGTCCTGCATGGACGTCGTGATTCCGTACCTGCACGAGCGCCGTCAGTTCGGCGAGCCGATCGGATCGTTCCAGCTCATGCAGGGCAAGCTCGCCGACATGTACACCCGAATGAACGCCGCCCGCGCCTATGTCTACGCGGTGGCGAAGGCCTGCGACCGGGGGCAGACGACGCGCAAGGATGCCGCCGGCGCGATCCTCTACGCGGCCGAAACCGCCACCTGGATGGCGCTCGAGGCGATCCAGTGCCTCGGCGGCAACGGTTACATCAACGAATACCCGACCGGGCGCCTGCTGCGCGATGCCAAGCTCTACGAGATCGGGGCCGGAACGAGCGAGATCCGGCGCTGGCTGATCGGACGGGAGCTGTTCGAGGAGACGCGCTGAACGGTCCGTAGCGCCGCCGATTGCTGCAACGCCGCGTCGGCTCTTCGTCTTCCGTTAACGGCAACCGTGCATAGTGCGTCCGCTGAAGGGACAGCAGGGTTGCCGCTACGTCATGATGCTCGACACCTTCACCATCGTGTTCATGGCGGCGGCAACAACGTTCCTGATCGCGATCCTGCTCGGGATCGCCTGGTATCAGGATCAGGACCAGCGCTTGCTGGGATGGTGGAGCGCAAGCTACCTGCTGAAATCGGCCGGCTGCATCCTGATCCTGCTGCGCGGCAGCATTGCCGATCCGCTCTCGATCGATCTGGCCAATGCGCTCATTCTGGTCGGGGCAGCGTTCGCCTGGGGCGGAAGCCGCGTCTTCGACGGCCGCCACATGCCGGTGTGGACGCTGTTCCTGGGGGCGGTAGTCTGGCTTGTGGCCTGCCGTGTTCCCGCCTTCTACGACTCCTTCCAGACGCGGGCAGCAGGCTTTTCGGCGCTCTATGCTTCCTACTGCGCAGCGACGGCCTACGAATTCTGGCGGGGCAGGGCGGACGCACTGTCAGCCCGCTACATGCTGGTGGTGGCGCACGCGATCCAGGCCGTGCTCTACGGCATCCGTGTTCCGGCGACGCTCATCCTGCCGCCTCCGGCCGAGGTCATGGCACCGGACGTCTGGTTCGGACTCTGGGTTCTCATGCCGATCATGCTGGGTATTGCAGCCGCCGTACTGGTCGTCGCCATCACCATGGAGCGCGCGCTGGCCAGCCAGAGGGCTGCGGCAGCGGTGGATACCCTGACCGGAGCGCTCAACCGGGGCGCGCTGATCGAGGCAGCAGCCAAGCGTCTGAGGACCCGGGGCGGGCCCGCGTCAAACGTCGCGATGCTGGTCTTCGATCTGGACTGCTTCAAGCAGATCAACGACAGGTTCGGTCACGCCACCGGCGACCGGGCGCTCAGGGTCTTCGCCGATGTGGTGCGGTCTTGTCTGCGTGTCGACGACATATTCGGGCGGCTCGGCGGCGAGGAGTTCGCAGTGCTGTTGCCCGGCGCCGGGGAGTCCGATGGACTGGCTGTGGCAGAACGGATCAGGGCCGCGTATTCGCTGAAACCGATCGAGCACGGCGGGATCGTGATCCGTTCCACCGTCAGTGTCGGTGTGGCGGCCGCGCAGACGGGGCGTTCGTCCGTGGATCAGCTGCTGGCGGAAGCCGACAAGGCGCTCTACCGGGCCAAGCATGCCGGCCGCGACCGCGTCGTTGGGCCGCTCGCGCTGGCGAGTTAAACGGCGGCTCGACAAAAGCAACTTAAGCGTGTCTATTCTTTCAATTTCTCGTATAAGTACAGAGAGGCTCGGTCGGCAACTCCTGAGGTAACCCATGCAGATGGCATACTTTTCCGGCGATGCGCTGGCGGATACCCACGACAACCTGCTGCTGGTCAATGTCGATGGGCGGGCAGGCGCGTTGGCGGCCCGCCTGCTTGGTGCTGCCCGTACTGCGGCGAAGGCGCTGCACATCGACCCCTCCAGACTGGGCTCGCTGCGCGGTGCGGATGCGCCGGATGTTGCCATTGCCGAGGTCGAGGCCGAGCATCCAGGGCTTGCCGTGCTCGCATCGCTGGCCCGGCAGGGGCAGATCGAGGAGGTGCAGCCGCTCGCTCCGGTGGCCGAAGGCAGCGTCGCCCCGGCCTTCGCCGGCGATCCTCTCGGTGTGCACCTCGCACTTGCCTCGTCTCTGATCGTCAGGGATCCCGAACGTATCGGGCAGTCGATCCTGCGCGGGACCAATCTGGTCAAGCTGCGCTCCGGCCAGCGGCTCGACCGACTGCGGCGCGAGATTGCCGAGGATGTGTCGATGCGCGCCGAGGCCGTGCCGGTTCGCTACCTCATGGCGCAGCCGTCCCGGTCACGCCAGGCGAGTCGGGAACCGGTGGATCCTAAAGGCGAGGCGGCCAGGACGGTCGGCTGGTCATTCGACGCCATTCATTGGCCCGCGGCACGGGCGGATCCGTCCTACCGGGAGCCGACGGAGGTCAAGGTCGCCGTGCTCGATACCGGCATCGACCTCGACCACCCGCTCTTCGCCGGACGGGTCATGCGGTACGACTTCAGCTACCCGGACCTGAATGTCGTGTCCGGGCCGAAGGATATCGTCGGGCACGGTACCCACGTCGCGGGGACGATCGCCGCCGGCCTCGACACGCGGACCGGTATCCGTGGGCTGTGCGAGTGTCCGCTTCATGTCTGGAAGATCTTCTCCGACGAGCCGACGCTCATCCACTCGATCGGCGAATACCGGTTCGTGGTCGACCCGAGACTCTATCTGAGGGCATTGTCGGAATGCGTGGATGCCGAACTCGACGTGGTGAATCTCAGCATCGGCGGTACCGGAGCGCCCTCCGAGGAGGAGCGGATGCTGTTCAACGCGCTGCAAAGCTCGGGCGCGCTGCTGGTCGCGGCAATGGGCAATTCGAGGCAGCTGGGGAGTCCGAGGATGTATCCCGCAGCGCATGTGGACGTGGTGGCAGTCGGGGCGACCGATCCGCTCGACCGTGTTGCCACCTTCTCCAATCGCGGACCCCATATCACGGTCTGCGCTCCGGGAACGGCGATCTGGTCGACACTGCCGATCACGGAGGGATGGAGCGGCTTCAAGATCGAGCATGAGGGCAGCCGACCGCGGCCCGGCAGGAAGATTCCGAGGGGAACCTGGTTCGACGCCTGGGACGGAACCTCGATGGCGACGCCACATGTCACCGCGGCGCTGGCGATCCACATGGCGGTGTACGGAAAGCGCGGTATCGATCAGGTGATCGCGGCTCTGCGCCACACGAGCGATGCGACCCCGACAATGACCGGTGGAGGGCACGCGTTCCACCAGGACTATGGCCATGGTCGATTGAACCTCTATAATCTGGTCACCAACAGGCCAGGCGTCGGCAAGCAGGGTAATGTCCCGGACTCGCAACAGGCAGCACGCGGTCGCAACCCTTGAGTCGGCCCTTTCGGACAGCGAGCGTGCCGCCACGATCGAACGCATCGAAGCGGTCGTCGGGCCCGGCAATGTCGGTGCGCTGGCTCCCGGGGCGCGCAACCCGGTTGGCCGATCGATGTTCTGGGTCCTGCTCGACGATGCCGGGCAGGCTGCCGAGATCGCGCGTCTGCCCGGCGTCAAGTCCTGCAACATACAGCCCGAGCGGCACGCCGTCTGATCGGCCCGATGCTGCGGCCGCTCGCTCACTCCGGTAGCGGCTCCGCGTGGGCGATGACTCGGCAGACCTCGGGCGCGCGCTGACGGAAGGCGTATTCGAGGTCGTCGACTGCGGCATGCACAGCCTCGACCGGGGCCGACGGATCGACCCGGCAGTGGAAGGTGACGAAGACACCGTGATCGTTCGTTCGGGCGCGGACATTGTGCACCTGGCTCAGCCGGCCGTCGATCCGCGAGAGGTCGGAGAGCAGGGCCGTGTAGGCCTCGCGACGGGGCTCCTCGACATCATGGCCGTCGAGCGTCGCGACGTGCAAAGGTTCGATGTGGCTTTCGACCTCGACATCGGTTCCCAGTTCGTCAGCGATCGCCTTTTCCAGCCCGTCGGCCATTTCGTGCGCCTCACGCAGCGGCAGGCGGCCATCGACCTCGATGTCGAAGCTCACCGACAGCCGTTCGCCGATGTGCTGGACAGTGATGTGATGGACCGCGAGGGCACGACGGCGGGCAATCAGCATGACCTTGTCATGGACCGTTTCGTCGTCGAGCGCCACCGGATGAGCGGTGAAGCTGACATCTGCCTCGGGAAAGGCGTCGAGGATCGTGTCGATGGCCGCACTCTTGATGGCGGCGACGCGATCGAGCGGCAATGTTCTGCCGACGGTCGCATCGATATCGACGAACAGCGTCGCCCCGACCGGACGGATGCGCAGCCGCTCCAGCCCTAGGATGCCGTCGGCCTCGCGCACGATGGTCGCGATCTTGTCGTAGGCGCCTGCCGGAGCGGCGTCCATGAGCGCGTCGAGGGTGCGCTTGCCGAGCCGCCAGGCTGCGACGCAAATGAACATGGCGACTCCGATGGCTGCCAGCGCGTCCGCCTTGGGATAGCCGAGCCACGTCAATCCGAGGCCGACCAGGACGACGGCCGAGCTCAGCATGTCGGTCGAGAAGTTGAGTGCGTCGGCCTCGAGCGCCTGGCTCTTGTACTTCTTTGCCACCCGGCGCAGGGCGCGCACCCGGTTGTAGTCGATGAGGATCGAGCCGACGATCACCGCAATCGCGATCCAGCCGACCTCGACGTGGGGCTGCTCGACGGCCGCAAGCCGGCTGATCGCCTCGTAGACGATCCAGCCGGTAGTGCCGACCAGCAGCGCCGTCTCGGCGAGAGCGGCGACGCTCTCGATCTTGCCATGGCCGAAATGATGCGTGCGGTCCGGCGGACGGTCGCTGACCCGGATCGCCATGTAGGTGATGATCGTCGCTCCGAAGTCGAGCAGGCTGTGAAAGGCGTCCGAGATGATTCCGAGGCTGCCGGTCATGATGCCGACGACGAACTTGGACGCGGCGAGGACGCCGCTCGCCAGCAACGACCAGAGCGCAACCTTTCGCTTCTCTGACGACATCCGATTGTTGGCTCCGGCGATTCTCGCGGTAGATATGCCCCGGACCGACGCACATGGCTACAGGGAGTTGCAGGCATGCACGAGGTGACGGCGAACGGCGCGAGGATCCCCGCCATTGGGCTCGGGACCTGGGAGCTGCGTGGCGCGCAATGCGCCGACATCGTACAGGCGGGCCTCGCCTTGGGCTATCGTCACGTCGACACCGCGCAGGCCTATGGCAACGAGCGTGAGGTCGGCGCGGCGATACGCGCCAGCGGCGTGCCACGCGGCGATATCTTCCTGACGACCAAGGTCTGGTACGATCGCCTTGCGCCCGGGGAACTCGAGGCCTGTGCCGAGGAAAGCCTTGCCCGCCTTGGCACCGACTACGTCGACCTTTTGCTGATCCATTGGCCGAACCCGGCGATTCCGCTCGCCGACAGCCTCGCCGCCCTTGCTCGCGTGAAGCAGCGGGGACTGGCCCGCCACATCGGGATATCGAACTTCACCGTGGCGCTGATCGAGGAGGCGGTACGGCTGTGCCCAGAGCCGCTGGTGACCAATCAGGTCGAGTACCATCCGTTCCTCGACGCGAGCAGGGTGATGGCGGCCTGCCGGCGCCACGGCCTCTCGCTGACCGCCTACTGTCCGCTGGCGCGGGGCCGGGTCGTCGGAGATCCGGTCATCGAGGAGATCGCGGCCCGTCACGGCAAGACGGCCGGCCAGGTGGCGCTCAGATGGCTGGTGCAGCAATCGGGAGTGATCGCGATCCCGCGGACGAGTTCGACCGCGCGGCTGGCCGAGAACCTCGATGTCTTCGACTTCACCCTGACCGATGCCGAAATGGCGGCCATCGCCGGGCTGGCCCGACCGGACGGTCGGGTCGTGCAGGTGAGCTGGGCGCCCGACTGGGACTGAGGCGTAGCGTATCGGGCTTTCCGCGCGGAACGTCGGGCGGATGGCGACCAGGTGCCGGGGAGGCGACTGCGGCTTGCGGCCGGGCCCCACGACATCCGGGGAGGGAACCATGGCCTTGCATCGCCGGATCGGACTGGCGGGTTTCGCCTGGGTCGGCGGCGGGCCGGCGGTGCTGCCCTTCGGTGCGGACATGGTGGGCGAAGCGCCGTGTATATTGGGCTGCTACCGCCTCGACCGGCGCGACGCGCTGAACCCAGCGCGGACGCAGCAGCTGGTCGCCGCTTCCGTGGACGGTACCTGACAGGTCTCCCGCGTCGAACGGGGCGCGCGCAGACAGTCGATGCCGCTGGCGGTTACCTTGCGTTAGCCATGCCGACAGCTTGCTGGGGCCGGGACCGGCGGCATTCAGGGTTCGTTCATCACGATCACGCTAAGCCGATCTGCACGTTGACAACTTCCCTGTGCGAAGTCCCGTGCCATGCGTCCGAAGACAGCGCTCCTGACCATTGTTGTCGCCGCCGTGCTCGCCACGACGATCATCGGCGTCGGTACGCGCACCACCAATGCCGACATCAACCCGCCCGAGCCGGCGATGCGGTCGCTGTAGAGATCGGTTCGCGCATCCGATGTTCCGTCCCAACTGCCTGTTCCGTGGGAGTTCCTGACGGACAGGTGGCGTCTGCGCTCCGGAAATCGTTCTGGCGGTCGCCCTTGCCGGAAGGGTTGCGGCGTTCTCCGTCGCATGGTCGGGTGTGACGGTCGCGCGGAGGCCGTCGGATGTTCTTCTACCTGTCCAAGATCGCCTGGTTCCTGCTGCAGCCTTCGAACCTGCTGCTGACGATGGCGGCCGCGGGGGCACTTGCCCTGCTCGCCGGCCGCCTGCGGCGTCTGGGACGCTGGCTGCTCGGCCTCGGTCTGACGGGCCTCATCGTCTGTGCCTTCTCGCCGCTCGGCCAGTGGCTGATCCTGCCGCTCGAGGAACGGTTCCCCGCCTGGCAGGCCAACTCGATTCCGCCGGACGGGATCATCCTGCTGGGCGGATCGTTCGAGACCGTCACCAGCTCGGCCCGGGGCAGTGTCGCCCTGAACGAAACGGCGGAACGGGTTGTCGAGTTCGCCGCGCTGTCGCGCCGGTATCCACGGGCGCGGCTGGTGTTCACGGGCGGATCCGGACGCCTGCTGTTCGACGAGGGCACAGAAGCCGATCTGGCCGGCCGTCTTCTTGCCGGCCTCGGCGTCGATCCGGACCGGATCGAACTCGAGGGCCGCTCGCGCAACACCCACGAGAATGCGGTCTACACCCGTGAACTGGTTCAGCCCGGGGACGGCGAGACCTGGCTCCTGGTGACATCGGCCTGGCATATGCCGCGCGCCATCGGCAGCTTCCGAGCCGCAGGTTTTCCGGTTGAAGCCTACCCGGTCGATTTCCGCACCCGCGGCTGGCAGGACGTCTGGCGCCCGTTCGATTCCGCCTCCGAAGGATTGCGGCGCATCGATGTGGCCACGCGCGAATGGGTAGGGCTGGTCGCCTACTATCTCACCGGCAAGAGCTCGGAACCTCTGCCGGGCCCGGATCGTTGAGTGGCGGGCCCGGCTTTCGGTGTCATCCGTGCATGACCATATTGCGGTGCAGCAGGCCCTTGCAACAAATCCTAATAAATCGTAACCAGAGCGCCCGTCCGGAACCGCGAGCTGAGCGCGCAAGGGCCGGCGGAGCGCAAGAGGATCTTGAATGGAACGTGACGCAGGGCCGTCGTACCTTCGGGTGACGGCGTGGACGCTGGCGGTGCTCGTTGGCGTGATGCTGATTGCAGCGCTGTTCGGCGGCTTCGAGCCAAACGCCATAGCGGCGCGCTGACCCTTTCCCTGTCATCATGCAATTGACCGGCGCGGTCCGAAGGGGCCGCGCCGCTGACGTCTGCACCGACCGAATTCTCGCGCCGCCGCCGGCCTCCTATACTGGCCGGCAATGGCGCTGGGACGGAAGGGGAGGATCGGGTGCCGCAAACGATCACGACGGGGTTCCGGAAGCTCGTCGATGACGCGCTTGCCGAGATCGAGACAATCGACGTCGAGACGGCGATCGGGCTGCACGGCCGCGACGACGTGGTCTTCGTTGACCTTCGGGACATCCGCGAACTGGCGCGCACCGGCCGCATTCCCGGTGCGGTCCATGCGCCGCGCGGCATGCTCGAGTTCTGGATCGATCCCGACAGCCCGTACCACAAGCCGGTATTCGCCCGCGATGCCCGCTTCGTCTTCTTCTGCGCGGGCGGCTGGCGGTCGGCCCTGGCGGCCCAGACAGCCCAGCGGATGGGGATGCGGCCGGTTTGCCATATCGATGGTGGCTTCGGTGCCTGGGAGAAGGCGGGCGGCCCGATAGAGCGTCCCGAACCGGCGCCGGGCGAAGCTGCATCCTGATTGGCGGCCGTCGCAGTCCGGCGGGCGGTCGGGTCGCGCCCCTGGGTTCGATCAGCTCTTCTTCTCGGGCTTCTGCTTCTTCACCGGCTTGTCGCCGGCGCCGGCTGCATGCTTGACCGCCTTTTCCATGTCGGCTCTCACGCTGGTGCCGTCCGGACGCCTGATGTCGCTCAGCCGCAGCCCCTTGGGCGAATGGTTCAGAACCAGCGTGATGGTCCGCGCTTCGCCGTCGACCTCGAGCTCGACCTCGACCGTGGCCGTCTTGGCGTTATCGTCGGTGACGGTTGCGGTCAGGGTGTCGAGATCAGCCTCGTCGCCCTGGGTGAGGGGATCGTAGCCGATGCGCTCGTCCTCCTGAAGTCTTTCGTGCCGGGCCACAACCTTGGCAAACGGCCCGGACAGCCAGTCGCGACGCGTCTTGGCGTCAGCGGTGATGGCGTCCCAGCCGGCATCGTAGACCTGTTCGGCGAAGGTCGCCGGATCGTCCTCGGACACGGCCGGTGTGGCCATCGACAGGAACAAGGAGGCGGCGAGGCAGGCGGGCAGGAGCAGACGGCGGTCCATCTTGGTCGACCTCGACAGTGGAGCGAATGCGATACGGGTGCTCCCGGCTCGCGGCGGAATCATGGCGAACCTGTCGCGACCGGGCGGTGCGCTTGCCGGCATGGCGGGGTTCGTCTAACGCTTGGCGCGGGAGGGTCGCCGATGCCGCGTATCGAGACTGCCGTCAACATCGCATCGAACGATTTCCGGGCGAACGCCGCTGCGATGGCGGCGCTGGTGGAGGACCTCGCCGCGAAGCGGGCCGAGGCGGCCATGGGAGGTTCCGCCAGGGCGCGCGAGCGCCATGTCAGCCGGGGCAAGCTGCTGCCGCGCGACCGGGTGATGCGGCTGATCGACCCGGGGTCGCCGTTCCTCGAACTGTCGCCGCTGGCGGCCTACGGTCTCTATGAGGATGCGATCCACGCGGCGGGGTTGATCACCGGGATCGGCAGGGTCGAGGGCCGCGAATGTGTCATCGTCTGCAATGATGCCACCATCAAGGGCGGCACCTATTATCCGATGACGGTGAAGAAGCACCTGCGCGCGCAGGAGATTGCGCTGCAGAACCGGCTGCCGTGCATCTATCTCGTTGATTCCGGCGGGGCCAACCTGCCCAACCAGACCGACGTGTTCCCGGACCGCGAGCATTTCGGCCGGATCTTCTACAACCAGGCCAACATGTCCGCCGAGGGCATCCCGCAGATCGCCGTCGTGATGGGGTCCTGCACGGCGGGCGGTGCCTATGTGCCGGCCATGTCGGACGAGACGATCATCGTCCGCCGCCAGGGCACGATCTTCCTCGGCGGCCCGCCCCTGGTGAAGGCAGCGACGGGCGAGATGGTCACGGCCGAGGATCTGGGCGGCGCCGACGTTCATGCGCGCCGCTCGGGCGTGGCCGACCACTACGCGATCGACGACGACCACGCGCTGAGAATCGCCCGGCGGATCGTCGCGGGGCTCAATATCCGCAAATCGATCGATCTCGACCTCAGGTCCCCCGTCGAACCGTATTACGATCCGGCCGAACTCGATGGGATCGTGCCGCGCCACCTGTCGACCCAGTACGACATTCGCGAGGTGATCGCCCGGATCGTCGACGGTTCGGAGTTCGACGAGTTCAAGCGCCTTTATGGAACGACACTGGTGACCGGCTTTGCACGGCTGCATGGCATGCCGGTCGGCATCCTCGGCAACAACGGCATCCTGTTCTCGGAATCGGCGCTGAAGGGCGCGCACTTCATCGAACTGTGCTGCCAGCGGCGCATTCCGCTGCTGTTCCTGCAGAACATCACCGGGTTCATGGTCGGACGCGACTACGAGGCGGGTGGCATTGCCAAGGACGGGGCGAAGCTTGTCACCGCCGTCGCCTGCGCGAAGGTGCCGAAGATCACGGTGATCGTCGGCGGCTCATTCGGCGCCGGGAACTATGGCATGTGCGGGCGCGCCTATTCGCCCCGCTTCCTGTTCATGTGGCCGAATGCGCGCATTTCGGTGATGGGCGGCGAACAGGCGGCCAGTGTGCTCGCCACCGTGCGCCGCGACAACATCGAGGCCGATGGCGGAACCTGGAGCGCCGAGGAGGAGGAAGCGTTCAAGCAGCCGATCCGCGACCGCTACGAGGCCGAGGGACACCCCTATCACGCCACCGCGCGTCTGTGGGACGACGGCATCATCACCCCGCGCGAGACGCGGCGCGTACTGGCCCTCGCCTTCTCGGCGACGCTCAATGCGCCGGTGCCGGAGACGAAGTTCGGCGTGTTTCGGATGTAGCGGATCCGAAACACGAGTCCGTACCCGATGCGGGTTGTCGCGTGACCTCAGCGCCTTGCCCCTGCCGAAAGTGAGGCGCCGGACCGTCGGCGCGGTCGAATGACCAGCCAGCAGCCGATCGGACACTGGCAGCGCCTCCGCCGCGAGGAGCGGCGTACATCATGATCGGCCTGTGCATGGTCCTGCCGGCGGCGCTGGCCGCAGCCTTCATAGCCGTGCCGCTGCCGGCGGTCGCTGCAGCATCGGATGTGCCGATCGCGGCATATGCCCTGTCGTTCTCGGGCTCAGTCCGTTGCGTGTGGCACGAACGAATGCCATCCCGCCCCGTGATCGGTTAGTCTGCCCTGCGAAAAGACATGCCGCGGGGAGGCGTGCGATGCGAATGGGCCGTATGGCCGGTCCGCGGCACTCTGCCGTTGGACGGACGGGACGAACGGTAATGGTCGCTTCGGTCGTGGCGCTGACCTCCTGCGGGATCGAGCCGCCCGATCCCGGCGCGTTCTACGAGATCGCTGCCGACCGTATCTCCGGTCCTCCCGGCGAAATCCTTCGAGTGGCACCAATTTCAGGGTCGCCGGGCGGCAGCAGCGCCTATCGCGTCCTCTACCGGTCCACAGGTCTCGACAACCGACCGATCGCGGTCTCCGGGGTGGTGGTTGTGCCTTCCGGACCGGCGCCTACCGGGGGACGCCCGGTGATCGCCTGGGCGCATCCGACGACAGGTGTCGCGACGCGATGCGCCCCCTCGCTCCTGCCGCAGGTGTTCCAGCAGATCCAGGGGTTGGAGGCGATGCTTGAGCAGGGTTTCGTCGTGGCAGCGACCGACTATCCGGGACTCGGGACCTCGGGCGCCCATCCATATCTGGTCGGCATCAGCGAGGGCAGGGCGGTGCTCGATTCGGTGCGCGCGGCCAACCGTCTGACGCAGGCCGGGGCGTCCCGGCGGTTTGCCGTGTGGGGCCACTCGCAGGGCGGGCATGCGGCGCTGTTCAGCGGGCAGCTCGCGGCAGCCTACGCCCCGGAACTGACACTGGCCGGCGTCGCCGCGGCGGCACCGGCGACCGATCTCGGCCAGCTGCTCAAGGATGATCTGGCAAGCGCGGGCGGCAAGGTGCTCACCTCGTTCGCACTGTGGTCGTGGAACCGGGTCTACGGCGCCCCGCTTGGAACCGTCCTCGATCCGGGCGTCCGCCCCGTGGTCGACGGGATCGCCGCGGACTGCATCGAGAGCGATCTCGAGGATCTGGTTATCGTCGATCTCGAACAGATCCTGCAGAAGCGATTCCTTGTCGGCGACGTAACCCGCATCGAACCGTGGAAGAGGCTGCTCGCGGAGAACTCGCCAGGCAAGGCACCGGCCGGTGCGCCGGTATTCCTTGTGCAGGGCAGCGCCGACAAGGTGGTCCGACCGCAGGTCACCCAGCAGTTCGCGAACGAACTTTGCGCCCGTGGGACGCCTGTCGCCTTCGAATGGCTGAAGGGTACTGGTCACGATCCGGCCGGCAAGCTCGGCGCGCCGGCGGCGGTGGCCTGGATGGCGGACCGGCTCGCCGGAAAGCCGGTTCCCGACCAATGCCGCGCACTGCCGGCGATGCCGCGGTGAGCCCCTGCCGGTGACGCGGGCAAGGCAGGCAATGTCGCGCTGAGATGACGGCCAGGTCCGGCGCAGCCGTAGGCTGTGCGCGCAAGGAGACCGCGATGTTCCTGTCCGTGTTCGAGCTGTTCAAGATCGGCATCGGTCCGTCGAGTTCGCACACCGTCGGGCCGATGGTGGCGGCGGGTCTGTTCCTCGACATGCTACGGCGCGACCGGCCGCAGGGACTTGCGAGCCTGTCGGTATCCCTGCACGGATCGCTGGCGTTTACCGGCAAGGGCCATGCCACCGACCGGTCCATCGTGCTGGGGCTTGCCGGTGAACGTCCCGATGCGGTCGATCCCGATCGCGTCGCCGAGATCATCGCCACGGTCGCCGCCGCGGGCCGGATCGAGGCACCGGGTCTGCCGCCGCTGCGGTTCGATCCGGACCGGGATATCGTCTTCGACTATGGGCCGCCGCTGCCCGGCCATTCCAACGGGATGCGGCTGCGCGCGCTCGACAGCAACGGCAATGTTGTCGCGGAGGAGACGTATTTCTCGATCGGCGGGGGGTTCGTGAAGACCGCGGCCGAACTCGAGGAGAAGGAGCCATCGCCGGCCGCCGCGTCGACACCCGTGCCGTTTCCGTTTGCGACGGCCGCGGAGATGATGCGGATGGGCGAGGAGTCGGGCCTGTCCATCGCCGCGATGAAGCGGGCGAACGAGCTATGCCGGTGCAGCGACGCCGAACTCGATGCCGGCCTCGACCGAATCTGGGCGGCAATGGATGCGTGCATGCGGCGCGGCCTCGCGGCGTCCGGCGAGCTGCCGGGCGGCCTGAAGGTGCGCCGCCGCGCCGCCGCCATCCACGCGCAGCTTGCGCGCGAGGCGGGGCTCAACCGGCCGTTCGAGCACACGGTGATGGACTGGCTGTCGGTCTATGCGATGGCCGTCAACGAGGAGAATGCTGCGGGCGGAAGGGTGGTGACCGCGCCGACCAACGGGGCGGCCGGCGTGATCCCCGCGGTGATCCGCTACTATGTCGACCATTGCCCGGGTGCCGGCACCGAAGGGGTCCGCACATTCCTGCTGGCGGCTGCTGCGGTCGGCGGCATCATCAAGCACAATGCGTCGATTTCGGGAGCCGAAGTCGGTTGCCAGGGTGAGGTCGGCTCGGCATCGGCGATGGCGGCCGCCGGACTGGCCGCGGCGCTCGGCGGCAGCAATGCCCAGGTGGAGAATGCCGCCGAGATCGCACTGGAACATCACCTCGGCATGACCTGCGATCCGGTGGGCGGCCTGGTGCAGGTGCCCTGCATCGAGCGCAATGCGCTCGGGGCGGTGAAGGCCGTCACCGCCGCCTCGCTGGCGCTGCGCGGCGATGGCAGCCACTTCGTGCCGCTTGATACCTGCATCGAGACCATGCGTCAGACGGGTCTCGACATGAGCGAGAAATACAAGGAGACCAGCCAGGGCGGACTCGCGGTCAACGTCGTGGCATGTTGAGGCAGGCGTAAGGGGGGCGGCAAGGGCGACTGGCGACAGCGACCGGTCACCGCGGGGTTCGCCCCGTCGGTTTGCCGCGTGCCTGCCGATTGCCGACCACTCGCGCCGATGACATAACTTCGGCATGATCCGCACCCTGCTCATCGCCAATCGCGGCGAGATCGCCTGCCGCATCATCCGAACCGCCCGCCGTCTCGGCATCGAGACGGTCGCCGTCTACTCGGCAGCCGATGCGCGCGCTCTGCATGTCGAACTGGCCGACAGGGCCGTTGCGATCGGGCCCGCGCCGGCTTCCGACAGCTATCTTCGGGGCGAGGCGATCATCGCCGCTGCCCGCGACAGCGGTGCCGACGCCATCCATCCCGGTTACGGGTTCCTTTCGGAAAATGCCGCTTTCGCGGAAGCGTGTCTTGCGGCGGGTCTCGTCTTCGTCGGGCCGCCGGCCTCCGCGATCCGCGCCATGGGCCTCAAGGATGAGGCCAAGGCGCTGATGCAGAAGGCCAAGGTGCCCGTGGTTCCGGGCTTCCATGGCCATCGGCAGGAGCCGGACTTCTTGCGCGAGAAGGCCTACGAGATCGGCTATCCGGTGTTGATCAAGGCGGTCGCAGGTGGCGGCGGCAAGGGGATGCGACGTGTCGACCGGGCCTTGGATTTCGACGACGCGCTCGCCGGTGCTAAGCGCGAGGCGAAAGCCGCCTTCGGCGACGACCGCGTGCTGATCGAGAAGTACGTCACCAAGCCGCGTCATGTCGAGATCCAGATTTTCGGCGATTGCCACGGAAACGTCGTCCACCTGTACGAGCGCGACTGCTCGCTGCAGCGCCGCCATCAGAAGGTGATCGAGGAGGCACCGGCGCCAGGCATCACTGCCGGGCTGCGCGCCCGCATGGGCGAGGCCGCGGTGACCGCGGCGCTTGCCGTCGGCTACCAGGGGGCGGGAACCGTCGAGTTCATCGTCGACGGGTCGCGGCCGCTTGCCGACGACACGCCATTCTACTTCATGGAGATGAACACACGGCTGCAGGTCGAGCATCCGGTGACCGAGGAGATCACGGGACTCGATCTCGTCGAGTGGCAGATCCGAGTCGCGTCGGGCGAGCCGCTGCCGATGACGCAGCACGAGATCCCGCTCGACGGGCATGCCGTCGAGGCGCGGCTCTATGCCGAAGATCCGCAGCACGGTTTCCTGCCCTCGACCGGTACGTTGCATGCGCTCGAGCTTGCCGGCGGGGAGGGGGTGAGGATCGACACCGGCGTGCGCGAGGGGGACACCGTGACGCCGTTCTACGATCCGATGATCGCCAAGGTGATCGCGCATGGCGCAACCCGCGACGAGGCCCTTGATCGCCTGTCGGCTGCGCTCGCCGCCAGCATCGTGGCCGGGCCGAAGAGCAACATCGGCTTCCTGCGACGGCTCGCCGACGATCGCGATTTCCGCGCCGGTCGGTTCGATACGGGAATGATCGACCGCAAGCTCGACCAACTGATCGCCGCCGCGCCCGGCGCGCGTCAGGCTGCGATCGCGCTCGGGACGATCCGTCTCGTCGAGCGCGAGGTGGAGCGTATCGAGCGCGATCGACTGTTGCGCTCCGACGAGCGCTACAGTCCCTGGAGCGTCTGTGACGGCTTCCAGCTGGGCACCGTCAGGGCCGTCAGTACGCCCATCCTTGTGGACGGCGTGCCGGAAAGCGTCGATCTGGAATGGGCCGACGGCGAGCCCGCGGTCAGGATGACGGATCCGGCTCCGGACGGGGAATTCGAGGTCGATCTGGTCGATTTCGAGGATGGCGTCTGCGTGCTGGCCGACGGCATCCAGACGACGGTCTGCTTCCGCGATCCGTTCGCGCTCGATCTGGATACGGGCGATGGCGACGCGGTTATCCGCGCGCCGATGCACGGCAAGGTGATCTCCGTGCATGTCGCTGCCGGCGACAGGGTCGAGAAGGGGGCCAAGCTTGCGGTCATCGAGGCGATGAAGATGGAGCACACGCTTGTCGCCGGACGGGACGGCACGGTGACCGAGGTGAGTACGGCGGCCGGTGAACAGGTCGGCGAAGGCCAGAAGCTGATTACAATCCACGCCGATTGATGTTTCCGGAGCCGTTTCGGCCCCGACCAATCACAGCCATGCCGCAGCAGAGCCGGCATGGCAGCAGAGCCGGCATGGCCGCAGCTCTATCGGGCGACGATCTCGACCTCGCGATCCCGCCCGGGTTCGACGCTGAAGTCCTGGGAGTAGAGCCGACCCTCGTGCCGGGCGACGACTGAATACTCCCCGCTTGCCAGCACATGGCTCGGGAACGCGCCGAAGCTTTCCTTCACGACGTCGCCGCCAGGCGACAGGATGCTCCACGCGGTGTTCGCCAGCGCCTCGCCACCCGCCTCGTTGACCAGCTTGAACGTGACCTCGGCAGCCTGATGACGGATCGTCGCATCGGTCAGCTGCCCGGGCTGGACGCGCAGATCGGTGCGCATCACGGAATTGGCGTCGCCATAGCGGCTGACGACATGGTAGGTGCCGGCGTTCAGGCGGATGATCTTGCCCGGCGTGGCCTGTTCGACCAGCAGCTTGCGCTGGCCATATTCGTCCTGCTCGGAGGAATAGACCGACAGCATCAGGTTGCGGTCCGGCAGCGGTTCGTCAAGGGCGCCTACGGCGTGCAGCCGCAGCCCGCCGGCATTGAGGTCGATCTGTTCGTCGGCCGGCCCGTCCCGCATCGAGATTCGCCGCGCCGTGTTGGCGAGTCCGTACGCGACGTGGACGATATAGTCGTCGGCGGGCAGCACGAAGCTCGGCGTCGGAGCCTCGCTTTCCTCGAGAAGCTCGAACGTGCCGTCGTGGCCCGGCTGCGCCTTGAAGATCCGCCAGATCACACCGCTGCCGATCATCTCGCCGCCTTCGACGAGGCGCGCGGCAAGCTGCAGCCGATGGTCCGGGCGAGGCGCATCCGGGTCGACCGCAGCGCCCGGGTCAACGTTGAGGCCGCGCAGGAGGTCGAGCGGCTGCCCGGCCCGGATCGTCCCGGGGTCGTTCTCGGCCGGATCGGGCAGTATCGGCCGTTCGCGCGGCATGGGGACTTCTGCCTGGGCGAGGACCAGCGGGCCGCCCGTGCCCGCGCCGTCTTCGACCGAACCGGTGAACAGCGCCGGGTGGTCTTCCGCCTCGGGCTCGGCCGCGAGCTCAGCCACGTCGGGCGCCGGCAGCGGCGGAGCCGGCCTGCCGTCGTGGGCGGCCGCAGCGATCTCGGCGGCGGCGAAGGCTGCACGGAACTCCTCCAGCGTGGTGGCCAAGGTGAAGCTTCCGCCCGTCGCCTCGGCAATCGGCGCGAGGGCCTTGAGGCCGTCGGGCCGTATCGCCTCGAAGGCGATGACGTGAATGATCGCTGCATGTTCGGCGGCGAGCCTGCGGGCAGCCGCCACCGGATCGCCGCCGCAATTATCGGTGCCGTCGGCGATCAGCAGGATCGACAACGGCTCGCCCGTCGGCGCAACGGAGGCGGCCGTTTCGAGTGCCGAAGCGACGGGCGAGGCTCCCTTGGGGCGGATCGCCCGCACCGCCGCGATTGCCGCTTCGGCCGCGATGCCTTTAGGCGGTGCCACCACCGCAACGTCCGAGCAGGCATTCTGGCGCATGGCGCCATAGGCGACGACGCCGACCGACAGGCCGCGGTTCTGCGTCGACAGTGCGCGATCGATGGCATCCTGAACGGCGACGATCTTGTTCACGCCGTCGATCTCGGCCCACATGCTGTTCGAACCGTCGACGACGACCATCAGCGAACCGGCAGAGGCCGAGTCGATTGGGCCAAGACAGCCGGCAAGCGCGACGGCGATCCACGCCCGCCGGGCGGCGGTGCGGACCATGCGCCAGTCTGGCATCCTGATGAACTGCATCGGTGACGTTTCGCCCTGAGCCGGAAATCTTACGCGATTCGACGCTGTGAACGACCGTCCGCGGCAGGAACCGCGACTCAATACGCCGGTCGAATGTGGCGCGGCTTGGGCAGCTGCACGCGGATGCCACGCGAGGGCTGGAACACGAGGGCTGGACAATTGCCGGCAGCGCGCTTTCTCTTCTGTCGCAGCATCCTGTCTGCGTCCCTCGACAGCCGGAACCCTTGCAGAAGTCCAGACCGTGACGAACAGCAGCGACCTCATCCAATACCTTTCCACGCGCCGATCGATCCCGGCCGCCCGCCTGGTGGCCCCGGCGCCCGACGACGCCGGTCTGCAGTCAATGCTGCGCATCGCTGCACGGGTGCCCGACCACGGCAAGCTCGTGCCGTGGCGCTTCATCATCATCGGCGGCCCGGAGCGAGCCGTCTTCACCGAACGGTTGATGGAAATCTGGCGGTCACGCAACGAGGCGGCCTCCGAGCAGATGGCAGAGGTCGAACGCAGCAAGCGCGACGGGGCGCCACTGGTCGTCGCCGTGGTGTCGCGCGCCGCGGAGCATCCGAAGATCCCTGTCTGGGAGCAGCAGCTTTCCGCGGGTGCCGTATGCCTCAACCTCCTGCACGCCGCCCATGCGGCGGGATACGCGGCGCAATGGCTGACCGGCTGGCCGGCCTACGACGCGGAGGTCGCGCGGCTGCTCGGCCTGAAGGAGGGCGAGCGGATTGCCGGCTTCATCCATATCGGCACGCCGGCAGAAGCGCCGGTGGAGCGCGATCGGCCGGATCTCGACTCGATCGTCGTGCGATGGGTCGGCTGACATGACGCCACGGGGCGTCCTCATCGACAAGGATGGCACGCTGATCGACTGCGATGCCACCTGGGGGCCGGTCATCCTCCACCTGGCGGAGGAGCTCGGTGGCGCGGAACGGGCCGAGGCGATGGCAGAGGCTGCCGGTCTTGATACAGCGACCGGGCGACTGCGAGCCGGATCGGTCTTCGCTGCCGGGTCGACGCGCGACCTGGTCGCGCTGTGGTGGCCCGACGTCGATGCAGCGCGTGGTCTCGAACTGGCGCGTCATATCGACACGACCTGCGCGCGGATGGGGCCCATCACCTCGGCGCCGCTGTTTGCCCTCGAGCCGTTCTTCAGGGAGCTGGAGCGGCGCGGGCTGGCCTACGGCATCGCCACCAACGACTCGTTGGTGTCGGTGCGCGCGTTTCTCGAAACGAAGGGTCTGGCACCGCTTGTGCCCCACGTGTTCGGCTACGATTCCGTCGCCAGACCGAAGCCGGGGCCGGACATGGTGCACGCCTTCTGCGACGCAGCACGGCTGACACCGGACTGTGTCGCCGTCGTTGGGGACAATGTCCACGATCTGGAGATGGCGCGTGCCGCCGGGGCGGGCTGGGCGATCGCGGTGCTCAGCGGAAACGGTGGCCTCGCCGATCTCGAACCCCTCGCGGATGTGGTGCTGGCCAGTATCGAGGCGCTGCCGGATTGGATCGATGCCGGTTGTCCGGCCGGGGTGTGGGGGTGAACATGTTCTACGATGCCGTTGAGAACCGCCACGGGCTGAAGCACGATCCGTTCAAGGCTCTTGTCGTGCCGCGGCCGATCGGCTGGATATCAACGCTCGACCGGGACGGGCGGGTCAATCTGGCCCCCTACAGCTTCTTCAACGCCTTCGCGACCAATCCGCACATCGTCGCCTTCGGCTCGACCGGCTGGAAGCACAGCGCGACGAATGCCGATGAAGGCGGGGAATTCGTCTGCAATCTCGCAACTTGGGAGCTGCGGGCGCAGGTGAACCAGTCCTCGGCGCCCTATCCGGCCGGCGTCGATGAACTGGCCACGGCCGGGCTGACGGCGGTGCCGTCGCGCATCGTCAAGCCGCCCCGCGTCGCTGAATCGCCGGTCGCACTGGAATGCAGACACCTGCAGACGATACCATTGATCGGACTCGACGGGGCCGACACCGACCAGTGGCTGGTGCTGGGACAGGTGGTCGGCATCCATATCGACGAGAGGCTCATCGTCGACGGCATGGTCGACATCAGCCGCGCCCGGCCCATCGCCCGGCTCGGCTACATGGACTATTCCGTGGTCGACGACGTGTTCCAGATGCGGCGCCCGACGCTCGAGACGTGATGACTGTCCACCTCGTCAAGCTCTGTGTCGGTGCGAGCTCGATCGCCGATCTCGAGGACTGGATCGCCGAGCGGCAGGCGGAGCGGGCGCGGCTCGGCCTGCCCGCCGAGCAGGTTCACACGACCCGGATGAGCCCCAGGCGGCGCGATTCGCTGCTGGCCGGCGGCTCGCTCTACTGGGTGATCCGCGGGCTCATTCAATGCCGCCAGCGGCTCAAGGACATTCGCAGTGTGGTCGGCGACGACGGAATCGAACGCTGCGCCCTGGTGCTCGAACCGCGGGTCGTGCCGGTCGTGCCGCGCCCGCGGGCTCCGTTCCAGGGCTGGCGCTATCTGGCGGCCTCGGAGGCGCCGGCCGACCTAGATGCGGACGCGTCAGCTGACGCGGCGGACATGCCGGACGACATGCGCCGCGAACTGGCAGCGCTCGGATTGCTCTAGCGACCACGGGTCGCGCCATTGCGAAACCGCCCGACAACGCCAAATCTAGACAAGACAATCCGGGGACCCGAGCACGATCCGGAATCGAGGCACCGAGGACAGTGGCCGAGGACAGGAAAACACCCGTTTCGCGACCGGTCGCTCCCGCGCCGGAGCAGGTCAGCTCGGACTCCGAGATCGATACCTTCCTGCGCGAGGCGCGGACCCTGGCCGGCAACCGGCCGGCGGGTGCGCGCGGGCGTCTGATCTTCGCGCTGGACGCGACCATGAGCCGCCAGCCGACCTGGGATACCGCCTGTCAGCTGCAAGCCGAGATGTTCCGGGAAACTGCGGCCATCGGCGGACTGGATGTCCAGCTCGTCTATTTCCGGGGTTTCGGCGAGTGCCGGGCCAGCCGATGGGTCGCCGATCCGGCGAGCCTTGCCGGGCTGATGGCACGGATCGACTGCCGGGGCGGCCATACTCAGATCCGCAAGGTATTGCGCCACACGCGCGACGAGACACGCCGGAAGCCCGTACAGGCGCTCGTCTATATCGGCGACTGCATGGAAGAATCGATCGACGAGCTGTGCCAGCTTGCCGGCGAGATCGCGCTGTCGGGAACGCGCGCGTTCATGTTCCATGAAGGTCGCGATGCCGTTGCCGAGCGGGCCTTCCGTGAGATCGCGCGGCTGACCGGCGGGGCCTACTGCCGGTTCGACATGGGGTCGGCCCGGCAGCTGCGCGAACTGCTTGCCGCCGTTGCCGTGTTTGCCGCCGGGGGGCGCAAGGCCCTTGCGGAGTACGGGCGCAGGGGCGGGCAGGCGCGTCTCCTGCTCCAGCAGCTCAACTGAGAGTCGCGGATGGGCGCCGTCATTCTCGGGGTGATCGGCCTCCTCATCGTCATCCTGCTGGTTCGCGGCTTCGTCTCGGCCAATCCGGCACGGCTGGCCCGCGGGATCAGGATGGCTGGAGGCATTGTGGCGCTTGCCGGAGCGCTGGTGCTCGCGTTTCTCGGCCGATGGGCTCTCGCGCTGCCGCTGGCCGCGCTCGGGCTGTCATTGTTGGGCATGGGGCGCGGCATGATGGGAAGCTACGGCGGGCACGCGGACCCCTCGCCGGGCCAGACCTCGAAGGTGCGCTCGCCCTGGCTGGAGATGACGCTCGATCACGACTCCGGCGAACTGGATGGGACGGTGCTGCGCGGTCTGCACGCCGGATGCAGCCTATCTTCGCTCGATGAGCAGGCGCTGCTCGATCTTCTCGCAGAGCTCGACGACGACCGCAGTCGACAGCTACTCGAGGTGTATCTCGACCGCAGGGCGCCCGGCTGGCGTGAAGACGGTGAGCCGGATGCGGGCGCGGGGCAGGGCGGCCCGGTCCGCGACGACGGGCCAATGACGGCGGAGCAGGCCTATCAGATACTGGGCGTGCCGCCGGGCGCCGAGGAGGCCGTGATCCGGCGTGCGCACCGCGAACTGATGCTCAAGCTGCATCCCGATCGTGGGGGATCTACGTACCTTGCCGCCAAGATCAACGAAGCCAAGGAATTTCTGCTTCGCAAACATCGCTAGGCGGCCTCCCGCTCAGTTCTGGGCCGGAAAGCAGCCGAACGAGTTGCGCTTCAGCTCCGCGCAGGCTCCCTCGGCCTCGGGCTTGTCGAAGCCGGCAAAGCGCGCCCGCCACAACGTCGTTCCATTCTTCTCGGTCGTCTCGGTGAAGGCGGTGGCTGCGCCGAGCCTGTCGGGAAGGGCGGCCTGAGCGCGCTGCAGCGCCTCGCGGGCAAGGGCCTCGCTGTTGAAGGCGCCGACCTGGATCACCCAGTCGCCCGGGCGTACGACCGGAGGTTCTGAGTCCGTGGATCCGGTCTCATAGGGGGGTGGCGGCGCCGCCGTCGCCGAGGCAGCGAGCGTATCGAGCGACTTCGACGATGCAGTAGCCCCGGCAGTGACCAGCGTGCCGGGCACGGTGGTCGAGGGAACCAGCATCCGGGGGACGGGCAGGCTGGCGGTGCCGACCGGCAGCGACGCAAGCTCGGGCCGCGGCGTCGGCAGCGGCGCTGCGGCAAGCGCCGCCGGGGCCGATGCCGTCGCGACCGGCGGGGGCGGGACCGATGCGATCAGTGCGCCACCGCGTGAAGCCGACTTGATGTAGGTTTCGAGCAGTTCGCGCATATGCGCGTCGCGTGAGGCGCCGGTGCGTCCACCCATCACCACGGCGACGATATGGCGGCCGTCGCGCCGCATCGAGGACACGAGATTGAACCCGGAGGCGCGGATGTATCCGGTCTTCAGGCCGTCGACTCCGGCAACGGTGCCGAGCAGCTTGTTGTGGTTGCCGAAAGTGGTGCCTTTCCAGGTCGCGGAGCGAGTCTGGAAATAGCCGTAGTACTGTGGAAACCTCCGCATGATCTGGATGGCCAGGGTCGCCATGTCGCGGGCGGTCGTGCGCTGCGCGTCGTTGGGCAGGCCGTGCGGATTGGCGAAGGTCGTGCTGTTCATGCCGATCGCGCGGGCCGTGCGGGTCATCCGGGCAGCGAAGGCCGGGACACTGCCCGACACGTTCTCGGCCACCACGACCGCAACGTCGTTGGCGGACTTGGTGACGAGGAAGCGGATCGCCTGATCGACAGTGATCGTCTCGCCGGCCTTGATACCGATCTTCGAGGGTGCCTGATTGGCGGCATTCTGCGATGCGGTGAGACGCGAGTCGGGCCGCAGCCGGCCGGCCTGCAGTTCCTCGAACAGGATGTACAGGGTCATCACCTTGGTCAGCGACGCCGGATACCGGGCCGCATCGGCATTGCGGGCGAACAGCACCTTGCCGTTCAGCGCGTCTATGACGAAGGCCGCGTACCGTTCATTCGCATCGGCCGCTGGCGCGAGCGTGGCCAGGATCGCGATCCAGATTGCCAGAAAGCCCGCAGCGCGACGCAGCTGCGCAGTCCATCCAGCTTGCCGGAGAACGCCGATCATTGATCGATCTCCAATCCCATCACACTGTCGCGCACGCTGCGGAGCATGCCGCAGACAGGGAACGGACCCTGCCGGCCGACTGCCGCAATGGGTAGAGGTTGATCCCCCGTCTCTCCAGCGAACGCGAACGCCTCATGTCTTTCGCGGCAATGACAGCATCTTCAGGGCAGCGCCCCGATCGTCATCATCGCGCATCGGATTTGAGGGAAATTAGTCGATCGGGGTTAGGAAACCGTAAAGCCTGACGGGCGGGTCCCGCCGAGCAACTTGCCATTGTGCACTGCAAAAACTCCTTGACACTTTTGCTGCATTGCACATATATGGTCCATACGATGCAGCGAGGCGCCGGGAGCTCGCGCTCGAACCCATCCGAACCTAAAGGAGCGCCACCAATGATCAACGGATTCGAGGATTTCCAGAAGATCGGCAAGGACAACATGGATCAGGCGATGAAGAGCTTCGGCTCCTTCAGCAAGGGCATGCAGTCGCTCGCCGTCGAGATCGCCGACTATTCGAAGAAGTCGTTCGAAGACGGCGCCGCAGCCTTCGAAAAGCTCATGGCTGCCAAGTCGCTGGACAAGGCGATGGAGATCCAGAGCGACTACATCAAATCGGCCTATGAGGGCTTCATCGCCCAGGCGACCAAGGTCGGCGAGTTGTATGTCGACCTTGCCAGGGACGCCTACAAGCCGTTCGAGGGCATGATCGCGAAGGCCGGCAAGTAGGTCCGCCGCGTCGCTGTCCTCCCCGCCTATCCGCTCTTCCATCGCGGCCCGGCACTGCCGGGCCGTTTTTGTGTCGCGGCGTTCTGGAAACGGCGAAAGCGGAGACCTAAGTTATCGTCACTCTGGAAAGCAGCCGAAACGGCTCCTAATATGAGATTCGTCGGGCCGGACGCCCGACTGCGGCGAAATCAGCAACGGATGGGGTCGAGGGCCGGAGGTCGCTGGGTCTATGAACGGGCCGCTTGTCTCGGTGGGATCATTGCCGGCAGTCACCCGGATGGCTCGCCGGCAGGGCGAGGGCGACAATGGCGTTGGCACGGGCATCGTAACCAAGACGCGCCCGAAGACGAAGCGCCCGAACCTGTACCGGGTTCTTCTGCTCAACGACGACTACACCCCGATGGAGTTCGTGGTGCATGTCCTCGAGCGCTTCTTCAACAAGGGCCGGGACGAGGCGACCCGCATCATGCTGCACGTCCACCAGAATGGAGTCGGAGAGTGCGGCATCTACACCTACGAGGTGGCCGAGACGAAAGTCACCCAGGTGATGGACTTCGCGCGCAAGCACCAGCATCCTTTGCAGTGCGTCATGGAGAAGAAGTAGGACCCGCCTGTGCCGTCGTTCTCGAGAAGCCTTGAGCAGGCCCTGCACCGGGCCCTTGCCGCCGCAAATGAGCGTCACCACGAATATGCGACGCTCGAGCATCTGCTGCTCGCGCTGGTCGACGACCAGGACGCAGCGGCGGTCATGCGCGCCTGCAACGTCGATCTGGAGGTCCTGCGCAAGAACCTCGTCGACTACATCGACAACGAGCTGGACAATCTGATCAGCGATACCGGCGAGGACTCCAAGCCCACCGCGGGCTTCCAGCGGGTCATCCAGCGCGCCGTGATCCACGTCCAGTCCTCGGGCCGCGAGGAGGTGACGGGCGCCAACGTACTCGTCGCGATCTTCGCGGAACGCGAGAGCCACGCGGCATATTTCCTGCAGGAGCAGGACATGACGCGCTATGACGCCGTGAACTACATCAGCCACGGCATCGCCAAGCGCCCGGGCTATTCGGAGACACGTACGGTGCGCGGGTCGGAGGAAGAGGCGGCCGAGAGCGAAGACGGCGAGAAGAAGAAGTCGGACGCGCTCGAGGCATACTGCATAAACTTGAACCGGAAGGCCCAGGAAGGCCGCATCGATCCGCTGATCGGTCGCGACGCCGAGCTGCAGCGCACCATCCAGGTGCTGTGCCGGCGTCAGAAGAACAACCCGCTGTTCGTCGGCGATCCTGGTGTGGGCAAGACTGCCATCGCCGAGGGGCTGGCCCGCAAGATCGTTCATGGCGAGGTACCCGACGTTCTCAAGAAGGCGACGATCTTCCAGCTCGACATGGGAACGCTTCTCGCCGGTACGCGCTATCGCGGCGATTTCGAGGAGCGGCTCAAGGCGGTGGTGAAGGAGATCGAGAAGTATCCCGGCGCCATCATGTTCATCGACGAGATCCATACCGTCATCGGCGCGGGGGCAACCTCGGGCGGTGCGATGGATGCCTCGAATCTGCTCAAGCCGGCGCTGCAAAGCGGGCAGCTGCGCTGCATCGGCTCTACGACGTACAAGGAATATCGGCAGCACTTCGAGAAGGACCGCGCGCTGGTGCGCCGCTTCCAGAAGATCGACGTTGCCGAGCCGAGCGTTCCCGATGCGATCAAGATCCTTCAGGGTCTGAAGCCCTATTTCGAGGATTTCCATGGTGTGAAATACACCAACGAGGCGATCAGGTCGGCCGTCGAGCTGTCGTCGCGCTACATCCACGACCGCAAGCTGCCGGACAAGGCGATCGACGTGATCGACGAGTCGGGCGCTTCGCAGATGCTGCTGCCGGCCTCGAGGCGGCGCCGGGTGATCGGCGTAAAGGAGGTCGAGGCGACCGTCGCGACCATGGCCCGGATTCCGCCGAAGACGGTCTCCAAGGCCGACTCCGAGGTTCTGCAGCACATCGACGAGAACCTGAAGCGTGTCGTCTTCGGACAGGATCGGGCCATCGAGGCGCTGGGCGCCTCGATCAAGCTCGCCCGCGCAGGTCTGCGAGATCCCGAGAAGCCGATCGGCTGCTACCTGTTCTCCGGCCCGACCGGCGTCGGCAAGACCGAAGTCGCCAAGCAGCTCGCCCGGCTGCTCGGTGTCGAGCTGCTGCGCTTCGACATGTCGGAATACATGGAGCGCCACACGGTTTCGCGACTGATCGGTGCCCCGCCCGGCTATGTCGGCTTCGACCAGGGCGGTCTGCTCACCGACGGCGTGGACCAGCATCCGCATTGCGTCCTGCTGCTCGACGAGATCGAGAAGGCGCATCCGGACCTGTTCAACATCCTCCTGCAGGTCATGGACCATGGCAAGCTGACCGACCACAACGGCAAGCAGGTCGATTTCCGAAACGTCATCCTGATCATGACCACGAATGCCGGCGCCGCCGATCTCGCCAAGCCGCCGATCGGCTTCGGCCGGATGAAGCGGGAGGGCGACGACGAGGAAGCGATCAACCGGATGTTCGCGCCGGAGTTCCGCAATCGTCTCGACGCGGTGATCGCCTTCGACAACCTGCCTCCCGAGGTCGTGGCGATGGTTGTCGAGAAGTTCGTGCTGCAGCTCGAAGCGCAGCTCGCCGATCGCGGCGTGACGATCGAACTGACCGACGCGGCGAACAAGTGGATCGCCGAGCGCGGCTACGACGTTCAGATGGGGGCCCGTCCGCTTGCCCGCGTCATCCAGGAGCATATCAAGAAGCCGCTGGCCGACGAGGTACTGTTCGGCAGACTGAAGAACGGTGGCAACGTCAAGGTGCTTGTCGAGACGCCGCCGGACGGTCCATCCCGTCTCGCCTTCGAGTATGTCGAGGCTGCGCCCAAGGCGCCGCCAGCCAGGCAGAGCCGGAAGACGCCCAAGCCGAAGAAGTCCGGTCCCAAGGGCGGCAAGGGTTCGCGCAGCGGCGGACCGGTGGTGCCGAAGATTCCCTTGCCCAGCCACTGAGTTTCGGGCGGGGCGGGATCATGGATCACAGCTGGTGAGCGTTGGCCGCCGGCGGGCCGCGATGCTCGGTGCGCGCAGGGGGGCGGGCGTGCCGGGCATGGTGCTGTTCGCCTCGTTCGTCGGGTTCGGGGCGTTCGCCAGAGCTGCCGGTCTCGATTTCTGGCAGACCGTCTACATGACCTTCACGGTCTTCGCGCTGCCGGGGCAGGTGGTCCTTGTCGACCAGATCGATTCCGGCGCCACCCTGCTCGCCGCAGCGATCGCCGTCACCATCACCGCCGTACGGTTGATGCCGATGACGGTGTCGATCCTGCCCGTCCTGCGCGGGGCGCGCACGCCGCTGTGGCAGCAGATGCTGATGTCGCATTTCGTCGCGGCCACGGTCTGGATCGAGTCCATGCGCCGGATTCCCGAACTCGATCGCGCCGACCGGGTGCCCTACTATCTGGGGCTGGCCTGCGTGCTGTGGCCGCTTACCGTCTGCGCCACGGGTGTCGGGCATCTGATCGCCGGGGAAGTGCCGGCCGACATCTCCGCGGCGCTGCTGTTGCTGACGCCCTTCTACTTCCTGTTCTCGCTGATCGCGGCGATCCGCGAGCGCATGGACCTCGCCGCCGTGATCGGCGGCTTCGCCCTTGGGCCGGTGTTCCATCTCTTTTTACCGGGATTCGATCTGCTGTGGACCGGGCTCGTCGCGGGAACCATCGCCTGGGCCGTGGGGCGGCGGCGCCGGGCATGAGCGCCGTCGGGGTTGGCATCGGGCCGTATCTGTTCATCGCCATCGCAGGATTTCTGGCGACCGACATCTGGCGCCTGTTGGGGGTGCTGTTCTCGGTCCGCCTCGACGAGTCCAGCGAGAGTCTGAGATGGGTGCGGGCGGTCTCGACCGCGCTGATCGCCGGCCTGGTCTCGCGGCTGATCCTGTTCCCGGTCGGTGATCTGGTGATGGCCAGCCTCACCCTGCGGCTGCTCGCGGTCGCCGCCGGCCTCGGCGCCTATTTCCTGCTGCGACGCAGCCTGTTCCTGGGCATCGTCGCCGGCGAGGCGACGTTGCTTGCAGGGCTGTGGCTTGCGTCCTGACCGCCGGGACGGCCTGCAGGCGATCAGCGGGCAAGGGCCGGGCGCAGGATCTCGGCGACCTCGCGGAGCACCTCCTGATCCTCCATCGTCACGCCGTGAGGACGCATCGGCTGGTCGGCCCAGCGCGGGATGACATGGAAGTGGATGTGGAACACGGTCTGGCCCGCGCCGGCGCCATTGAACTGCTGGATCATGAAACCGTCGGCGCCGAGCGCCTCGGTGATCCGGGGGCCGAGCTTCTGCACGACGCCCATCAGATGGCAAAGATCATCGGGCTCGATGTCGGCGAGCCCGGTCGCCTTGACCTTGGGGATGACCAGCGTGTGACCACGGGTGCGCGGCATGATGTCGAGGAAGGCGAGCGTGCGGTCGTCCTCGTAGACCTTGTGGCAGGGGATCTCGCCTCGGAGGATCCTGGCGAAGACGTTGTTGTCGTCATAGGCGGGCATTCGGGTCTCCTCTGCCTGTCGTTCCGCGCGCAAGCTTCCCGACGCTGGCGGCCGCGTCAATCGGTCCTGTCGCATGCGTCCCTGCGGAAGGGCGCATGGGCGGCCAGCGCCGCGTTCTCCAGGTCGACATAGGCCCGCTCACGCAGGAGGTAGTCGGCGACCGCCCTGCGGAGGCCGGGATCGGCGATGAAGTGGGCGGAGCGCGTGGTCACAGGAAGATAGCCGCGCGCAAGCTTGTGCTCGCCCTGTGCTCCGGCTTCGACGCGGGCCAGCCCGTTGGCGATCGCGTACTCAATCGCCTGATAGTAGCAGACCTCGAAGTGAAGGAACGGATGATCCTCGATGCAGCCCCAGTTGCGCCCGTAGAGCGCACTGTCGCCGCGCAGGTTGAGCGCACCGGCGATCCAGCGGCCGGACCGGCGTGCCATGATCAGCACGATCCGGTCGGCCATCCGCTCGCCGATCAGGCTGAAGAAGCGCCGATTGAGATAGGGCCTGCCCCATTTGCGCGAACCAGTGTCCATGTAGAACGCGAAGAACGCGTCCCAGTGGGCTTCGGTTATGTCCGCGCCGGTCAGGCGCACGATGTCGATCCCGGCGGCCGTCGCCTCGCGGCGCTCGCGGCGGATCGCCTTGCGCTTGCGCGACGACAGGTCGGACAGAAAGTCCTCGAAGCTGCGATAGCCTCGGTTCGACCAGTGAAACTGCCGGTCGGTACGCAGCAGCATGCCGGCCTCGCCGAGCCAGTCGGCGTCGGATTTCGGCAGGAAGGTCCAGTGCACCGACGAGGCATGGTGGCGACGGCAGAGCTCGATGGCCGCCGACAGCAGTGTTGCCCGACCAACCTCCGCGTCGGGGCCGGGTGCTACCATGAGTCGCGGGCCGGTCACCGGCGTGAAGGGAACGGAGACCTGAAGCTTCGGATAATAGCGGCCGCCGGCCCGATCGTAGGCGTCCGCCCAGCCGTGATCGAAGACGTATTCGCCCTGCGAATGCGCCTTCAGGTAGCAGGGCATCGCCGCCCTGATCTGCCCGTTTGCCGCCTCGACGATCAGATGCTGTGGCAGCCAGCCGGTGTGCGCCGAGACGCAGCCGGACTCCTCGAGCGCGCAGAGAAACGCGTGTGAAACGAAGGGGTTGTGCGTTTCATGCGCAGAATTCGATTCATCCGCGCCGATGCGTGGGTCGCTTGGAGAAGCCTTCCGGCTCGCCGGGTTCGCGCAGGCATCCCACGCCGCGGGACTGACCGCCGACAGGCGGTCGGTCACGCGGACGGTGATCTCGCGCTCGTCTGTCTCGTCAGCCCTTGCCATCGACCCGATTCTAGCGCGCCGGTGCCTCCGTTCGAGGGGCTGGCCCGGCGATCACGGGCGGAAGCCCTCGAAAATGATCTGGTCGGCCCAGCGTTCGGCGCGCGCGCGCTGCTCTGGGGTCCGTACTGTCCAGGTCAGCAGTTTCAGGCCGAACAGCCAGCGCAGGAGGAGTGCACTGACTGCGGGCAGGTCGTCGACACAATAGGCGATGAAATGGGGCTTGGTTCGCCAGACGTGGAGGAGGTGGCGCATCACGAACCGGCTCCACGGCGTGGTGCCACCTTCCTGCCAGTCGCGATAGGATTCCGAGACGATGCCGCGCGGCAGCGCCGGCGCGATCCGCCGGAGGACGTCGACAACCTTCGGATCGAACGACATGATCGCCACCGGTCCGTGGTAGGTTTCGAGGTCGGCGACAATCCGTTCGCACAGGGCCGGCACCCCCGACCAGTCGGACTTCACCTCGACGACGAGCGGCGTCTGGCCGGCAACGAGGTCGAGCAGCTGGCGGAAGGTCGGGATGCGGTCCGAGGTTGCCTTCAACGGAATCGCGGCGAGCTCCGCCGCGCCAAGCGCCGCAACCGGCCCCGTTGCCGTTGTCAGCCGATCGAGCGTGTCGTCGTGAAAAACGACGGGCGTGCCGTCGGCCGCGGCCTGCAGGTCGATCTCGATGGCATAGCCGGCCGCGATGGCCGCCTGGGCGGCGGACAGCGTGTTCTCGATGATGCCCGCCCGGGCATCATGCAGACCGCGGTGGGCGACCGGACGGTCGGTGAGCCAGGACAGCCCGGCCATGATCTCAGCCGATCTCGAAGATGCCCTCGACCTCGACGGCTGCGCCGAAGGGAAGGGCGGACGATCCCACCGCCGAGCGCGAATGCCGACCCTTGTCGCCGAGAGCGGCCACCATGAGGTCGGAGGCGCCATTGACGACCTTCGGGTGATCAACGAAATCCGGGGTGGCGTTGACGAAGCCGGTCAGCTTCACGCAGCGTACCCGCGACAGGTCGCCGGTCGCTGCCTTGGCCTGGGCCAGCAGGTTGATCGCGCACAACCTGGCCGCCTCGCGACCCTGCTCGACCGTGTAGTCAGCGCCGAGCTTGCCCACGTGCTCGAGGCCGTTCTCGCCCATTGGCAGCTGTCCGGAAACGAACAGCAGATTGCCGATCGCAACGAACGGAATGTAGTTCGCTGCCGGAGCGGCCGGACGTGGCAGGACGATGCCGAGCTCGGCGAGCCGTGATTCTACGGTGGTGGACATGGGATCTCCTCTGCCGGCGGATGCTGCCGTTGTGATGAGGGATTCCGGACGCACTGGCAAGGCGCCGCATTTCAGCCCTCGTGCCGGCCTAGTTCGTGCTACTCAGTCAGTCCGGCATCCATGCCAGGGGGACCCAAGATCTTGAGAACACGTCCTGCAGTCATCGCCGCAGCTTTGCTCGCCGCGCTCGCGCTGATTCCGGCCCGGGCCGTCGCGGCCACGCCGACCATGACGCCGCATCGCGCCGTCTACGATCTCGAGCTCGATCCGTCGAAAGGCGGCGAGGCGATGAACGACGTCACCGGCCGGCTGGTATTCGAGACGAGCGGCACGAACTGCGACGGCTGGACGGTCAACACGCGCTTCGTCACCCGGATCACGGGCGGGCGTGGTTCGACCATCAACGATCTTCGCTCGGCAACGTGGGAGGCGGCAGACGGATCCGCCTATCGATTCGTCACGCAGAATTTCATCAACGAAACGCTGTCGGAGGAGACCAACGGCATCGCCAGCCGGTTCGACGATGAGGTGTCGATCAACCTCCGCGAGCCGGAGCAGGGCCGTTTCTCCATCGGGAAGTCGGTGCTGTTTCCCACCCAGCACGTCCAGCGAATTCTCGCGGCGGCGATCGCCGGGGAGAAGATCGTCACCGCCGACATCTTTGACGGGTCGGAGACCGGCCGGAAGGTCTATGCCACATCTACGGTCATCGGGCCGCGCCGGGAGCCGGCGGGAAACACCGGCAGACCCGGCGACGATGTGCTTGGCAGGCTGGCGAGCTGGATCGTCACGATCGGATATTTCGACACCGAGGACGCCGAGGCGACGACTCCGTCCTACGAATTCACCTACGATCTCTTCGAGAACGGCGTCAGCCGCGAGATAACCTTGGACTATGGCGATTTCACCCTCGTCGGCGAACTGTCGTCTATCGAATTCCTGGATCAGCCGGCCTGCGGAAAGTGAGGCGTCGTGGCTTCAGCCGCGCGATCAACTCGTACGCCCAACTGCCTGAACGGGATCGCCTTTCGAAGCTAACGCGGTGGTCGCTTGCGCCGTGCCGTCCCGCTGAAGACAAGGCCGCGCTCGACCGCGGCATCGCCGAACTTCTCGCGGATGCGGTCGACAGCGCGCTCGGCGGCTTCCCGGCGGGCCGGCCGAGGGTCGATCAGGTCCGCGAAACCCGCGTCGTCCGGTTCGGCGAAGTCGGAGACGCCGATGCCGAGCAGCCGGAACCGGGTGCCATCGGCAACCCGTGCGAGCAGCCGCCGCCCCGCGTCGAAGATGCGATCCGCGAGTTGGGTCGGGCGGTCGAGCGTGTGCGAGCGCGTGATGGTCCGGAAATCCGCGGTCTTCAGCTTGACGGTCACGGTGCGTCCCGTCAGGCCGGCCTTCTTGAGGCGGCGGGAAACGCTCTCGGTAAGCCGCCAGAGGATCCGGGTCAGCTCCTCGAGTTCGGACAGGTCGTGCTCGAACGTCGTCTCCGAGCTGACGCTCTTGGTCTTGCGCTCGGGCGAGACGCTGCGGTCGTCCTCCCCGCGGGCTAGTCGCGCCAGCCGGATGCCCTGGTTCCCATAGGCCCGAACGAGGTCGGCCGGCGCGCGGCGCTGAAGATCGCCAATGGTACGGATACCATCGCGCGCCAGGCGCCGCTGCATGGACGTGCCGATGCCGAAGATCAGGCCGACTGGCCTGTCGGCCAGAAATTGCAGCGTCTCGGCGCGACCGATCACCGAGAAGCCACGCGGCTTGTCGAGATCGGACGCCACCTTGGCGAGAAACTTGTTGTAGCTCAGACCCACGGATACGGAGATGCCGATCTCGCGCTCGACCATCTGCGCAAAGCGGGCCAGGGTGAGTGCGGGTGAGGCCCGATGGATCCGCTGCGTTCCGCTCAGATCAAGGAACGCCTCGTCGATCGACACCGGTTCGACCAGTGGGGTCAGTTCGAGCATCATCGCCCTTACCTGACGGCCGACGGCGACATATTTCTGCATGTCGGGACGGATCACAACGGCGTCCGGACACAGTTTCAGCGCCTTGAACATCGGCATCGCCGAACGGACTCCCGTGATTCGGGCGATGTAGCAGGCAGTCGATACGACCCCGCGACGGCCGCCGCCGACGATCACCGGACGATCCTTCAGAGAAGGGTCGTCGCGTTTCTCGATCGCCGCGTAGAAGGCGTCACAATCGACATGCGCGATCGTCAGGCTGTCGAGCTCGGCGTGACGGACGATCCGGGGACCCAGGCAGCCCGGACAACGCATGGCCGACGCGGGCAGCGGCTGGAGGCAATCACGACAGAACCCTGAGGAGTCGGTCATGGACAGGCCGAATCGGCAGGACGACGGGCGCACCGGCCCCTTGCGGCCGCGGCCGGCATCCGATCATACACGATCGGCGTCGGCCGCGCGCCGGCTCAGCCGGTCTCATCCAGGCGCCAGAGCCGGGCCGCTCCGCGCACGCCGCTTGCATCGCCATGGCGTGGCGGACGCACGGTCACGAGGGGCGCGGCGGCGAAGATGTGCGGGCGCATTGTGTCGGGAAGGCGATCGTATAGGTGCGGCATCTGCGAGAGCCCACCACCGAGCACGATGACGTCAGGGTCGATCGTATTGACAATGACGGCCAGGGCTCGCGCCAGCCGCGAGAGATGTCGCTCCAGCGTCTCCCGCGCGGAGGGATCGGTCGGAGCGCGGGCGACGATCTGATCTGCCGCGAGGGCCTCACCGGTGCGCGCCGCGTGATCCATCTGCATGCCGGTGCCGGAGACCCAGGTCTCCAGGCAGCCGCGCCGCCCGCACCAGCAGATCGGACCGGGGTATTCCTCGGAAACCGGCCAGGGCAGGGGCGAATGGCCCCATTCGCCGGCCGACCGGTTCGGGCCCGCCAGCAGCCTCCCGCCGACGACAATGCCGCCGCCGCAACCGGTGCCGAGAATCGCTCCGAACACGCTCGAGGCACCGGCACCGGCGCCATCGGTTGCCTCCGACAGGGCGAAGCAGTCCGCATCGTTGGCGAACCTGGCCGGCCTCGCCAGCGCCGCCTGCACGTCCTCCGCGAATGGCGTACCGTTCAGCCAGACCGAGTTGGAGTTCTGGATGCGACCGGTCACCGGCGAGATCGATCCGGGCATTCCGATGCCGATGCTGCCGCGGGCGCCAGCCTGACGCTCGACCTCGGCCACGATGTCGGCGAGAGCCTCCACGGTGGCGCGATAATCGTCACGCGGCGCCGGGCGGCGCGCTTCGCCGACCACCGCCCCGTCCGCATCGAGGGCGATTGCGGCGATCTTGGTGCCGCCGAGATCGACCCCGACACGCAATCGACCGCCGCCCGAGGTCACGGTTCGAACACCGGTCCGTTCAGCAACCGGTGGGCGGCCGGGATCGCCTGAGGTTCGACGCCGGCATCCTCAGCGAACATCAGCAGCATCGGCTCGTCGGACATGAGGTGCCCGAGCACGGCGGCGAAGAAGCCCGGCTCCTGCGCGGCCAGACGAAGCTGGTCGGCCTCGAGTCCGGAGGAGGCGAGGAAGCCGCCGATGCGCTGCGGGTCACGGGCAAGGAAAGACAGTGCCTGAAGGGCGAGGGCTTCTGCGGCCTCGCGCGTGCGATCGTCGAGCATGGCTGGAAAGTTCGATTTGCTTTTACGTAAGGTTTCTCGACTATCTGAGTCTGCGATCCGCAGGGGCGGGATCGCAGCGTCACCTCGACAGCATGGGCTGGAAGTGTGCCGAAGAAAATCCTGATCGTCGAGGACAACGAGCTCAACATGAAGCTCTTCAACGATCTGTTGCGGGCTCACGGCTACGAAACCATCCAGACCCGTAGCGGCACCGAGGCGATCGAGCTGGCCCGGCGCCACCGCCCGGATCTGATCCTGATGGACATCCAGCTGCCGGAAGTCTCCGGCCTCGACGTCACGCGCTGGATCAAGGAGGACGAGGAGTTGCACGCGATTCCCGTGATCGCGGTCACCGCCTTCGCCATGAAGGGGGACGAGGAGAGGATTCGCAAGGGCGGCTGCGAGGCCTACATCTCGAAGCCCATTTCGGTCGCGCGGTTCATGGAAACCGTGCGTCGCTACGTCGGTGACGCGCCGGGGAGCGAGAGATGACCGCCCGCGTCCTCGTCGTCGACGACATCGCCGCGAATGTGAAGCTGCTCGAGGCCCGACTGACGGCGGAGTATTTCGACGTCGTCACGGCGTCCAACGGCCCCCAGGCGCTCGAGATCGCCGAGAAGGGGCAGTGCGATGTCGTGCTGCTCGACGTGATGATGCCGGGAATGGACGGGTTCGAGGTGTGCCGGCGCCTCAAGGCCAATCCCGCCACCCATCACCTGCCTGTCGTGATGGTGACGGCACTCGATCAGCCGAGCGACCGGGTGAAGGGTCTCGAGGCGGGCGCCGACGACTTCCTGACCAAACCGGTCAACGACCTTGCACTGATCACCCGGGTGCGCAGTCTCGCGCGACTCAAGCTGATGACTGACGAACTGCGCCTGCGCGCGACGACGGGGCGCCATATGGGGCTTGATGATCCGCTCGCTGCCGCGATCAAGGTGGGCGGCGACAATGGCCGCATCCTCGTCGTCGAGGATCGCGCCAGTGCGGCCGAGCGGCTCCGCGAATATCTCGAGCGCAACCATCGCGTTGATGTCGAGCCGGACCCCCAGGAAGCCCTGTTCCGGCTGGCCGACGACAATTACGACGTCGCGGTGGTGAGTCTCTCGCTGTCGGGGTTCGATGCCCTGCGGCTGTGTTCGCAGATCCGTTCGCTGGAACGCACGCGCAACCTGCCGATCGTGCTGATCGCCGATCCCGAGGAATCGGTGCGCATCCTGCGTGGGCTCGAGATCGGTGTCAGCGACTACGTGATCCGGCCGATAGACCGTAACGAGCTGAAGGCGCGCATCGCCACGCAGGTGCGCCGCAAACGGTACACGGACAAGCTCCGCGACAATGTCCAATTGTCCGTGACGATGGCATTCACCGACGCGCTGACCGGGCTTCACAACCGCCGCTACATGGAAACCCATCTGCGCTCGCTCGTCGAGCAGGCCAGCGACCGGGGCAGGGCGTTGTCTGTCATGGTCCTCGATATCGACTACTTCAAGGCGGTGAACGATACGCACGGCCATGATGCGGGCGACGACGTTCTGCGGGAGTTTGCTCGCCGTGTCCGCCGAACCGTGCGCGGCATCGACCTGGTGTGCCGACTCGGCGGCGAGGAATTCGTCGTGGTGATGCCGGAGACCGACATGGCGCTGGCGGTGCGGGTCGCCGAAAGGGTGCGCCGCGCGGTCTGCGAGGAGCCGTTCGTCGTTCTGGACGGCGCACTCGTGCTCGATATCACGGTCAGCGTCGGTGTCGGAGTACTCGAGCAGCCGGGCGAAGCGCCGGATGCCATTCTGAAGCGGGCGGACATGGCGCTCTACGCAGCAAAGCGCAACGGCCGCAACCGTGTCGTGGCCGATGCCGCGTGACGTCCGACCCGGGCTGTGTAGCGTGGCGACGTCAGCGACGACGGCCGCTGTTTACCTTGACCGATGATAGGTCAGCAGTTTCATAAATTTCGATTGATTCTTTGCGGTTTCGGGCTAGGCTCCGTCCCGAACACAGACTGTCCGTTGGCGGGGCGAGCCAATAGGCGGAGGCCGAAGGACAGCGACCGATACCCTACGGAATGCTCAGGTCCGCCGCATCTCCTGGGTCCGTGGGGTTAGGCCGGTCGGAGTGCGGTTAGAGTGGCCTCCTCGTATGACCCGCCCTCCGGCCGGCCACCTTATGCTTGACCGGGCCACTGCCCGACAGATCGATGATCCCGCACCGACAAGGCGGTACCGACCGGCACCGCCTTTGTCATTCCCGTGCGGCAGACGTCTCAGGACAGCGTGATCCAGGTGGTCTTCAGCTGGGTGTACTTGTCGTAGGCATGCAGCGACTTGTCGCGGCCAATCCCCGACTGCTTGTAGCCGCCGAACGGCGTGGTGATGTCCCCGCCGTCGACGTCGTTGATCGCGACAAGGCCGCACTTGATCGCCCGGGCGAGGCGATGGGCCTTGTTGATGTCGCGCGTCCAGACCGCCGCGGCCAGTCCGTACATCGAGTCGTTGGCGATCCGCACCGCCTCCTCCTCGTCGCGGAAGGTGATCGTCGAGAGCACCGGCCCGAAGATCTCCTCCTGGGCGATTCGCATCGAGTTGTCGACCCGATCGAACACGGTCGGTTCGATGTAGGTGCCGCCGGTTTCCTCCATCACGCGCGATCCGCCATAGGCAAGTTCCGCGCCTTCCTTGCGGCCGATATCGATGTAGCCGAGCACGCGCTCAAGCTGGGTCCGGTCAACCATCGGACCCATCCGGGTGTTCTCATCCAGCGGATTGCCGGGCTGCCATTCGGCGCCCAGCGCGCGGATCTTGTCGATGATCGCGTCGTGGATCGACTCCTCGACGATCAGCCGCGTCGCGGCGGTGCAGGTCTGGCCGCAGTTGTAGAAGACGCCCATCGCCGTTTGCCGCGCTACCTCGTCGAGATCGATGGCATCGGCGAAAACGATGTTGGGCTTCTTGCCGCCGCACTCGAGGCTGACATGCTTCATGTTCGATTCGCCGGCATACTTCAGGAAGTACTTGCCGACCTCGGTGGAGCCGGTGAAGGCGATCATGTCGACGTCCATGTGGCGGCCGAGCGCCTGGCCCGCCGTCTCGCCGAAGCCCGGGAGCACCTGCAACACGCCATCGGGCAGTCCCGCCTCGCGCGCCAGCTCGCCGATCCGGATCGCAGTCAGCGGCGACTGCTCGGCAGGCTTGAGAATCACGCTGTTTCCAGCGGCAAGCGCCGGACCGAGCTTCCAGGCTGCCATCAGCAGCGGATAGTTCCAGGGCACGACAAGCCCGACGACGCCGAGGGGCTCGCGTGTGATCATGGCGACGGCGCCCGGGCCGGTCGGCGCCAGCTCGTCGTAGATCTTGTCAGTGGCTTCGGCATACCACTGGATGCAGTTGATCGACGCCGGCACATCGACCGACCGGGAGTCCGAGATCGGCTTGCCGACGTCGAGCGTCTCGAGCATCGCCAGTTCTTCGGCATGTTGCCGCAACACCTCGACGAACTTCATCATCACCTGCTTGCGCTGGCGGGGCGGGGCCATGGACCAGGTGCCCGCCTCGAAGACCTCGCGGGCGACCTTTACCGCCCGGTCCACGTCCTCTGCCTCGCAGGCGGCGACCTGCGCCAGCACCGTCCCGTCGATCGGCGAGACGCAATCGAAGGTCTTGCCCGAGGCTGCGGCGACCGACTTGCCGCCGATGATCGCACTGGATGGGATGCGGAGGGATTTCAACGCTTCAGGAACCACTGGGGCATTCATCGGGCGCTCCTGGCTGGAATGTCGTCGGCGGCGATCATAGCAAAAGAGGCACCGCCGTGGACGGTGCCTCCGACACGTACGACCGGGATAGCGACGTCTACTTGATCTTTGCTTCCTTGAACTCGACGTGCTTGCGGGCAACCGGATCGTATTTCCGGACCGTCATCTTCTCGGTCATTGTCCGCGTATTCTTCTTGGTCACGTAGAAGTAGCCCGTATCGGCGGTGCTCACGAGCCTGATCTTGACCGTTGTCGGCTTGGCCATGTCGGAATTCCCTGTTCTCGAGTCCGGGCACGATAGCCCGGCCGAAGCGTCTTGCCCGGGAAACTACGCGCCACGGCGCAGAAGTCAAGGAACTGACCGGGTTCAGGAGTTTCGAGACGGCGGAGGTTCTGTCCGCTGAAAGCCTGATCCGAAATTAAGTTGAGTGGGGTCAGCGGGTTAGCTTGACGCGAGCCTTGATCGTTGATTCTGCGGTTTTGCAACGAACCGAAGGAATTCGACGATGTGGACCGACACCACTCGCCCGCTGCCTCGCGTGCACCGCTCGGGATGACGTCGTCGTCGACGCCGCGGCCGGCTCCGCCGCGCTGCACGTCTGGCCGGGACGGCACCACCGGTCCTTTGGGCTGGCGACCGTGCAGTCGATCCCGTAGTATCGCCGCTCCGATCCGGGATGGCGATTGCCAACACTCTGAAAATGCTGATGGAACGACTGGCGTCTGATCGGCTGATCGTGGGGGAGGACTCCTCCGGGCTCGCGACGGCCCCCAATGGGACGTTGGCTGAGAGGGATCTCCGCCCATGAAGATCGCAATGGTTGGCACGGGGTATGTCGGGCTGGTGAGCGGCGCGTGCTTCGCTGATTTCGGTCACCATGTCACCTGCGTCGACACGGACGAAGTGAAGATCGAGCGGCTGTCGCGCGGTCAGATCCCGATCTACGAGCCGGGACTTGACGTTCTGGTCGCCGGCAACGTCGCCGTCGGACGGCTTGCCTTCACAACCGATCTTGCCGCCGCGGTGCGCGGCGCGGACGCTGTGTTCATCGCGGTCGGGACGCCGTCGCGGCGCGGCGACGGTCATGCGGATCTGAGCTATGTGACCGCCGCGGCCGAGGCGATCGCGGCCTGCGCCGAGGAGCCGCTGTTGCTGGTCACGAAGTCGACGGTTCCGGTCGGCACCGGCGACGAGATCGAGGCGATCGTTCACCGCGTCCGGCCGGACCTCGATTTCGATGTGGCGTCAAATCCTGAGTTCCTGCGCGAAGGCTCGGCGATCGACGATTTCAAGCGCCCGGACCGGGTGGTGATCGGGGCGGAGAGCGAGCGGGCGCGGGAGGTGATGCGGCTGCTCTATCGGCCGCTGTTCCTCAATGAGACCCCGATCGTCTTCACCAGCCGCCGCACCGCGGAACTCACCAAGTATGCCGCCAACGCCTTCCTTGCGACGAAGGTCGCCTTCATCAACGAGATCGCCGATATCTGCGAGCGCACCGGCGCCAACGTGCAGGACGTGGCGCGCGGCATCGGGCTCGACCGGCGGATCGGCGGAAAGTTTCTCCATGCCGGACCCGGCTTCGGCGGATCCTGCTTTCCCAAGGACACGCTCGCCCTGGTCCGCACGGCGGATGAAGCGGGTGTCCCGACGCGGATCGTGACGGCCGTCATCGAAAGCAATACCGCGCGCAAGAAGGGGCTCGCCGACCGCATCATCGAGGCATGCGGCGGTTCCGTGGCCGGGTGTCGGTTGGCCGTGCTGGGCCTGTCGTTCAAGCCGAACACCGACGACATGCGCGATGCCCCCTCGATCGACATCGTCGAGACGCTGACCAGGGCCGGGGCCCAAGTCGCCGTCTACGATCCGGTGGCGATGCCGGAGGCGCGCAAGCTGCCGGAGTTCCGGCGCGCTGTCTGGACCGGCGGTTCCTACCAGGCCATCGAGGGTGCGTCGGCGCTGGTGATCGTCACGGAATGGGACGAGTTTCGCGCCCTCGACCTCGACGAGGTCAGGCGGCTGATGGCCCGCCCTCTGGTGATCGACCTGCGCAACATCTATACGCCCGAGGAGATGCTGCGATCCGGGCTGGGTTATGTCTCGATCGGACGTCCTCCCGTACCGGCTGGTCAGACGGTCACGGCCTCGACCGGCGATCAGTCTCAGTCCGAGCCCTTGGCTGCGAATGTGAGTCGATAGCATCGGGTCGTGTCGGGGGCGTCCAGGTCGGGGCGCTCGACCATGAGGCGATGTCGCGAATGGGTGAACCGGAGTGACGACAGCAACGATCGACAGCGAGCCAGCCGCCCCGGCCGTACACACGGGGACGGGTGTCCGGCGGATCGCCCAATTCATCGATGGCAGGTATGGTGAGGTGCGCGCCGGCCGTTCGTTCGAGGACCGCTTCCCGGCTACGGGCGAGGTGACGGCGCTCGTTCAGGAATCGACGGCTGACGATGTCGATGCTGCCGTCACCGCGGCCAGGAAGGCGCTGAGGGGGCCATGGGGCCGCATGTCGGTTCCCGAGCGGATCGCGATCCTGAGGCGCATCGTCGACGAGGTGAACCGCCGGTTCGACGACTTCCTGCGCGCGGAGATTCTCGACACCGGCAAGCCCGTTTCGCTGGCAAGGCAGATCGACATTCCGCGCGGCGCCGCGAACTTCGCGGTCTTTGCCGACCTGATCGCCACGATGGGCACGGAGGTATTTCAGACCCCGACTCCCGACCGGGCCGATGCGCTCAACTACACGATCCGCGTCCCGCGCGGCGTCATCGCCGTGATCTGTCCGTGGAATCTGCCGCTGTTACTGATGACCTGGAAGGTTGCGCCTGCACTCGCTTGCGGCAACACCGTCGTGGTGAAGCCGTCCGAGGAGACGCCGGCGACGGCGGCGCTGCTCGGCGAGGTGATGAATGCCGTCGGTGTGCCGCCAGGCGTCTACAATGTCGTGCACGGCTTTGGCCCGGGATCGGCCGGCGAGTTCCTGACCAGCCATCCTGACGTCGATGGCATCACCTTCACCGGCGAGTCGGTTACGGGCGAGGCGATCATGCGCGCCGCCGCCACCGGGGTCCGCCCGGTCTCGCTAGAGCTCGGCGGCAAGAACCCCGGCCTGGTTTTCGACGATGCCGACCTCGACGCCGCCGTCGAGGGGTTGTCGCGCGCGTGCTTCTCCAACACCGGCCAGGTGTGCCTCGGCACCGAGCGGCTTTATGTCCAGCGCGGCATCTTCGAGGCTTTCGTGGAACGGTTCTGCGAACGGGCAAAGCGGTTCCGCTTCGGTGATCCGTTCAGCAACGAGACAACGCTTGGCCCGCTCGTCAGCCAGGTGCATCGCGAGAAGGTTCTGTCCTTCTACGACATGGCCCGACGCGAGGGCGCGACCGTTCTGGTCGGCGGGGGTGTACCGAACGTGCCGGGATTTGTATCCGGCTATTGGGTCGAGCCCACGGTATGGACCGGCCTGCCACAGTCCTCGCCCGTCGTGTCCGACGAGATCTTCGGGCCATGCACCCACGTCATGCCGTTCGACGATGAGGATGAGGCCGTCGCGCTCGCCAATGACACGCGTTACGGACTGGCCACCTCGATCTGGACGCGCGACGTCTCGCGCGCCCATCGTGTGGCCTCGCGGATAGAGGTCGGGGTCGCCTGGATCAACTGCTGGTTCCTGCGTGACCTCAGGACGCCGTTCGGCGGCGCCAAGAGATCCGGTGTCGGCCGCGAGGGCGGCGCGCATTCGCTGGAGTTCTACACCGAGCTGCGCAACATCTGCGTGAAGCTGTAACGGCCGCGTTCCACCCTCGTGACGGACATCGCGGTCACATCTGCGCGGCTCGGGCCTTGTTCCAGGCGGATCGGCACGGGATCTTGCTCCGGTCGCAGCGGTCGGCGTAGCGGGCAGCGATCTCGGTGACCTCCCGCATCAGCCCCTCGCGCAGTGTTATGGGCTCCAGTCCGAGCTGCAGGAATCGGTCGTTCCTGACGTGCAGGTCATTCTCGTCGGCTTCGACGCGTGGGTTCGGTACGTGATCGATCGCAGCCCCCGTCATGTCGGCGATCATCCGGGCGAGGTCGCCGACCCGGTGGGTCTCGGTCATCTGGTTGAGGATATTGACGCGCTCGCCACTCTGCGGCGGATTCTCGATCGCAAGCTGAATGCAGCGCACCGTATCCTGGATGTGGATGAATGCCCGAGTCTGGCCGCCCGTTCCGTGCACGGTGAGCGGGTAGCCGACCGCGGCCTGCATCAGAAAGCGGTTGAGGACGGTGCCGTAGTCACCATCGTAGTCGAACCGGTTGATCAGACGCTCGTCGAGTCGCGTCTCGGCGGTCTGCGTGCCCCAAACGATACCTTGGTGCAGGTCGGTCACCTTCAGCCCGTCGTTCTTGTTGTAGAAGAAGAAGAACAGCTGATCCTGGGTCTTGGTCATGTGGTAGATCGACCCGGGATTGGCGGGGTAGAGGATCTGCTGGTCGACGAGGCCGCCGTCGGTCTCGACCTTGATATCGAGATAGCCTTCCGGGATCTTCATGCCGGCCGAGCCGTAGCCGTAGACGCCCATCGTGCCGAGATGCACGAGATGGATGTCAAGTCCCGATTCCACGATCGCGGCGCAGACGTCGTTGGTGGCCGACAGATTGTTCCGGACCGTATAACGCTTGTGCCAGGACGACTTCATCGAGTACGGCGCAGCGCGTTGCTCGGCGAAGTGGACGACGGCATCCGGCGCCTCGTCGCGCAGCAGCGACAGCAGGCGGTGATAATGCTCGCCGACGGTAAATCGGTGCACGGGGATCCGCCGGCCCGATATCTCCTCCCAGGCGGCGATGCGCTCGCCGAGCGGGCGTATCGGCGTCAGCGACTCCACCTCGAGCTCGACGTCGATCTTGCGACGGGAGAGGTTGTCGACGATGACAACGTCATGGCCGAGCTTGGAAAGGTGCAGGGCGGTCGGCCAGCCGCAGAAGCCGTCGCCACCCAATACGATGACCTTCATGGATACACCCTGATCCGATCTGGATTGCGCAGTCGGGTCCCTGACGCACTAAACACAGGAGCGGTTGCGCGCGCAACCGGCCGGCGCGGGTCCGACTAGCGTGGAAAGAGGTCACGATAGGCTGGCCACCGGGCCGGACCGCGCCCGCCCTGACCGGCCTCGTAAACCGCCCTGCAGATCGCCCGGGCGAGACAGCGGGCAGCCGCCGCGCCGATCCGCATCATGTCGACCACCGGGTCGTTCATCGGCTTCCTGCCGGTTGCCACCGCAAAGACCGTGTCGCCATCGAGCGGCGTGTGCACGGGATGGATCGCGCGCGCCATTCCGTCCTGTGCCATCACGGCGAGACGTTTCGCTTCTGCTTTGGTGAGTACCGCGTCTGTGGCGACCAGCGCCGGCGTCGTCGACGAGAGGGCATCGAGCTTGGAGTAGGGCGCGAGCGCTGCCTCGTCGACATGGGCCGGCAGGCCATGGCCGCCATACTCCGCACCGGCCTCCCACGCCCCGGCCCAGAAATGCGGGCCATCGCCGATCGTCACGCGGCCGACGCAATTGACCGCGACGATCGCGGCGACGGTGTAGCCGTCGTCGGTGACTGCCGAGGCGGTGCCGAGGCCGCCGCGCAGCGTTGCGGTGGTCGCGCCGAGACCCGCGCCGACCGAGCCGATGGCGAAGTCCTTGGTGGCCGATTCGCAAGCTGCCCAGCCGAGTTCGCGATAGGGCGGGAACTTCCCCCAATTCTTGTCGCCGCCATTGATCAGATCGAACAGGATCGCCTGCGGAACGATCGGTACGGTAACCGGGCCGACGGCAAAGCCACGGCCCTTGTCCCGCAGCCAAGCCTGGACGCCGGACGCGGCATCGAGGCCATACGCGGACCCGCCGGAGATCACGACCGCATCGACGCGCGGTACCGTCATCTCCGGCGCGAGCAGTTCGGTGTCGCGGGTACCTGGCCCGCCACCACGCACGTCGACGGACGCCACCGAGGGCTCGTCGCACAGTATGACCGTGGTGCCGGACATCAGACGATCGTCGTCGGCGTTGCCAACCGAGAGACCGGCGACATCGGTGAGGCTGTTTCTTGGTCCCGGAGTCATCGCGTCAGGGCCTCTCGTGCCGAATCCCGCGCAAGGCGGGCGGGGTCGGACCGACAGTCGGGCGAACGGACGGAGGCGATGGCAGGAAGAAGGCCCGGCGCAAGACCGGGCCTTCCCTGGAAACCGGTTGCCCGACGATCAGTTCAGATAATCGTAGGCGCCGTCCTTCCATTCGTAGAAGACGTACCCCGGCAGCGAAACGTCGCCGACCTCGTTGAAGGAAAGCTTGCCGAGAACGGTGTCGAACTCGCCCTCGTTGAGCGCCTTGACCACGGCGTCATAGTCGGTCGAGCCGGCCTTCTCGACCGCCTGTGCCCAGGTCTGGATCGCGGCGTAGGTGTAGAGCACGTAGCCCTCGGGCTCGATGCCCTTGGCACGGAAGGCTTCGACCACCGGTGCGGCATCCGGGTTCTTGCGCGGATCCGGCGAGAAGGTCATCAGGGTGCCCTGGCCGGCGTCGCCGGTGATCTGCCAGTACTCGTCGGTAACCAGCGCATCACCCGAGATCAGCAGCGCGTCCATGCCCTGATCGCGCATCTGGCGGACGATAAGGCCGGCCTCGGTGTGGTAACCGCCGACATAGACGACGTCGATATTCTCGGACTTGAGCTTGGAGACGAGCGCGGTGTAGTCCTTCTCGCCCGCCGTGTAGGCCTCGTAGAGGGCTTCCTGCTTCCCGGCCTCGTTCATGTACTTCTTGGTCTCATCAGCGAGACCTTTGCCGTAGGCCGACTTGTCATGAAGGATCGCGATCTTCTTGTCGCCGAACTTCTCGGCCAGGAACTTGCCGGCCACCTGACCTTGCTGGTCGTCGCGGCCGCAGACGCGGAATACGCCGGGACCGGGGCGCTCGTCGGTGAACTTCGGATTGGTCGAGGCCGGCGAAATCTGGATGATGCCTTCCTCCGCATAGACTTGGCTGGCAGGGATCGAGGATCCCGAGCAGAAATGCCCGGCCATCAGCGCAATCGACTTGCCGACCATCTGGTTGGCCACGGCCACGGCCTGCTTCGGATCGCAGGCATCGTCGCCAACCTCGAGCACGAGCTTCTGACCGAGCACGCCGCCGGCGGCGTTGATGTCGGCGACAGCCTGCTCCGCACCCGCCTTCATCTGCGCGCCGAACGAGGCGTACTGGCCGGTCATCGGACCGGCAGTGGCGATCGTGATGTCGGCATGCGCGGCACCCGCGGCGGCAATGCCGAAGGACAGCGCCAGTCCCGTCAACAGTTGCTTCTTCATGAAGTCGACTCCCTCCAGAATGCGGGCCGGTTCGGCCCCTGGGTTTCTCCCGGGACGAGCCCGGTTGAAGCCTATATTGCACGGATTTTCGGGATTAGGAACGGCTGGCGGATGAAACGTCGGCAATGATTCGCCAGCATTCAGGATCGCCGATCCCTCCAGCCGAAGGGACCGGCCCGTTCATAGAGCCAGCCGTACTGCGTAACCATCTGGCGAACCCGCATCAGACGGAATCCGAGCGCTCCGAAAACACCCAGGATGACAAGGTCGACAAAATAATAGTGCAGCGACAGCAGCGAGCCGCCGAACAGCGAGAAATGCAGGAACCGGGCGGCGGCGGCGAGCAGCAGCAGATAGGCCGGAAGCTGCCATACCGGGCGCCAGGTCGAGGCGATCGCGCGGCCGGTCATGAAGGCGGCGGCGCCGCCGAGGCAGACCGTCACCAGCAGGAACACGCCGAAACTGCTTTCCCAGAGAAGTCCCATGTGCGCCTCAATGCCGTCCGCCTTCGAGATAGGCCGAGCGAACCTCCTCCCGGGCCAGCAGCTCGCTGCCACTGCCGCTCATCGTGATCGATCCGTTGACCATCACATAGCCGCGATGAGCGAGCTTCAGCGCATGGTAGGCATTCTGCTCGACCAGGAACACGGTGAGCCCCTCGACCCGGTTCAGTTCGCCGATCACCTCGAAGATCTGCTTGACGATCAGCGGCGCCAGCCCGAGCGAGGGTTCGTCCAGCAGCAGCAGCCGCGGGCGGCTCATCAGCGCGCGCGCGATCGCCAGCATCTGCTGTTCGCCTCCCGACAGCGTTCCACCGCGCTGGGCCGACCGCTTCTTGAGCACGGGGAACAGCGTGTAGACCCGCTCGAGATCCTCGTCGAAATGCGACAGGTCGGTGATCGAGGCGCCCATCTGCAGGTTCTCGAATACCGTCATTCTCGGGAAGATCCTGCGTCCCTCGGGCGACTGGGCGATCCGCAGCCGCATGATCTCGTGCGTCGGCATGCGCGTGATGTCGATGCCGTCGAAAAGGATCGTGCCGGCGCTCGCCCGCGGATTGCCGCAGATGGTCATCATCAGCGTCGACTTGCCGGCCCCGTTTGCCCCGATCAGCGTGACGATCTCGCCGGACCGGACATCCAGATCGACGCCCCGCAACGCAATGATCTTGCCGTAGTGCGTCTCGACGCCGCGCACCGACAGCAGTGGCGGAGAGGAATCGGCCGCGCTCATGCCCGCCCTCCGTCCGCGTCGATGGCGCCGACCTCGCGTTCAACCTCGTTGACCTCCTCGTCCTCGACGCCGAGATAGGCGGCGATCACCGAGGGATCGTTGCGCACCTGTTCGGGCGTTCCGTCCGAAATCTTCTCGCCGTAGTCGAGAACGATGACGTGGTCGGATATCTCCATCACGACGCTCATGTCATGCTCGATCAGCAGCACCGAGGTGGAATGCCTGTCGCGGATGTAACGCAGAAGCTCGTTGAGCTCCGCCGACTCGCGCGGGTTGAGGCCGGCGGCCGGTTCGTCAAGGCAAAGCAGCTCCGGCTCCGTGCACATGGCGCGGGCGATCTCGAGCCTGCGCTGGGCGCCGTAGGGCAGGTCGGCGGCCGGATCGTCGGCACGATCGGTGAGATTGATCTGGTCAAGCCAGTACTTGGCCTTTTCCACGGCAGCCCGTTCCGAGCGGCGGAAATGCGCCAGTCCGAAGATGCCGCCCAAGGTATAGTAGGAATCGACCATCAGCCGGTTGTGCTGGGCAACCATCAGGTTTTCCAGAACCGTCATTCCGCCGAACAGGCGGATGTTCTGGAACGTGCGGGCAACCTTCGCCTGCGCGGCGATGCGGAAGTCGGGCATCCGCTCCAGGAGGAAGGTCTCGCCGCTCGCCCGACGCATGGTGATCATCCCCTCGGTCGGCTTGTAGAAGCCGGTCAGGCAGTTGAACACCGTCGTCTTGCCGGCGCCGTTCGGGCCGATGATCGCGGTGATGTCGCCGCGCCCCACCGAGAAGCTCAAATTGTCGACGGCGACAAGCCCGCCGAACCGCATGGTCAGGTGCTCGACGGTGAGCACGGGGTCTGCCTGCCATCGCGGCCTCGTCGCCGCCTGGTTTGCCGCAGTCGTCATCCGTGGCCCTCTCCGACCATGTCGGCGCCGATCGCCTTGCGTTTCGTCAGGGCAATCGACGGTTGGCGGGTGGCGATCAGGCCGCGCGGGCGCCAGACCATGATCACCACCATCGCCAGTCCGAAGAACAGCATCCGGTACTGCTCGAACTCGCGGAAATACTCGAACCCTCCGATCATCACCACCGCCGCGATGACAACGCCGATCTGGCTGCCGAGGCCGCCGAGCACGACGATCGCCAGGATCAGGGCCGACTCGATGAAGGTGAAGGATTCGGGGCTGATGAAACCCTGTCGCGTTGCGAAGAACGAACCGGCGAAGCCGCCGAACATCGCACCGATCGCGAAGGCGGTCAGCTTGGTGTTGGTGGTGTTGATACCGAGCGACCGGCAGGCGATCTCGTCCTCGCGCAGCGCTTCCCAGGCCCGGCCGACCGGCAGGCGGCGCAGGCGCAGCGTCACGAAGTTGGTGATGAGCGCGAGGACCAGGATCAGGTAATAGAGAAAGATGATCCGGTGCATCGGGCTGAACTCGAGCCCGAAGAACGCGGCAAAACCGTCCTCGCCGCGTTCGAACTCGAGACCGAAGAATGATGGGCGCGGAATGCCGGAGATGCCGTTCGGTCCGTTGGTGAACTCGTACCAGTTGAGCAGCACCACCCTGATGATCTCGCCGAAGGCAAGGGTGACGATCGCCAGATAGTCGCCACGCAGCCGCAGGACGGGGAATCCGAGGATGATCCCCCAGAACGCGGCCAGGATCCCCGCGAGCGGCAGACAGATCCAGAAGCCAAGGTCGAAATGCTGTGCGAGCAGGGCATAGGAATAGGCGCCGACCGCGTAGAACGCCACGTAACCCAGATCGAGCAGGCCGGCGAGTCCGACGACGATGTTGAGCCCCCAGCCGAGCATCACGTAGGTCAGGACAAGGATCGACAGATCCATGACGTAGCGGTCGGATATCGGCAGGAACGGCAGCACCAGGGCAAAGCCGAGCAGGGCAGGGCCGAAGTACTTGCCGAGCGCCTCGCCATGGCGGGCGAGCGGCATGCCACCGGGCCGGCGGAACCACTTGTCGCCGATCGGGACCGGTATCACCCGCCGCCAGACGAACAGGTCGAGCAGGAATCGGCCGACGAACACCACTGCGACGGCAATGAAGACGGACGGCCAGTCCTGGACGATGATCAGCCCGCTGTTGCCGGCCGACGTGGTCGTGCGCAGCCCCATGATTGGTGCTGCGAGCGCGAACGTCACCACCGCCGCAAGGCCCGCATCCTTCAGCGCGCCAGCGACGCGGTTGGATTCCGAATCGGCAGCCGGCTTTGCTGTCATACCTTTTCGACCTCCGGCTTGCCGAGGATGCCGGAGGGCATGAAGATCAGCACCACCGCCAGGATCGAGAAGGCCGCTACATCCTTGTACTCGATCGAGAAATAGGCCGACCAGAAGGTCTCGATGAGGCCGATCAGCAGACCGCCCAGCATGGCGCCGGGCAGGGAGCCGATGCCGCCCAGCACGGCCGCCGTGAATGCCTTTATGCCGGCGAGGAAGCCGATGTAGAAGTCGATCACGCCATAGTAGAGCAGATACATCATGCCCGCGACGGCAGCGAGCGAGGCGCCCATGACGAAGGTCAGCGAGATCGTCCGGTCGACGTTGACGCCCACCAGCGCGGCCATCTTGCGGTCCTGCTCACAGGCGCGCTGCGCCCGTCCGAGGGAGGTGCGGGCGATGATCAGCGCGAAGATGGCCATCAATGCCACCGTCGTCACCACGATGACGATCTGGATGATCGACAGGTTGACCCGGAAGGTGCCGGCGGCGGTCTGCAGCTCCATGAGCGTGAAGCCGCCGGAGATGATCGGTTGCAGCGGCTTGACCCGCGCGCCCTGGACGATCTGCACATAGTTCTGCAGCACGATCGACATGCCGATCGCAGTGATTAGCGGCGCCAGTCTGAACGAGGTGCGCAGCGGCCGGTAGGCGAGGCGCTCGACTGTCCAGCCATAGGTCGCCGTCAGCGCCATGGCGATGACCAGCACCAGCATCAGCGCCAGGATCATGACGGCGAGTGACATGCCCGCGGTGACGCCGATGAGAATGATGAAGATCAGCGATATGAAGGCGCCGATCATGAAGATGTCGCCGTGGGCGAAGTTGATCATGCCGATGATCCCGTAGACCATCGTGTAGCCGATGGCGATCAGCCCGTAGATCGAGCCGAGCGTGACGCCGTTGATCAGCTGCTGGAGAAAATACTCCATGCGCGAGAGCCCCCTCGAAGAAGCGCCGGCCGATCTTGGTCGGTTCTTGGCCGGTATCGCGTCGGGCCCGTGCGGACCCCCTCACTGGTCATAGCAACCCGTCACATAAGTGACAATCACCGAGCTTGTCCGACCATGGTCAACCCATCGCCCGTGGTAGGAAAAGCACGATCCATGGTACCGCCGTCAGGAGCGCGACGCGGACCAGTTCCGCCCCCAGGAACGGCAGGACACCGCGATAGGTCGCAGTCATCGGCACGTCGCGGGCCATCGAGTTGATGATGAAGATGTTCATGCCGACCGGCGGCGTGACGAGGCCGAGTTCGACGACGATCAGCACCAGGATCCCGAACCAGATCGCGGTTTCCTCGGGACTCATGCCGAAATCGAGCGTCATGATCAGCGGGAAGAAGATCGGCACGGTGAGCAGGATCATCGACAGCGAATCCATCACGCAGCCGAACACGAGATAGGCAAACAGGATCAGGGTCAGCACCAGCCAGGGACTGAGACCCGACGCGGCCACCCAGTCGGCGGTGAATTGCGGAAGCTGGGTGAAGGCGAGAAAGGTATTGAACACCTGCGCACCGAACACGATGAAATAGATCATCGCGGTCGATACCGCTGTCGCCAGCAGCGCGTCGGCAAGGCCCTTCCAGTCGAGACCGCCGGAGCGCATCGCCAGTAGGCCGGTTCCTGCCGCGCCGATGGCGGCGGCCTCCGTCGGCGTGAACCAGCCGACATAGATGCCTCCGATCACGAGCGCGAAGATCAGCGCGACCGGGCAGATCTCGACGAGGGCGCGCAGCCGTTCGCGGGCCGGTACCCGCTCGCCGGCCGTTGCCGCCGTCGGCACCGTGCGCACATAGATGGCGATCACCAGCATGAAGCCGATCGCCGCGAGCAGTCCGGGCACGAAGGCGGCGATGAACATCTTGACGATGTTCTGTTCGGCGAGGATCGCGTAGATCACCAGGACGATTGACGGCGGGATCAGGATGCCGAGGGTTCCGCCCGCGGCCAGCGTCCCGGTCGCAAGCGCGCCGGAATACCCGTAGCGGCGCATCTCGGGGAGCGCCACCTGCGCCATCGTGGCCGCCGTGGCGAGCGACGATCCGCAGATCGCCCCGAAGCCTGCACAGGCTCCGACGGCTGCCATTGCGACGCCACCCTTGCGGTGGCCCAGAAACGCAGCCGCAGCCCGGAATAATGCCCGCGAGATGCCGCCCTTGGTCGCGAACTGACCCATCAGCAGGAACATCGGGATGATCGACAGGCTGTGGTTCGACAGGACGTCGTAGGTGAGCGACTTGAGGCTCGCCAGGATCGGAACCCAGCCGGCGACGAGACCAGTCCCGACGATGCCGCAGATCAGCATGGCAAGCCCGATCGGCACCCTGAGGAAGATCATCCCGAGCAGCACCGGGAAGGAGAGGAGGGCGATTTCCAGGCGGTCCATCAGTCCCCGTCACGTCCCTGCGCGATCTCGTTGATCGATCGCCAGACGGTATAGAGCGCGGTCAGCGCGAAGGCCCAGAGCCCGACCACCGCCCCGGCATAGCCACACCAGACCGGCATCTGCAGGATCATGGTGGTTTCGCCGTAGCGCATCTTGTCGGCCAAACCGAGTTGCAGGCGCCAGGCGATGATGGCGACCGCGCCGGTCATCAGTACATTGCCGACAAGGGTCAGCACCGCCCGTCCCCGCGGGGGCAGCCGGGTGATGAAGACGTCGACGGTGACGTGGCCCCTCCTGAGCTGGCACCACGGCAGGAAGGTGCATACGGCCACGGCACACCCGGCCGAGACCAGTTCGAAGTCACCGGGTATCGGTCCCGGTCGGAATGGCAGGAAATCGATCCAGCCGGCCATTCCGCGCCCCGTGATGCTGATGACCGACAGGATCACCAGCACGATCAGCAGAACTCCGCCGGTCAGGGCGAGTGCCGCGGCGAACCGCCCGATCCACAACCCCACCCGTGCTTCGAGTGCGGGGGCGATACCGGCGGGCGGATGGGTCAGCTGCGGCATGCCGAGGCAAGTCTCTCGTCCGTGAGGCCGCGGCGGAGCGGGTTCCGCTCCGCCGCCGATGGCATCCCTTGCCGGGTGCCGTCGACTCTCGTGTCCGCTCAGCTCCCCGACGCGTACTTTGCGATCAGAGCCTTGGCATCTTCATACAGTGCCTGGCCATCGAGACCCTTGTCATTCATCTCGGCGATCCAGGCGACGATGACAGGCTGCGACGCCTCCTTCCAGCGCTGCGTCTCGGCCTCGTCCAGGATGATGATCGTGTTGCCGCGTGCCTCGGCGGCAGCCTTGCCGGGAATGTCGCCCTCGTCCATCACGCGGCCGGCCCATCTCGCAGTCTCGAGACCGGAATTGTCATCGATGACCTTCTTTAGGTCGTCCGGAAGCGACTCGTACTTGTCCTTGTTCATGGCGAAGATGAAGAAGCTCGTGTAGAGCCCTCGGTCGCCTGAAAAACCGGTATGCGTGTCGACGAGCTCCGCGACCTTGAGTGGCCGCGTCACCTCCCACGGGATCACCGTGCCGTCGATGACGCCCTTCGAAAGGGCTTCGGGAACCGCCGGGACCGGCATGCCGACCGGCGTTGCGCCGAGCTGCTCCAGCAGCTTGGTGATGACGCGGGTCGGGCCGCGCAGCTTGAGGCCCTGCATGTCCTCGAGCTTGCGGACGCCGTCTCCCTTCACGTGCAGCAGGCCGGGGCCGTGGGTGTGGACGGCGATGATGTGGACGTCGGCGAATTCATCGCGCAGGTGCTTGTCGTAGAATTCCCATGCGGCCTGCGAGGTCGCCTCGCCGCTGGCCGGCATGAACGGCAGCTCGAACGCCTCGGTGCCGGGGAACCGGCCGGGGGTATATCCCGGCAGCGTCCAGACGATGTCGGCGACGCCATCGCGCACCTGATCGTAGAGCGCCGGCGGCGCACCGCCGAGCTGCATGGCCGGATACAGCTCGAACTTGATGCGGCCGTTCGACTCCGCCTCGACCTTCTCCGCCCACGGCTTGATGAAATTCGCCGGGATCGGCGCCTGGGCCGGCAGGAACTGATGGATCTTGAGGACGACATCCTGGGCCAAGGCCGGGATCGCCGTCGAGCCCAGCAGCGCGATCGCGGCTGTGAGCGCAAGAGCGGTGCGTCTCATGGAAGACCTCCCAAGGGCAGTTGTTTCGCATCTGGCTGCCGTTCGCATGCGGCAGTCCATCCTGAAGTGCCTCTGACTATCCGCGATGGCCGGACGGTGCGCAACCGAGAGCCGGCGTCGGATGGTCGTATGTCGATCGCTTGTTCGCATTGCGAGCGCAAGCACCGCTCATTCCGCGTTCACCGGCCCGCCTTGCCAGCCTATCATGATAGATCCGGCCCCTGCCGGCCGGAGTTCGAGGAGTGCACCGGCCGTTCCCCGACTCTTGCCATCCCCACAGTTGCCAGAGATGCCGACGAGCGCCGCGATCCCGCAATTCCATCTCTACGGCGAGCACGCGGACGATCACGTCTTCGATTTCGTCCACATCGAAACCATCGCCTCACGATCCTGGCGGCATGGCTGGCAGATCGCGCCGCACAGTCACCGCCATCTCGGCCAGATCCTGTTCATCGCGGCCGGCCGCGGCGAAATGACGTTCGAAGAGTCGCTGCTGCCCTTTGCCGCACCGGTGCTGATCTTCGTGCCGCCGCTGGCAGTGCACGGCTTCCGCTTCGAGGCGGGGACCCGAGGTCATGTACTGTCCTATTCGCGCGACGTCGTCGGCGCGACGCCGGCGGCAGGCGAATCTCTCGCCGGGCAACTCGCCGAGGGACATCGACGGATCCTCGTCCCGTTCGGGCCGCAGGACGACCTGTCTCGCCTGACTGACCTGTTCGACCTGCTCGCCGAGGAGCATGAACTCGGCCGGGACGGGTACCGGCTCGCCATGCGTGCCTGCCTGACTCTACTGGTCATTGAGGCCGGCCGGGTCGCCGCGAGCCGCTTGCGTCACGACAGTGTGACACTACGGCGCAGCGACACGACGGTCGAGCGGCTGCTCAATCTGGTCGAGTCGGAGTTCCGGCGGACGCGGCGGCTTGCGGACTACGCCGAGGCGCTCGGCCTGACGGCCGACCGGCTGAACGATCACTGCAAGCGGGTGGCGGGCGTCACCGCGGGCCATCTGGTCCGCCAGCGGGTTGTCACGGAGGCGAAGCGCCAGCTGATGTTCACCGATCAGTCGGTCAGCGAGATCGCCTATGATCTGGGATTCAACGACCCGACGCACTTCACCCGCTTCTTCCGCCGCTATACCGGCATCACCCCCCAGGCATTCCGCGAGGGTCGTCCACGGCCCAGAGGGCGCGAAATGGCGGGCCAGCCCGGATCGCGGCGTTAGGAGTGCACGGAATCCATCTCGGCGAACACGTCCTTGGCATGCCGGAACGCCGTATTGGCCGCCGGCACACCGCAGTAGATCGCCGCTTGCAGGAGCGCCTCGATGACCTCGCCGCGGGTCACCCCGCAGGCGGCCGAGGCGCGCAAATGCAACTTGAACTCCTCCTCGTGGCCAAGGGCGAGCAGCATCACCAGCGTCAGCAGGCTGCGCGTGCGTCGGTCGAGACCGGGACGATCCCATATCTCGCCCCAGGCATAGCGGGTGATCAGGTTCTGGAAGTCGCGATCGACCTCGGTCGTGCGTGCCGTCGCGCGGTCGACATGGGCATCGCCGAGCACGGCCCGGCGATTCGCCATGCCACGTTCAAATCGGGCGCTGTCGTCCATTTCAGGCTCTCAGGAAGGTTGAAACAGTATCGTTAAAGGCTTCTTCCTGCTCGATATTCGACAGGTGGGCCGCCTCCAGGATGCTGAGCCGCGCACCGGGAATGCTTGACGCAAGCTCCTCGGCCATGCTCGCCGGGGTGGCGGGGTCGCGGCTGCCGCCGATCACCAGGGTTGGAATGCGGATGGACGTCACGGCCTCGCGCTGGTCCATGTCGCGGATCGCCGCGCAGCAGCCGGCATAGCCTGCTGCCGGCGTATCCAGCAGCATCCGTCGCACGGGCGCGACCTTGTCGGGACGGGCAGCCCGGAATTCCGGCGTGAACCATCGTTCGATCACCGCATCGGTCACCGCCGCCATTCCAGCGCTCGCCACCGCCTCGATACGTTGCGACCAGAGCTCCGGCGGGCCAAGTCGTGCGCCCGTGTTGCACAGCACCAGCCGGTCGAGACGGTCCGGCGCGTTGATGCCGAGCCACATGCCGACCATGCCGCCCATCGACAGGCCGCAGAACCGCGCCCTGGCAATGCCGAGCGCGTCGAGCAGCGTCAGCACGTCCCGCCCGAGCCGCTCGATCGTGTAGTTGCCTGCCGGTGCGTCGGATCGTCCATGGCCGCGACTGTCGTATCGCAGTATCCGGAAGTCATCCGCCAGCGCTGCGGCCTGACCGTCCCACATTTCGAGTCGGGTGCCGAGAGAGTTCGACAGGACCAGCCACGGCTTGCCCGCCGAACCCGAGATTTCATGGTAGATCCGCGTTCCGTCGGCTTCGATATGGGGCATCTGTCCTCCTGCGAACCTCAGTCTCGCCGCCGCGTCCAGCGCGCGACGGCTTCGTCGATACTCGCTCCGGCAACGCCGAGATAGGCTTCCGGCCGGAACGCCTCAGCGATGCCCTCGCGTCCCAGCACGGCCAGCACCGTCTCATCCTGTTCGGCGAGGCGCCGAAGCGTCGGGCCGCCCGTGATGGTCCGGCGTGCGAGGTCTGCGACCAGCCGGTGCGCCTCCAGTCGTCCGAGTCTGGGTGCGAGCGCCATCATCAGCGCCTCGGACATCAGCGTCCCGCCGCCGGTCTCCAGATTGGCGCGCATCCGGGCCGGATCGACCTCCAGCCCCTCGATCACCTCGCCGACATGCGACAGCGCGCCCGCTGCGCCCAGCAGCAGGTCCGGCAGGACCGTCCACTCCATGTGCCAACCGCCCGCGCCGCGTTCGTGCTCCTGCGGCAGCGCGGAGATCAGATCAGCGGCGAGCCCGTTTGCGCGCAGGGCCGCGGCGCGGACGGCGGGAGCTGCCACGGGATTGCGCTTCTGGGGCATGGTCGAGGATCCGCCCTTGCCCGGCGCGGCCGGTTCGAAGGCCTCTGCGATCTCCGCCTGCATCAGCAGGGCGACATCGCCCGCGATCTTCGCAAGCGTTCCCGTAAGCACGGCCACTTCGCAGCCCAATCGGGCGATCCTGTCGCGAGATGTGTGCCAGGCGAGGTGCGGCACCGGCAATTCGAGGAGCTGGCCGAGCCGCTCGCGTACCGTCGCTGCCGCCACCCCCAATGCTGCCAGCGTCCCCACCGCCCCGCCGAATTGCAGGAGGCAGGCATCGGCGGCAGCCGCGCCGAGTCGCTCGCGGCAACGCATCGTCATATCCAGCCATTGGGCGGCCTTGAACCCGAGTGTAATCGGAAGTGCGGGCTGCAACAGCGTGCGCCCGGGCATGACGGTGTCGCGATGGGCGAGGGCAAGGGCGGCCAGTCCGTCGCACAGGCGGATCAACTCGCTGTCCAGCAGCGCGACGGCGCGGCGCCCGACAAGGGACGTCGCGGTGTCGATCACGTCCTGGCTGGTCGCCCCCCAGTGTACCCAGCCGCGTCCCGGCTCTGCACAGTGGGCGGTGAGCGCCTTGACCAGCGGAATCGCCGGATTGCCGGCGGTGCGGGTCGCCGCCGCCAGCGCTCTGGTGTCGGCCGTGAAGCTGCGGCAGGCCGCTTCGATCGCCTCGGCGGCGTCCGGCGGGATGACACCGGCGTCTGCCTCGGCCCGGGCGAGCGCCGCTTCAAACGCCAGCATCGCGTCGATCCGCGATTCGTCTCCCAGCACTTCGCGCATGGCCCGGGTCGTGAACAGCGATGACAGCAATGCGGAATCCACGTCGAAATTGCCCCCTGTGCGACCGCTGGCGCGAAGACTATGCGCCCCGCGGGGGTGGAGTCACGCGCCAACGCTGCAATCCGGTTGCGCCTGCGCTACAGTCTCGCCCCGTCGTGCAGGAGGATTGGCCCATGTCGATGAAGATGTCCGGTGAGGTCGAGCTGCCCGCCGACCGGCAGACCGTGTGGAACGCGCTCAACGATCCCGCCGTCCTGGCGGCCTGCATCCCCGGTTGCGAGAGCTTCGAGAAGGTGAGCGACACCGAATTCGCGGCTGTCGCGGTCAGCAAGATCGGCCCCGTCAAGGCCCGCTTCAAGGGCGACGTCACCCTTTCCGACATCGATCCGCCGAATGGATACAGGATCTCCGGACAGGGGCAGGGCGGTGTTGCGGGGTTCGCCAAGGGGGGTGCCGTCGTCAGCCTGCGCGACGGTGTGAACGGCGGTACGGTGCTGGCCTACGAGGTCGACGCGCAGGTGGGCGGCAAGATCGCCCAGATCGGCCAGCGTCTGGTCAACGGTGCCGCCAAGAAGACGGCCGATCAGTTCTTCGAGAATTTCCGCAAGCGGCTCGCGCCGGGCGAAGCGCCGGACGCGGCTTGACCTCGGAGGGCATAGGATACAAGAATCCCCTGAAACCGAACCGATACGAGGGGCAGACCGTAGCTGACAGCGCGAACTTGCGGATTTTCCCCCGATTTGCCGCACCTACCCGACCATAACAACACAGGCCCGGACGTAGCCGTCCGGAGGAGGAGAGCAGACATGACGAGCGTGACCATTACGGTCAACGGGAAACCCGAGTCCCGTGACGTGGACAACCGGACGTTGCTGGTCGAATTCCTCCGCGACATGTTGCGGCTGACCGGCACCCATGTCGGCTGCGACACCAGCCAGTGCGGTGCCTGCGTCGTGCATCTCGACGGCAAGGCCGTGAAGTCCTGCACCACGCTCGCCGTGCAGTGCAACGGCAGTTCGGTGACGACGATCGAGGGGCTGGCGCGTGGCGACCAGCTTCATCCGATGCAGGAAGCCTTCCGCGACAACCACGGCCTGCAGTGCGGTTTCTGCACGCCGGGCATGATCATGGCGGCGATCGACATGGTCAATCGGCACGGCGGGAACCTCGACGAAGCCACGATACGTCACGAGCTCGAAGGCAATCTGTGCCGTTGCACGGGCTATCACAATATCGTCAAGGCGATCGCCGCCGGCGCGCAGGCGATGACCGCCAGCGGCCGGATGGCCGCAGAATAACACGATGTGAGCGAGTCTCTGGGAGGAGACGCCATGAGTGCGACCGGAATCGGTGCTCGTGTGAAGCGCGTCGAGGACAAGCGCTTCATCACGGGCAAGGGACACTACACGGATGACGTCAATCGGCCCGGCCAGGTCCACGCCTACTTCCTGCGGTCACCGCACGCACACGCCACCATCAGGAGCATCGATGCCAAGGCGGCGCTCGAGATGCCCGGCGTCCTTGCGGTGCTGACCGGCACGGACCTTGCCGCCGATGGGATCGGGCCGCTGCCGTGCGGATGGATGATCCATTCGAAGGATGGTTCGCCGATGAAGACGCCCGGCCACCCCTGCCTGGCGCAGGGCAAGGTCCGCTATGTCGGGGACCCGGTGGCAGTGATCATCGCCGAAACGGTGCGGCAGGCGCGCGATGCCGCCGAGGCGGTCAGCGTCGATTACGAGGTGCTGCCGGCCGTCGTGGATCTGGCAACGGCCCAGTCGTCTGGAACGCTGGTGCACGACGATGTGCCCCGCAACACCGCCTTCGAATGGGAGATCGGCGACAAGGCGGCGACGGAGGCGGCGTTCAGGAAGGCGCACCACATCACCACGATCGAGCTGGTCAACAACCGCCTGGTGCCCAATGCCATGGAGCCGCGCGCGGCCGTTGGCGAATACGATCCCGGCAGCGACCACTACACGCTGTGGACGACGAGCCAGAACCCGCACGTCGCGCGGCTCGTGATGTCGGCGTTCCTCAACGTGGCACCCGAACACAAGCTGAGGGTGATCGCGCCCGACGTCGGCGGCGGATTCGGCTCCAAGATCTATGTCTATCCCGAGGAGACGGTCTGCACCTGGGCGTCGAAGAAGGTCGGCCGGCCCGTCAAGTGGACCTGCGATCGCACCGAAGCCTTCCTGTCCGATGCGCACGGTCGTGACCACATTACCCGTGCTGAACTGGCCACCGACGACCGCGGCCGTATCCTGGGCATGCGGGTCAAGACGCTCGCCAATGTCGGCGGCTACATGAACCTCTTCGCCTCGTCGGTCCCGACCTACCTCTACGCCACGCTGCTGTCGGGCCAGTACGACATTCCGACGATCTACTGCGAGGTCGACACGGTCTACACGAACACCACGCCGGTCGACGCGTATCGCGGTGCCGGTCGGCCGGAAGCGACCTTCGTCGTGGAACGGCTGATGGAGGTGACGGCCCGCGAGATCGGCGTCGATCCCGCGACCTTCCGCAAGCGCAACTTCATCCGCAAGTTTCCGCACCAAACGCCGGTGATCATGGCCTATGACATCGGCGACTATCATGCCTCGCTGTCGAAGGCGCTGGAGCTGGCCGATTACAAGGGCTTCGGCAAGCGCAAGCGCGAGGCCGCCAGACGCGGCAAGCTGCGCGGCATCGGCTTCTCGACCTACATCGAGGCCTGCGGAATAGCGCCGTCGCAGGCAGTGGGCTCCCTCGGCGGTGGCGTCGGCCTGTGGGAGTCCGCTGAGGTCAGGGTCAATCCGGTCGGCACCGTTGAGATTCTGACCGGCTCGCACAGCCACGGCCAGGGGCACGAGACGACGTTCGCCCAGCTGGTTGCCGATCGGCTCGGCATTCCCTTCGAGAACGTCTCGATCGTCCACGGCGACACGGACAAGGTGCAGTTCGGCATGGGCACCTACGGATCGCGCTCCGGCGCGGTCGGCATGTCGGCAATCTCCAAGGCGCTCGACAAGGTGATCGCGAAGGCCAAGAAGATCGCTGCGCACCTGCTTGAGGCGTCCGAGGCCGATGTCGAATTCAGGAACGGCAATTTCGTCGTGTCAGGCACCGACAAGTCGATCGACTGGACCTCGGTCGCGCTGGGCGCCTACGTCGCGCACAAGTTCCCGACATCGGAAATCGAGCCGGGTCTGAAGGAGGGAGCCTTCTACGATCCCACCAACTTCACCTTCCCTGCCGGCTGTCACATCTGCGAGATCGAGGTCGATCCGGATACCGGCGCGAGCGAGATCGTCAGCTGGGTGGCGGTCGATGATTTCGGCACCGTCATCAATCCGATGATTGTCGAGGGGCAGGTCCATGGCGGGATCGCGCAGGGCATCGGTCAGGCGCTTCTGGAAGGCGCCCGCTATGACGAGTCCGGCCAGCTGCTGACCGGCTCGTTCATGGACTACACCATGCCGCGCGCCGACAACCTGCCGAGCTTCAAGGTTGACACGACGGTGACGCCGTGTCCGTCCAACCCGCTCGGCATCAAGGGCTGCGGCGAGGCCGGGGCGATCGCCGCACCGGCTGCGGTGATCAACGCGCTCACCGACGCGCTCGGCCACGAGGACATCGCCATGCCTGCCACGCCTCAGGCAATCTGGCAGGCTGCCCAGAAGTCAGTCCGTCGCGCGGCCGCGGAATAGGGAGGCATCCGGATGTACCAGTTCAACTATCATCGGCCGGACTCGATCCGGAAGGCGGCCGCGCTTCTGGCCAAGCACGAGGACGCCAAGCTGCTGGCAGGCGGTCATACCCTGCTGCCGACCATGAAGCAGCGGCTCGCCGCGCCGTCCGATCTCATCGACCTGTCGGGCATCCCCGATCTGTCGGGCATCGAGCTGAAGGGACGGACGCTGCACATCGGCGCCATGACCCGGCATGCCGAGGTGGCGGAGTCGCAGATCGTGCGGTCCTCGATTCCGGCCCTCGCCAAGCTCGCCGCGGGAATCGGCGATCCCCATGTCCGACACCGCGGCACCATCGGTGGGTCCGTCGCCAACAATGATCCGAACGCCGACTATCCCGCCGCCTGTCTCGGACTTGGCGCAACCATCGTGACCAACAAGCGGCGCATCGCGGCGGACGACTTCTTCACCGGCATGTTCGAGACGGCGCTTGAGCCGGGGGAAATCATTACCAAGGTGCTGTTCCCGGTGCCGCGCAAGGCAGGCTATGCGAAATTCGCCAACCCGGCCTCGCGATATGCCCTGGTCGGAGTCTTCGTCTCCAAGCGCGGCGGCGAGGTCCGCGTCGCCGTCACCGGGGCCGGCCCCTGCGTCTTCCGCGTTCCGCAGTTCGAGGCGGCGCTGAGCCAGCGCTTCGCGCCGAAGGCGCTGGACGGCCTGGAGGTTTCGGCTGAAGGCCTGAACAGTGACATCCATGGCAGCGCCGAGTACCGGGCCAATCTGGTCGCGGTAATGGCCAGGCGCGCGGTGGCCGCCGCTTGAGCCGTCGGCGGTCCGGGCCTATTTGACTGGAGCGGCCGGCGTCCACGGGCGCCGGTCGCAACCGTTCCCAGCGCTCGCTCCGCTCGCCCGGAGCGAACCGTGGCGCAGGTCGCGCCGCATGATCCGGAGCCCGCCTTGGCCGAGACCTTTCGCAGTCTGCCTGCCTCGATCGACGAAACCGTTGCGCTGCTGGCATCCGCCGGCTACGTAGCCGACCGGTCTCTTGCGACGGTACTCTATCTTGCCCTCAGGATGGGCCGCCCCCTGTTTCTCGAGGGCGAGGCCGGCGTGGGCAAGACCGAGATCGCCAAGGTGCTGGCCAGCGCGCTCGGTCGGAAGCTGATCCGGCTGCAGTGCTACGAGGGCCTCGACGTGTCCTCGGCCGTCTACGAGTGGAACTATTCCGCCCAGATGATCGAGATCCGGCTGGCGGAGGCGGAGGGCGTCGCCGATCGGGTGCGGCTGGGGGAGGACGTGTTCTCGGAGCGCTTCCTGGTGAAGCGGCCGCTGCTTCAGGCGCTGGAACCCGACACGGCAGGCCCGCCGGTGCTGCTGATCGACGAACTCGACCGGACCGACGAGGCGTTCGAGGCGTTCCTGCTCGAAGTCCTGTCCGATTTCCAGGTGACGATTCCGGAGATCGGCACGGTGAAGGCCGAACATCCGCCGATCGTCATCATCACCTCGAACCGTACGCGCGAGGTCCACGATGCCCTGAAGCGGCGGTGTCTCTATCACTGGGTCGACTACCCCGACGCGGCGCGCGAACTGGCCATTCTCAAGGCCAAGGTCCCGGGCGCGCCGGCCAGACTGTCGAGACAGATCGTCGCCTTCGTCCAGTCGCTGCGTTCCGAGGACCTGTTCAAGGCGCCCGGGGTTGCCGAGACGCTCGACTGGGCGACCGCTTTGACCGAGCTGGATGCCGTCGAGCTCGACGCAGCCACCGTCTCGGACACGCTGGGGGTGCTGCTGAAATATCAGGACGACATCGCGCGCATGCAAGGCTCCCGCGTCAAGGAGCTGCTCGACCAGGTCCGAGCCGACTTGCGGGCGCCCGCTTGAGGACATGGCAGATGGCCGATCCGATCGCCGCGCGCCGCATCATCCCGGACAGGCTTCAGGGCGAGCCATCGCGCCCCGGCCGGGAAGACGCCAGGGGGTGCCGTCATGACCGCTGAAGGCTCGATGCGCGCCGACGGCCGGCTGGCGGACAATATCGTGCATTTCGCCCGGGCACTGCGTGCGGCCGGGATGCGGGTCGGTCCTGGGACCGTCGTCGATGCGATCCGCGCGGTGGAGACCGCCGGCACGCTGCGGCGGGAGGATTTCTACTGGGTGCTGCACGCGGTCCTGGTGAAGCGGCACGAGGATCACGAGCTGTTCGACCAGGCCTTCCGGCTCTACTGGCGCAAGCGCGCGCTCCTCGAGCGGCTTATGGCGCAATTGATGCCGACCGCGCCCGGCGATCCGAACCGGCAGAAGGACGAGGTGCGTTCCCGGGTCGCCGACGCGCTCCTGAAGAACGAGGAGCGCGAACCCAGGCGCCCCAAGCCGAAGGTGGAGGTCGATGCGCGCCTCACCCTTTCGGCCCACGAAGTTCTCCAGCGCAAGGACTTCGAGCAGATGACGGCGGCCGAGATCGCGGCAGCCCGCCGCCTGATCGCCGCCATGATCCTGCCCGCCGACAAGGTGCGTACGCGCCGGCTCGCGCCGTCGCCGGACGGCCGACGCATCGACCTCAGGCGCTCGTTCCGCGCCAGCATCCGCGCAGGCGGCATGATCGACCTGAAGACGCGCGCACCTGTCGAGCGGCATCCGCCGCTGGTGGCGATCTGCGACATTTCAGGATCGATGACGCAGTACAGCCGGATGTTCCTGCACTTCCTTCATGCGCTGACCGAGGTGCGCAAGGTCTCGAGCTTCGTGTTCGGCACGAGGCTGACCAACATTACCCGTCAGTTGAAGGCGAGGGATCCGGACGAGGCGCTCGAACGCTGCTCCGGCCTCGTCGCCGACTGGGCGGGTGGTACCCGGATCGGCTCCTGCCTGCACGAATTCAATCGCAAATGGTCGCGCCGGGTACTGGGGCAAGGGGCCGTGGTGCTGCTGGTTACCGACGGGCTCGAGCGTGACGGGCGCGACGCGCTCGGCTTCGAGATGGACCGGCTCCACCGGTCGTGCCGGCGGCTTGTCTGGCTCAACCCGCTGCTGCGCTTCGATGGCTTCGAGGCGAAGGCTGGAGGCATCGTCACGATGCTTCCCCACGTCGACGAATTCCGGCCCATTCACAATCTCGCGGCGATGGCGGACCTCGTTCACGCGCTCGACGCGCGCCGCTCCGCCGTGGACGATCCGAGGAAGTGGCTCAGGCGACAGATGGCCGCATGAGCGCTGCAATGGGGAGCTGACGGCCATGAGCACCGAGAACGATCCATTGGCGATCGCCGAGGCGTGGCGGCTGGAGGGGCGCGAGGTGGCGCTGGCCACCGTCGTCGAGACCTGGGGATCGGCCCCCCGTCCGGTCGGCAGCCATCTGGTGATCGACGGCGACGGCAATTTCGAAGGGTCGGTCTCCGGGGGGTGCGTCGAGGGCGCGGTGATTTCCGAGGCGATCGACGTGATTGGCGACGGCCGGCCGCGGACGCTGGAGTTCGGCGTCGCCGACGAGACCGCCTGGCGCGTCGGCCTGTCCTGTGGCGGCCGGATCAAGATCTTCGTCGAAAAGATTCAGTGAGACCTGGGCCATGCGCGTCCGGGACGTGCTGACCGCACTCGCCCGGCTTAAGGCGAGCCGTGTTGCGCAGCGGCGCGTTCGCCGGGTCGGCGGCTCGATCCAGATCGGGCTCGGTGTCAGGCTGGCAATGGACCGCACATGAGGGTGAACCGATGAAGCTCGAGCTGTTGCGACAGCTGAATGCCGAGCGTCAGGCGCGGCGCGCCGCAATCATCATCACCGATACCGCGACCGGCGACCAGCGTCTCATCCGCGAGGATGAGATTGCCGGCTCCGATCGGCCGGATCTCTATCGCGCCCTGATCCGCACCGGCCGCAGCCGGCCGCTGAACGAGGAGGAGGGTGGCGGCTTCGCCACCGTCATGGTGCCGCCGCCGAAGCTGGTCGTGATCGGCGCCGTCCATATCAGCCAGGCGCTCGCGCCGATGGCGCGGATCGCCGGCTACGACGTTACCATCGTCGATCCCAGAACGGCGTTTGCGACCGCAGACCGGTTCCCGGGCGTGCGACTGGTCGCCGAGTGGCCGGACGTTGCGCTACCTGGGATTGGCGTGGACCGCTGGACGGCCTTCTGCGCGCTGACCCATGATCCCAAGATCGACGATCCGGGACTGATCCATGCGCTGGACAAGAACTGCTTCTATATCGGCGCGCTTGGCAGCCGGAAGACGCATGCCCGTCGGGTCGAACGTCTTGTGCAGTCCGGTATCGACGCGGCCATGCTCAGTCGTATCAAGGCGCCGATCGGACTTGCCATCGGCGCCCAGAGCCCGGCGGAGATCGCGGTTGCGATCCTTGCCCAGATGACGGCGGCGCTGAGGCTGGAGCCGGAGACAGCGACGGAGACGGCATGAAATTCGGCAAGGTCGCGCTGACCGAGGCGGAAGGGGCGATTCTCGCCCACAGCCAGCGTACGCCCGGGGGTATCGTCAGGAAGGGGACGCGACTTGCCGCCGCCGACCTCGACAAGCTGGCCGCGGCGGGACTTGGAGAAGTGGTCGTCGCCCGGCTCGAGCCCGGCGACCTGCACGAGGACGAGGCAGCGGCCCGGCTTGCCGAAGCCGTTTGCGGCGCCAATCTGCGGGTCGATGAGGCCTTCACGGGACGAGCCAACCTGTTCGCGACCGTTGCGGGTATCCTGATGGTCGATCGGCCGGCCATCGACGCCTTCAACCGGATCGACGAAGGCATAACCGTGGCGACGCTCGCGGCATACGCCCCTGTCGTCGAGGGCACGATGGTGGCGACGGTCAAGATCATCCCGTTCGCCGTCCCGGGGATGGCCGTCGATACCGCGATCTCTGGCATTCCGCCCGGCGGCCTGTTCCGAGTCGCTCCCTACCGGGCAGCGAGGGTTGGCGTGGTATCGACTCTGCTGCCCGGCACCTCCGAGAAGATGCTCGAAAAGACCGCCCGCGTGCTCGCCGAGCGACTCGCCCCGTCCGGTTCGCGGGTGCTGGACGAGCTGCGCGTCGTCCACGACGAAACGGCGGTTGCGGACGCCCTGTGCGAGCTTGCCAGCCGTGGCGCCGATCTGCTGCTGGTTTTCGGCGCTTCGGCGATCGTAGACCGTGGCGATGTGATCCCCGCCGGCATAGAGGCGTCGGGAGGACGGGTGCGGCATCTGGGCATGCCCGTCGACCCCGGCAACCTGTTGCTGGTCGGCGATCTGGCAGGCGTGCCGGTGATCGGCGCGCCGGGATGCGCCCGCAGTCCGCGTGAAAACGGCTTCGACTGGGTGCTGCAGCGCCTTCTGGCCGGTATCGAGGTGACGGCGGACGATATTACCGGCATGGGGGTGGGGGGGCTGCTGATGGAGATCGAAAGCCGGCCGCAGCCGCGTGCGGCACCGGAATCCGGAGGGCGGCACAATATCGCGGCCATCCTCCTTGCGGCGGGTCAGTCGCGGCGGATGGGCGGCCCGAACAAGCTCCTCGAGGAGGTCGGCGGCAAGCCGTTGGTGCGTATTGCCGCCGAGACGGCGCTGGCAAGTCGCGCGCGCCCGGTGATCGTCGTCACGGGACACCAGCGTGAGCGGATCGAAGCGGCGCTATCGGGACTCGACGTTGTATTCGTCCACAATTTCGACTATGCGGAGGGCCTGTCAACGTCGCTGGCCGCCGGCATCGCCGCCGTGCCGGCCGAGTGCGACGGTGCGGTCGTGTGCCTGGCCGACATGCCGGGGGTGACATCCGGCATGATCGACACGCTTCTCTCGCGTTTCGATCCTCAGACGGGCAGAGCCATCGTCGTGCCGACGGCGTCAGGCAAGCGTGGCAATCCAGTGGTTTGGGCGCGACGGTTCTTTCCCGCGTTGATGGCAGTGCGCGGCGATGTCGGCGCACGGCATCTGATTGGCGAGAACGCCGAACTGGTGGCCGAGGTCGAGGTGGCGGGAAACGGCGTGCTGTCGGATGTGGACACGCCCGAAGCCCTGGCGCGCCTGCGTGACGGGCAAGGCGTCGTTTCCTGAAGCAGACGCTGACACAATTGTCAGCACTCGTCGTGAGGTGCTGCTAATCTCATGATATTAAAGAACTATTCAGGTGTTTGGGTGTTGAATCGTCAAATCGCCGTGGCACAATCGTCGTGGTTTCGTCGATACGGAGACACCCATGGTTGCTGTGGAATTCGAGTCGCAGTTGAGAGGGTACGGGCTGACGACCGCTCAGATCCTCTATCGTCTCCCCGATCACCCCGGGCTGCTGCAGGAATTCGTCTGGCAGCACTACGACCTGGCGCCGGATTTCCCCGCGCTGTATCGGTTCCTCGAATTCTGGGACCGCGAGATCGAGGGGCCGGTCCATTCGGTGCGCGTCGCCCACAACAGGCTTGTCGGACCGCGCGAATGGCGTTCGGCGGTCGGAATCTACGGGCTCCATTGAATACCCGATTGCTTCGCGGTAAGTGACTGCCAGAGCGGCAGATTAACCGGAGACGCGCGCCCGACCGTCGTCCGGAGACGGCGGAGACGGCGATGCGGACGATGGGTTCCCGGTCGGCCCCTGAAGTGGGGTCGAAGGCGGCTGTCGCCGCTACGAGGACGCGAGACGGCGACGGCATCCCCTCGACGGCGCTTCTGCTCGTGGTCGTGCTGACGGTCGTATGGGGCGTCTCGTTCCCGGCAATGAAGGTCGTGCTGACCGAAATGCCGGTTTTCACGTTCCGCTCCCTGTGTCTTCTGGTCGGAGCGGCGGGCGTGGCGGCGGTGGCGCTGGCGAGCGGCAACAGGCTCGCATTGCCGCGCCGCCTGTGGCGTCCGCTGGTCGCCTGTGCGGTCTTCAACATCAGCATATGGCACGTGGCATCCGGCTACGGGCTCCAGGTACTGCCGGGCGGCAGGGCCGCGATCCTCGCCTACACCATGCCGTTCTGGGCCGTCATCTTCGGCGCCCTTGTCGCGGGCGAGCGGATTACCGGTTTCAAGGTCGTGGGCCTGTCGCTCGGCCTTGCCGGCCTGGCACTGCTGATCGGTCCCGACTTCGCTGCCGTGGCTGCCGCACCACTCGGTGTGGTCGCGATCCTCGCGGCGGCGGCATCCTGGGGGTTGGGGACGGTCCTGCTCAAGCGGGTCGCCTGGGAAACTCCTGTGCCGGTCATCGTGATGTGGCAATTCCTTGTGGGGTCGTTGCCGATCGTTGCAGGCGCCCTGCTGGTTGATGACTGGGACGGGCGGATGAATGCCGTGGCCTGGCTGTCCTTCGGCTTTGTCCTGATCGGGCCGATGATTCTCTGCCACATCCTGTGGTTCTCGATCGTCCGTCTGTTGCCGGCGTCGGTTGCGGCGATATCGACCTTGGCGATCCCCGCCGTCGGCGTGATGTCCAGCGCCGTCTGGCTCGGCGAACGGGTGGGGTGGGCCGAGGCCGGCGCACTCGCACTGGTCTGTTCGGGTCTGTTCGTCGTCCTGGTGCTGCCGGCGATGCGGTCCAGCCGGATCCCACCGGCAGCCTGAATCACCCGCGCGCCGTGCAGTCTGTGGCACCGTAAGGCGGTCGCTGGATCGCCTTGTGCGCGGCCTTCAGCGCGTTCGACCAGCGATCCTGCAGGTCGCGGAAGTAGGGGTCGTCGTGCTCGATCCGGTGGTTGAGCTCGAGCTGGAGGCAGTCGCGCCGCAGCATGATCAGGTCGATCGGCATGCCGACGCTCAGATTTGACCGCATGGTCGAATCCATCGAGATCAGCCCGAGCTTCAGCGCATCGTACAGATCGGTGTCGTAGCGTACCGCACGGTCCAGGATCGGCTTGCCGTACTTGTGCTCGCCAATCTGCAGGTAGGGTGTATCGGGGGTTGCCTCGATGAAGTTGCCGGCCGAATAGACCATGAACAGCCGCAACCTGCCGCCCTTCACCTGTCCGCCGACAAGGAATGTCACGTCGAATCCGGCCGCCTGCTGTTCGAGCGCCTTTCCGTCGATCCTGTAGACCTCGCGGATGGCCCGTCCGACGAACTGGGCCGTCTTGAACATGCTGGGTTGCGTCCAGATTGTTTCGGGCTCGGCCGTACCGGGCTCTTCCAGCCCCTCGTTGAGCACGCTGAGCACGGCCTGGCTGGCGGCGAGATTACCCGCCGAGCACAGCGCGACGACACGGTCGCCGGGTCTCTCGAAGATGTGCAGCTTCCGGTAGGTAGCGATGTTGTCGAGCCCCGCATTGGTGCGGGTATCGGCAATCATCACCAGTCCGTCGTTCAACAGGATGCCGACACAGTAGGTCATGGGGGAATCGTCAGTAGGCCAGGTCGGGCGCTTATAGCCCGTCTGCCGGCCGACAGGGAATGGCCGGTGTCATTGCTGCACGCTCGCATCGCGGATGTCGACGCGCACGCCGAGTTCCTCGGCGGTGCCGCCGGACTGCGAGCCGCGCACGGGTGCTGCGTCGAGATAGTCGAGGCCGATTGCCACGCGCACGTAATTGGCATTGGCGCACACCCCGTTGGCGGGATCGAAGGCGACCCAGCCGAGATCTGGAACATGGGCCTCGGCCCAGGCATGCCCAGCCTCGCTCGTCGCAGACGTCGCCTCGTGGAGGAAATACCCGCTGACATAACGGGCCGGGATGCCGAGCGTGCGCGCGGCTGCGATGAAGATGTGGGTGAAATCCTGGCAGACGCCGTGACCGAGGCGGAAGGCTTCCGCGGCCGATGTCCCGCTGTCGGTGCGGGTGGTGTCGAAGGTCATCCGGCTGTGCAGGTCGGCAAGGAGCTCATGCAGAAGGTCCAGCCGGTCGGGCCGGCTGGCGAAACGGCGCGCATAGTCCTCCAGCGCTGCATCCGGGCGGGTGAGATTGGTTTCACGCAGATATAGCGGTCTCGGCAGTCTTTCGACGGCGCCCGACACCACACCGGCGGTATCCTCGGTCTCGACGTCGCCATCGACGGTGATTCGCAAGGAATCGATGGTGCCCATCAGCGTGAAGGTGTGGACGATATTGCCGAAGGCGTCCCGCCGCTCGCTGAGCTTGCAGTCGTGGTCGATCTCGATGCGCCAGCGCCGGACATGCTGGCCGTCATGGCCGCGCGGCGTCAGACGCAGCTTCTGGATGACGTACTTGGCCGGCGTGGCGTAGCGATACGTCGTCGCGTGCATGACGTGGATGCGCATGGCTCAGACGAGATACTGTTCCGTTATCGCCGTGCCGAGACGGTTGTTCTCGGCGATGAACGACTGCAGGAATTCATGCAACCCACCCTGGAAGATTTCCTCGGTCCGCGCGTTGCGCAGCCGTGCGTGCAGGCGCCGGGCCTGCCGCTGGCTTTCGCCCTGGCGGCCATAGGTGCGCGCCAGTTCGTCCAGGAACGTTGCCAGATTGGCATAGCAACTCGCCAGCGACCGCGGCATCTCCTCGCGCAGGATCAGCAGGTCGGCCACCAGCCACGGCTTGATGGAGTCACGGTAGACCCAATGATAGGCCGTCAGCGCGGAGACCGAACGCAGGATGGTCGACCAGTGGAAGTAGTCCAGCCCGCCGCCCACCGGTTCGGTCTCCGGCAGCAGCACATGGTACTTCACGTCGAGGATCCGCGCCGTATTGTCCGCCCGCTCGATGTAGACGCCGAGGCGCGAGAACCAGTAGGCGTCATTGCGCAGCATCGTTCGATAGGCCGAGCCGTCGACGCGCAGCGAGACTTCCTTCACCCACGAGATGAAGCGATTCAGCCCTGAAGGCGAAACGTCGGCCGAGCGGAAACGGTCCATGTCGATCCAGGCGCCGTTGATCGCCTCCCAGGTGTCGTAGGTGAGCGCGGTACGGACGGCGCGCGCGTTGCTGCGGGCGATCTCGAGGCAGCGGCGGATCGAGGCGGGATTGTCCTCGGCGAAGGCCAGATACTCGAACACGTTCTCGGCATTGACCTCGCGGCCGCTCGCCACGAATGCGTCGAGGCAAGCCGAGGCGGCAAGCGCCGATTCCCATTCGTTGGTGATACCGTCGGAGGTGCCGGGCACCGACGCCATGCGCGACGCTGCATGCAGGACGCGAGCGATGTTCTCCGCGCGCTCGACATAGCGCGACATCCAGAACAGGTTGTCGGCAGTGCGGCTCAGCATGGCCGGGCGGCTCCCCGGCGTAGCGGAACGGTTTCAGCCATCGATCACCCACGTGTCCTTGGTCCCGCCGCCCTGGCTCGAATTGACCACCAGCGAGCCCTCCTTCAGCGCGACACGGGTCAGCCCGCCGGGCACGATGCGCACCCTGTCGGCACCGCTCAGCACGAAGGGGCGCAGATCGACATGGCGGGGGACGAGTCCGCTGTCGACCCAGGTGGGGCACGTCGAGAGGGCGAGCGTCGGCTGGGCGATGAAGTTGTCCGGCTCGGCCTTGAGCTTGGCGGCGAACGCCTCCCGCATCGCCTTGTCCGATGCCGGGCCGACCAGCATGCCGTAGCCGCCGGAGCCGTGCACCTCCTTGACCACCAGTTCCTCAAGGTGCTCCAGCACGTAGGTCAGCGCTTCCGGCTCGCGGCAGCGCCACGTGGGAACGTTCTTCAGCACAGGCTCCTCGCCGAGATAGAAGGAGAGGATTTCCGGCATATAGGAATAGATCGCCTTGTCGTCGGCGATTCCGGTGCCGACCGCGTTGGCCAGGCTGACATTCCCCGCATCGTATGCAGACATCAGTCCGGCGACACCCAGCGCCGAATCGGGGCGGAAGGTGAGGGGGTCGAGGAAATCGTCATCGACCCGCCTGTAGATCACGTCGATGCGCTGCAATCCCTCGGTCGTCCGCATGTAGACAACGTCGTCGCGCACCACCAGGTCGCGGCCTTCGACCAGCTCGATACCCAGCTTGTCGGCCAGGAAGGAGTGTTCGTAGTAGGCACTGTTGAATTGCCCGGGAGTGAGCAGGACGATCGTCGGCTCGCTCCCAGCCGTCGGCGGCGCGATCGACTGCAGGGTCGCCAGCAGTTCCTCAGGATAGTTGTCGACCGGGCGAATATGGTGCCGCGAGAACAGCTCGGGAAACAGCAGCATCATCACCTCCCGGTTCTCCAGCATGTAGGAGACCCCGGAGGGTGTGCGCGCATTGTCCTCCAGGACATAGAAGGTGTCCGGATCGACGCGAACGACGTCGATGCCGGCGATCGGCACATAGACATTGCCGGGCACCTTGCGGCCCATCATTTCGGGCCGGAAGGCGGGATTGGCGAAGACAAGTTCGGGCGGAAGGATGCCGGCCTTGAGGATGTCCTGGGGTCCGTAGATGTCGCGCAGGAAGGCGTTGATGGCTCTGACCCGTTGCTCCAGCCCGCGCGCCAGCCGCGCCCATTCCTCGGACGTCAGGATACGTGGAACGATATCGAAGGGGATGATGCGTTCCTCGGCCTGTTCCTGGCCGTAGACCGCGAAGGTGATGCCGATCCGCCGGAAAAGCAGTTCCGCATCGAGGCGGCGCTGCTCGATCAGCTCTGGAGGCGTTTCATCGAGCCATTTCCGCAGTCCGAGATATGGAACCCGGCAGCCGTCGGGCGAGCCAAGCATTTCGTCGAAGAAGTTCGCTCCCATGTCCTCCCCTGCGGAGCCGTCCCCGGCGACTACTATGAGGCCGTTCCGTTCGTCGACGCAAACGGTAAGGCAATCGGTCAGGCGGCGCGAGGGGGATAGATGGGCGCCGTGCCTGAGAAATGGGCAGATCCCGCGGCGGCGGCGAAGGTTGCGGATGCATCCTGAGCCGCCGCCTCGCACCGATCAGCGGTCGGGGCGGTCGATGGCCTTGTCTCGGACGGGCGGCGATGGCTGTTGGTCGCTTCGGCGCCCAGGTTGCGCCGCCCGGCCCGTGCCGTTCACGCAAACACGAACACGTCGCTGCGACCATGTCGTCGCCGATGGCGCGCACCTGCGGAGGCCAGTTCGTGGAGCCCCTGTCCAGGCGGCGGCGGATTTCGGCGTCGTCGACGGCGATCCTGAACATGTGCTAACCTTCCTGCAGCTCCTGGCGTGGGCATCGTGCCGTCGGGCCCATAACCCGAAGCCGTCTCGGACGTTGAGGCCGGGGACGCATCAGGAGCCCTTCAACATGCACGGCGTCATCAGGGCGAGCGTCCGCCCGCCGTTGCCAGCCCCATCGAGGTGCGATCGGGCCGCGGGCCGTTGTCAGATCAGCTTCAGCCCGCGCAGGCTGGCATGACCGTTGCGGCCGACGATGACGTGATCATGAACGGTAACGCCGAGGGGCTGGGCGATATCGACAATGGTCTTGGTCATCTCGATATCCGCGCGGGAAGGGGTCGGATCGCCGCTGGGATGATTGTGCACCAGAATGATCGCCGTCGCCGACAACTCGAGCGCGCGCTTGATGACCTCGCGCGGGTAGACCGGCGTGTGGTCTACGGTGCCGGTCTGCTGGACCTCGTCGGAAATGAGGGCGTTGCGCTTGTCGAGAAACAGGATCCGGAACTGCTCCTTCTCGGCGAAGGCCATGGTCGTGCGGCAATATTCGATGACGGCCGACCAGGACGCCAGGACCGGCCGCTTCCGTACGGCCCCGCGGGCAATCCGTTCGGCCGCCGCCTGGACGAGCTTCAGATCGGTCACCACCGCGTCGCCGACCCCTTCCACCTCGCGCAGCCGCGCCGGCGGCGCGGCGATTACCTCAGCGAACGACCCGAAACGCCCGATCAGGCGCTTGGCGATTGGCTTGGTGTCGATGCGGGGCAGGCTGCGGAACAGCAGCAGTTCGAGCAACTCGTAATCGGGCAGCGCGTCTGCGCCGCCCTTCAGGAAGCGATCCCTGAGCCGGTTGCGGTGACCGGCAGCATCGGTGTCGGGCTTGGGCGACCGTTCGTCGAAGCCCGCCATTGGCTCACGCTCTACGATAGGGCGGCTTGTCGAGGCCGGCCGGCGATAGGGTGAAGATCTCGACCCCGTCGTCCGTGACCCCGACCGTGTGCTCGAACTGTGCCGACAGCGAGCGGTCGCGCGTGACCGCCGTCCAGCCATCGCCGAGCACCTTCACGTGCGGACGGCCCAGGTTGATCATCGGCTCGATGGTGAACAGCATCCCGGGCCTCAGCTCGATGCCCTCGCCGGGTTCGCCAAAATGCAGGATGTTCGGGGTATCATGGAACACACGGCCGAGGCCATGGCCACAGAAATCACGAACCACCGATGTCCGCTCCGCCTCGGCATAGCTCTGTATCGCGGCACCGATATCCCCGGTCGTGTTGCCCGGACGGACCGCGCCGATGCCGCGCATCATCGCCTCCCACGTCACCTCGATCAGACGCTCGGCCCGTCGCGAGATCTCGCCGACCGGATACATGCGACTCGAATCGCCGTACCAGCCATCGACGATCAGCGTTACGTCGACATTGACGATATCCCCCTCGCGCAGCGGCTTCTCGTTGGGAATGCCATGGCAGACCACATGGTTGATCGACGTACAGATCGCCTTCGGATAGCCGCGGTAGAGCAGCGAGGCAGGATACGCCCCGTTGTCGCGGGCGAACTGATAGACAATGTCGTCGATCGCTGCGGTGGTGACACCAGGCTTGACCAAGCCGGCGACGAGATCAAGCGCCTCGGCCGTGAGCTTGCCGGCCTTGCGCATGCCCTCGAATGCCTCGGGTCCATGAAGCTTGATCTCGCCGGTATTGCGTGCCGGCGCGATGCTGGCGTCGATGTAATTCATGATGGATATCCGGACGCTCCCGACCAGCCCCATCCGGAGCGGGCCTGGTCAGAGTAATACGTAAGGCCGAATGTAGTGGAACGGCGACGGCACGCAAGCCGCGCTTCGCTGCCGCTAGGCGTTCCCTTGCGTGCCGGCGCGTGTTGTGGTCTCTCGGCCAGATGATCGAACACAACCACAGCGACGCCGGCACCGCGCGCGACGCGCCTGCCTTCGGCACCTTTGCACCGAGCGCCCTGCAGGCTCGTCTGATCGATTTTACCCGCTCTCGGCCGGACACGTGGCTGGGCAAGCGCTGCGCCTTTCTGGCGCGCCGTCTGGCGATGATGACGTTCCGCGGCTCGCTTGACGTGGAGGTGTTCGGCCAGCGGATGCGCCTGTATCCGTTCAACAACGTGTCCGAGAAGCGCATCCTGTTCACGCCCCAGTTCTTCGATCCGCTGGAACGCCAGCTTCTCGCAGGTCGGATCGGCGCCGATTTCGTGTTCATCGACATCGGCGCGAACATCGGTGCCTATTCGCTGTTCGTTGCGGGTCTCGCCGGGCACGGCGCGCGCATCCTGGCGATCGAGCCGCAGCCGGACGTGTTCGAGCGGCTCGTCGCCAACATTTCGCTCAATCCGTCGGGAACCGTGAAGGCGATTGGATGCGCGCTCGCCGACAGGGAGGGCGAGATGACGCTGTTCCTGGCCACCCGCAACAAGGGTGAGTCGAGCGTGAAGTTCCAGGGCGCCCCACTGGAGGAGGGACAGTCGGTGCAGGTCCCGGCCCGTACACTGCTCGGTCTCATCGAAGACGAGGGGCTCGACCATATTGACGCCATCAAGATCGACGTGGAAGGCGCCGAAGATCTGATCCTGATTCCATTCCTGCGCGATGCGCCGCCGCGTCTGTTGCCGCGTCTGTTCATCGTCGAGAATGCACGCGGCCGCTGGCAGACGGACTGCATCGCCGAACTCGAGGCGATGGGCTATGCCATCATCGCCGAAACCCGCCTCAACGTAGTGCTGGAGCGCGACGGCTGCTAATCCTCGCAGGTCAACGGCGCATCGAGCTCGATTGCCTCGGGCGTGACCTTGCAGCGGTATGCGAGCACCTCGACGCCTGCCGAGCGGGCGCGTGCGAGCGCCGCCGCGTAACCCGGATCGATGTCGCGGGCGATCGCCAGCCGGTCGGCATCGCCGCGCTGCACGAGGAAGAACATCACCGCGCGGGCGCCGCGGCCGACCATGGCGGCGAGTTCGTCCAGATGCTTGGCTCCGCGCGCGGTCACCGAGTCGGGAAACTCGGCCAGTCCTGCCGTCCGCATCAGATGGACGTTCTTAACCTCGACATAGCAGTCGGGATGCGCGCAGCGCGTCAGCAGCAGGTCGATGCGGCTGTTGCGTCCATACTTGACCTCCCGCCGCAAGTCCTCGTAGCCCGCAAGTTCGGGTACCAGACCCGATCCGACCGCCTCGGCGACGAGACGGTTCGGATGGCCGGTATTGATGCCGACGATGGCCGGCCCCGCCCCGAGATCGACCTCCACCAGCTCCAGCGACCAGGCGAGCTTGCGCTTGGGATCGTAGGCGGCCGACAGCCAGACCCGCAGTCCCGGATCGGCGAGTCCGAGCATCGAGCCGGGATTCGCGCAATGCGCCGTGACGGTTCGCCCGTCCGCAAGCGCGACATCGGCCAGGAACCGCTTGTAGCGGCGGACCAGCCGGCCTTCGGTGAGAGGGGCTGCGAAGCGCATCGAAGGTCCGTCCGCCGCTGCCGCGATCCTGTTCTCGAAGTCGATCCACTTGAGCGATTATCGGCCCTGCGATAGACCACCGGCCACCCAGGCGCAACCGAGGCGGACCGATGGGCGAGGCGACAGCGGGTGACGGCGGCGAGGTGGTGACGGCGGCGGTCCTCGTGATCGGCGACGAGATCCTCTCCGGCCGCACCAAGGATCGCAATATCGGCTATATCGCGGAATATCTCACCGCGCTCGGTATCGACCTGCGCGAGGCGCGCATCGTTCCGGACGTCGTCTCCGAGATCGCCGCGGCGGTCAACGCCCTGCGCGGGCGCTATACCTATGTCTTCACCACGGGCGGCATCGGTCCGACCCACGACGACATCACTGCGGACGGCATCGCCGAGGCGTTCGGCGTGCCTGTGCATCACGATCCGCGTGCCGTAGAGATCCTGAAGGCGTATCTCGGCGATCGCCTCAACGAGGCGCGCCTGCGGATGGCGCGCATGCCGGTGGGTTCCGAGCTGATCGAGAACACCGTTTCGAAGGCGCCCGGCTGGCGCATCGGCAACGTCTATGTCATGGCCGGCATCCCCTCGGTCATGCACGCCATGCTCGATGCGATCGCGCCGACGCTGCGGACCGGGACCGTCATCGAATCCCGGACGGTCGAGGGCCGGGGAATCAAGGAGGGCGACGTCGGCGGACCCCTCGGCGACATTCAGGCCGCCTTTCCGCAGGTGATGATCGGCAGCTATCCCCATTTCGACGGAAACCAGTTCACCACCTCGCTCGTTCTCCGCTCACGCGACACCGCTGCGCTCGACGCCGCCGAGGCGCAGGTTCGGGCGCTCGTCGAGCGGTTGCTGGCCGAGGTCCGACCCTGACCACCGAGGAGGCCGGCATGTCGCCCGGAGCAGAGAAGGCGTTCCCCGTGTCGTGGGATCAGTTTCACAGGGATGCACGCGCGCTGGCATGGCGGCTGGCCGGAATTGGAACCTGGCAGGCAATCGTCTGCGTCACCCGCGGCGGTCTGGTTCCGACCGCGATCGTCGCGCGGGAGCTCGGCATCCGCATCATCGAGACGGTGGGCGTCGCGTCCTATCACGACTACAAGACCCAAGGCAGTCTCGACGTCATCAAGCCAGTCAGCCATAAGGTCATTGACCTCAATGGCGGCGACGGCTCGGCCGTCCTGATCGTCGATGACCTCGTCGACACCGGAAAGACCGCCCGTGTCGTACGCGAGATCCTCCCCAAGGCCCATTTCGCGACCGTCTACGCCAAGCCGATGGGCCGTCCGCTCGTCGATACCTTCATCACCGAAGTGAGCCAGGATACCTGGATCTACTTTCCATGGGATACGGGACTGGCCTTCCAGCCGCCGATCGCCCAGTCGGGAGGAGGCTGAGCCGAGGTGATCGAGCTCCTCTCCGGCGGCTTCTCGACCGAGTTTGGCCTTGCGGCAATCTGCAGTCGCATGGCCGTCGCTGCGGGGTTCGGCCTGGTGATCGGTTTCGATCGCGAAGTCCGCAGCGTGTCCGCCGGCCTTCGCACCCACATGCTGGTTTCGCTCGCGGCGGCCACATTCGCCATCCTTGCCTTCGAGATCGTGGCGCAGGCGACCCGCGAGGGCATCGACAACGCCGATCCGGTCCGCATCATCGAGGCGGTAACGGCCGGGGTGGCCTTCCTGGCGGCCGGCACCATCATCCGGGGCGGCGACCGCGTGCGCGGTCTGACGACGGGTGCGGGGCTGTGGCTTGCCGGCGCGATTGGCCTGGCCTGTGGGGTCGGCGCCTGGGCCGTCGCCTTTCTCGCCACGCTGCTGGGCATCGTCATCCTCACGGTGCTGCGCCACGTCGAGCGCATTCTCGCCCTGAAGCCGCGCACGGCATCGCGGGACGCCGGCAACGGCCGCTGACCGGCCCGCCGGACGGGATCCCCGCAACGGTTGTCGACGCCGCTACGAAGCTGTATCGCCGGGGATGGCGACTTCCGCGGGCGTGGCGGAACCGGTAGACGCAAGGGACTTAAAATCCCTCGGAGCAATCCATGCGGGTTCGACTCCCGCCGCCCGCACCATTCAAAATTGTCGTTTTATTTCATATACTTAATTATGGGTTCGTATGAGTGTTTGTAACAACATTTGTAACATCGGTTGTAACCCGTGAGCGAGGAGGATCGAGGAGTTGTTCCCCCTATTTTCTCGACCCGCCATGCGCCTGCCTGTCTATCCCTTCGTCGTCGCCGAATCACGTAGCATCAGTTCCCAGAAACAGAGATTCATGTGATTCTGAACGAAATTGGCGTAAAGCAACGGTTGGAACACGCTAGGCAGCAGCCCGCTCTCATAGAGGAACGATAATACGCAATGGATCCTGTCTACATATCTTCATTGTTCTTCTTAGTGCTTGCGAGTTACGCGTCAAATGAATCCGGTAAAAGCCTCGGAACAATGGCCACTCCGGGGATTCCATCGATTTTAATGACTCTTTTCGGTGGATTGATTTGCACAGTTGCCATATTATCAATGATTGTTGCAGGGTTCATATACCTCGATTGGTGGCTTCCCGTTTTGACGATCATGGTCTCATTGGTCTGTTCTGCAATCCTGTATTCGATGTTGCCGCTTGGCCCCACATACGTGATTCTGGGTTTCCCTATTGGAGTCGTTCTTGGCGCAGTTTGGGCACTTAGTCTCTGATTGTGCCTGAGCGTGAACGACTTGGAATCAGCCGTCAGAATTGCACTGGTTTGTCGTCGTAGCTGCGATCGGTGCGGCCGATCCGGGAAATATCGCCTCGCACCGCTCGCCGCGACGTTCGGCGCGTCGACGGTTGTCGAGAGGCTGACGAGGGATTGCGCATGGCGGACGGGAGCGGATCGCAGGCGACCGCGCGGTGACGAGTGCAGGGCGACGCTGATAGACGTTCAGGGCGCGCCGCGCCCGCCGGACCTGCCGCCGGGGATGGCTAGGTTGCGGGTGGTGAGGGGACTGCAACGCTAATCACTTGTCAGAAGCGTCTCGACTAATTTGGAACCAAAGGTGCGCGAGATAGTCCTCGGCAGGCACCGTGTTGTCTGTTGCAGCGTGTCCATATTGCCAGTCGGGCACAAGCTGCCGAAATCGGTCGACAAACGGCGGGAGGTCCATATGGGTATCTATGAACTCCAGTAATAGATCGGCGACGGGTGTGCTAATGTCAGGCGGATCAAAGACAATTCCATTGATCAGCAGAAAAGCAGCGGCCGCGACAAAGGCCGTGCGCTTGTTGCCTTGCTCGAATGGATGGTTTTGCGCAATCGCACGCATCAAAACGCATGCTAGGACTATAAGATCTCGTTCGTTACTGTAGTGGTAGTAGTTGATAGGTGCGACAGTCGCGCTATGAAGGCCTCCTTCATTGCGCAAAAAGAAAGGCTCGCCTGTTTCCTCAACAAGCGCCTGATTCTGCTCAATTATCTGCTCGGCGTCGAGCCAAAACGGCTCTCCCACAACTCAGCTCTTTGCGAGCTTTTCGGTGGTCTTCGGAAATCGCCGCGAAATTGCGCGCGCCATTTCGCGCATATCAACATCGCCTACAATCTGATACTCGATGCCACTACGGCGCAGCGCCGCGTTTGCACGCATGCGCTGCTCGTCGTTCATGCGACCGGGAGCGGCGTGGGCAACGTGGGCAACGACGGTCATCTCTCACACTCCGACGCCAAGCGTCATAGCTGACGAACGCTTACACAATAATAAATACGTTCGACAACGTCCAGCGTTCCACGGTTGGTGCGACGACGATACCGACGAGGATGCCGATCATCGTCATCACCATCATGACGATGATCGGCATCACCACGATCATCACATGCCGACGATCAGCAGCAGCAACAGGAACAGCAGCAAACGGCGTTGTCACCGACGACGCGGGGCAGCGGCTAATGTGGTAATGCCTTTGGCGCTTCGGCTGCGCGGTGATGCTGACGGTCAACATGAGCATGACGACGACGATAGTCACCGCCACCATCACCATCATGCCGATGATCGGCCGCAGCGAGATCAGCATCATGCAGAGGGCGCCACCGGCGAACCGGGGCGCCCTCTGAGGCGAGTGTGGGCTTGTCGCGTCAGGCTGCGGCGCGCGGCTGCACGTTGACGATCTGGACGACGTTGAGAGTCGGCGGCCACCGCCTCAGGCGCCGGAGCTTGCCGCTGTTCAGGATGCGATAGACGGCGAGCGTGCCACGCGCGTTGAACAGGTGCACATAGCGAAGCCCGTTCGCGACGCGGATGCCGGATGCGTTGCTCGGCTGGTCGATGCCGCCGGCTCGGAAGTATGCCGCGATGGCGCGGCGAGTGTGGTCACTGGGCAAGACTGCCTCCTATGGGATTGATGTTCGGGGAACTCCGCGCCCGGACCTGCCGGGCGCGGTGGTGCTGTGAGGGCGGGCGTTATGCGCCCGGTCCGCTGGGTCCGGAATGGACACCATCATCCACGTTGATCATCACGCCGCGCCGAACGATCGCGTGTCGATGTCTGTCGTGCTTCAGCAGCACGACGACTTCGCCCTCGACAACGACAACGCGGGCCTCTTCGAAGTCGTGATGAATAAATGGGGGAACATCGTCTCGCGCCAGACGAGGGCGAACTCGTCGAGCGAAAGTTCATTCTTGAAGATGTCCACTCCGGACGACAACGCGGTTTTTGCGAACTTCATATAAGTCATGCTAGCGTCATCCTCTGCTCGCCGGGGCGATCGCAACGCCACCGGACGGGTTGAAGTCGGGTAGGCTTCCGGCGACGCGGCTTCGGCCGCGTCGCTTGCATTCGCGGTGTCTCTGCCGGGCGTTCATTCTCCTTTCACGACGGTTGCGGGGAACGAGTAGCGGACTTCCTTGTGAAGCCGCTTCCGTAGGGCGTTGAGGCGCACCACGTCGGCGAGCGCCTGTTTCTTCGCCTCAGGGTCGGACAGGTCGGCCCGCTCGATCTCGGCAAGGGCGCGGTCGATTTCCTGAAGCTTGTAGCGGTTGATCAGTTCGGACAGGGCTCGGGCACTGTCGAGGAACGCGCCGACCATGCGTTCGGCCTTTCCGAGCAAGCCGCGATCGGTCGTTCCGTCCCACTGGTATTCATGCCACTCGGGATCTTCGTCGGCCTCCCAATCGGTGCTGTCCAGCCCGACGCTGCCGAGCGTTTCCTGAATGAACGGCAGGGCGTTGGCTTGCGCCTCGCCGTCCTGCCGGAGGAAGTCGGCGAACGTGACTGCGAGGAATGGGGCGGTGTCGTCGGCGACATGCCGGGCCTGCTTCGCCTGTTCGGCCATCTTGACCTTCTGACGCTCGCGATAGCGGCGCTGCTTCTCTGCCGGGGATAGTGCCATGTGGGGCTCCTCGTGGATAACGGTAACGATAGTGACCGTTACCTAGCAATCTGCGGATAGGATTGCAAGAGGGAGGGCGACGAGAATTTGCAGCCCCACAGACGGCCGCTCGCCTCACCTGAGTCCCTGACAGCCGGGAGCATGCGAACGGCCGCTGGCGGCGCCTCCCTGATTCAGCAATCGCCTATCGGGTCGCCGGAGCGGGTCAGACCCTCGCTCAAGTTCGTGATGGCGATCGAGAGTGGCCAGGTATCGCCGATCTCGCCGAGGGCGATCTTGAGGGCGTCTTCGTCGCGGGCGGACAGCAGGGCGTGGACGAGGCGGGCATAGGTGGCGTCGTCGAGGTAGTGGCCGGCGGGTCTGTCTACGGTGTCGCTGGGCATTTTCGAGTCTCCGGTGCGTGTTGATGGCGACAGTGATTCACGCGCCGGGCGCGTCGTCAAGACGAAAACACATGCAAAAACAACGGGTTAAGTCAGTTCTGACTGAACCGGGGCGGCGCGGGGCGATTCCAGCGGCTGCACTTGAGGGCCTTCAACGTCACCGGGAGCCTTCGGCGAGGCCGGGGATGTTGAATCCAGACTCGGCAGCGGAGCCTTCGGCGAGACCGGGAGTGAGGGCGGGAGGCGAGCGCAGCGAGCCGGGCGCCCTCGATCCTCTCTTGAGGCAACCAGCCCGGCCTTCGGCCCAAGCCGGGAGTATTCCATCTCATCGAGAATCGGGAATTGAGAACGGGAGGCGAGCGCAGCGAGCCGGGAGTTCTCAATTCCCCAAGTCGGCGGTTCCTGCCGGAGTCGCGCGGTTGGAAAAACCTTCGGTTTTTCCTAGTTCTGTAAGAGTCTTCTTCTTCTTCTTCTTCTTCTTATAAGGGGAATCCGCGACGGATTTTGTGCTAGACAAATACGTCCGGCGCGGAAGGCAAAAATCCTTATAGGACAATGAGATAGGCTGACTCCGGCATCTCCGGCTCGCGGGCGTTTGTCTAGCACAGCCCGGCGATTTGTCTAGCACAGCCCCAGCCCGGATTTGTCTAGCACAAACCGCGTCGCAAGTGCACGATGTGCGCTTATTTGTGTAGCACAAAATCCGTCGCGCGGGTCTGGTCCCGGCCGGTCACAGGTCGGATTTGTCTAGCACAAAACCCGTCGCAATCAGGTCGCCGAGAACGGCGCCCAAACCCCGGACGCTTCCAGCCCCTCGATCACCTTCAGCATCCGACGCACCTTGTAGCGGTCGCATGGGAACCGGCGAGAGGCGATTGCGGCGATGTCGGACAGGCTGGGCTTGCCGGCGTGGTTGACGCCTGCGGCCGTCGCGGCGATCCAGAGCGTCACATAGTTGCGCTCGGCACCCTTGATCTTCGCGAGACGCTTGTCGAGCTTCGCGGCCGATGTAGCGGCCAACAGTGCGGCGAGGCGCCTGTCGGCTTCGGCCTTGATCCGGTCCCGGATTGCCGCGCTGCGTGCCGCGTCGGCGTTCATCGCCTCGGCGCGGGCCTGCCGCTCGGCTTCGCGCTTGGCAGCCGCCCGATGCCGGTCACGTTCGCGCTTGCGGTCTGCGGCAGCCTGCCGCTTCCTCGCGGCGCGATCGTGCTGCTTGCGCTTGTAGTCCTCGATAATGTTCTGCACCGGGTGCGGATCGAGCATCGGCATGCCGGGGCGCGGTTCGGCCGGTAGGTGCAGTTCGCCGCTTTCGGCGAGCTTCACGATTTCAGCCAACTCGTCATCGCTGTCCGGCCGGGATTCGGCGGACGCAACAGGCGTGCCCATGGGCGGCCGATCGTCGTCGCCGGTGTCGGATACCGGGGCGGGTGCGGGATGGCTACCAGCGGCCTCGCCTGCGTCGTCGGCCGGCATGGCGTCGACTTCGGCGAGCAAAGCTTCGATTTCGCCGCTTCGAATGGCTTCGGTCGGCGAGCCGGCGAGCATCACAGTGTTGCGAGGCTTTGACCAGCCGAACAACGCGCGATCAAGATCGGCCTTGTCGCGATTTTCTTCGTTTAACCTATGCAGTCCGGCGCCGTCGGCGCTATAATAGTCGGGCATCGACTACTCCACATAGCCTCCCCGGTGTTCTAGCAGCGCGCCGGGGAGGCTTTCTTTTGTCGGCGGGTCGGCCGCGTTGATACAGTATAGCGTTTTCGAAGCGGGATGCTTCGGTCAGCGCGACAGAATCCCTCCCGGACGCATCTGAGTCAGGATCTCGTCGATTACCGTCTTGCGCATGATCACCTCGATCTCGCGGCCCATGCGCTGCGTCAGATCGGCGTTCTGTTCGGGCGTGCCGGCGCTGCCCTCGATCGTGATGTTCATCGGGGCGGTGACGCTGATCACCGGGGCAGCCGGGGCGCGCATCGGGGCGATACTGGGCACCGGCGCCGGCGCGACGATCCCGCCGCTGGCGAAGCCGGGAAGGGTGCCCGCGTTGATCGCTTCCAGCAGCGCCCGGTGCCGCCGTGTAGCCGCAGCGTTCACGACGAACTCGCCATTGGACAGCAGCGCCGGAATGCTGTCCGATGTTGACGTGCCCGGCCCGCGCACGATGCCGCCCGTTGCCCGTTCCACGATCCCGCCGTCCGCCCGGCGGAACAGCGAGCCGAGGAACCCGCCGCCCGCCGTGCCGAGCGGTCCAAGCGCGGCCTCGACAAGGCTGCGGACGGCCATGTCTATGAGCGTGTCGACAATCCGATTGAGCGCGTTCGCCAGCGCATCGGCGAGCGTGCGGCCCTGCCTCAGGTCGGATGCAAATCCGCCGAGAACGTCGGTCGCGGTGCCGCGAAGATCGTCCATGCGGTCGATAAGGCCGGACTGGGCATCACGGGTGCGCTCGATCTCGCCGGCGAGAACGCCATACTGTGCGGCGAGCGCCGCGATCTCGGCGCGCTGGCCATCGGTCAAGGTGATGCCGGCGCGCTGGGCTTCGGCGAGCAACTGGTGCTCCATGCGCAGCGCTGCCGCCTCGCCGGTGGCAAGCCCCAAGGTGGCGCGCTCGGTTTCGAGGGTGGCAATGTAGCGCTCGGCAGATGCGCGAACGTCGTCATAGGACTTCTGCCGAGCGCGGGCCTTGTTCACGTCGTCGTCGCCGGGAAGCTTGAAGTCGGCGAGGGATACCGGCTCGGTGGTGCTGCGGATCGAAACGCGGTCGCCGGGTTCGCGGGCGGACGGATCGCCGAGGGTCCGAACGTCGGCCTCGATCCCCTTCGCCTGCTGCACAAGCCGCTGCGTGGCATCGAACAGGGTGCCGACCGCGCCGAGCCAATTGCCGCCGATCAGTCCGCCGAATCCGAGATGCTGGAATATCGACGTCGCGTCCTGAAGCTCGCGAAGCCTGTCGGCGAGCGGTCCGACACGATCGGTTGCCCAATCCAGCGCCTCGGCGACACGGCCCATGAACTCGGCGAAGCGGGCGGACGCCTTCGTGGTGTCATCGATCTCGCCGATCAACCGGGCGAAGGCGTTCGCGAAGATCGAGAACGCCTGAGACGAGGTCTGTGCGGTGGTCGCGGCCTTCGCCTCGAGGTCGCCCATGCCGGCGAGGAAGGCGCGGAAGAACGCCTCGGAGCTCACCTTGCCGTCGACGACAAGGCTGCGCAGCGTCGAGACGCTGCCGCCGGCTTCCTTCAATCCGTTGGCGACGGCCTGAAGGATCGGCCGGGCGCCCTCATTGATCGAGTTGAATTCCTCGGCGCGCACGATCGCACCGCCGAGCGCCTGACTAAGCTGTAGCAGGGCACCGGATGCGCCGGCCGCGTCGGTGCCGGCGACCTTCAGGGCAAGCGAAACACCTTCCGTGAAGCGGGTCAGATCGGCGCCGGTGGCGCCAAGTTCGGCCTGTGCCTGCGACAGCCGGCCGTAGAGGGTCGCGAGCGGTTCGATCGCGACGCCGTTGCGCTGGGCAATCGCATAGAGATTGTCGAGGGTGCGAGCGAGGTCATCGCCTTCAAGCCCGGTCACGCGAAGCTGGTTCTGCACGCGAATCCAGCTATCGGCGTAGCGGTTGATCGCGGCGACGCCGAGCCCGCCGGCAATCCCGCCAAGCGCATAGCGGCCGATCCCGGCGGTCATGCCGGCCATCGCCCGGTTGACGGACGCGGCTGCGGTTCCCGCGTCGCGCTCGATCCGGCGGGCGGCCTGCCGGCCGCGATCCTCGATCGCGGACCAGTTCCGCCGCGCGGTCTGATTGGCGCGCTGGAAATTCCTCTCGAAGTCCCGGATGCGGGCTTCGAGTGCGACGACAAGCTGCTGATCTTCGGTAGCCATGGCGGTGCCTTCAGAACACGAGGAGCCCGTCCGGGCGGGCGGTCGGATAGAGATAGACGGACCGGCCGTCGTCGCCGGCTGCGGCGCGGGCAACGGCCATCGCGGCAGCAACGGCGCCGTCTATGCGGTCGCGGCTCTTGCCCTTGTGGAAGCTCTTGTTGCCGGCCTTGTCGGTTTCCACGGCGATGTTGGCGAAGTTCCAGCGCAGCACCGGGTGCCCGCCATGCCGGAACCGTCGGCCGACGATCGCCCGTTCCAGTTCCTTGATGGCGGGCGCCATCGTTACCCAGCCCTGCCGCATTTCGACGGCGGGATAGCCGTCCTCGGCGAGGTTGTTCAGCATGTTTCGGGCAAGGTGCGGATCGAAGGCGATCTCGCGAACGTCGAAGCGCTCGCACAGGTCGCGGATGGTCGCTTCAACCGCCCGGAAGTCGACGACGTTGCCCGGCGTCGGGGTGATATGACCAGCTTCGGCCCAAGCCGGATACGGCACGCCGTCTCTGTCGGCGCGGGCTCGAAGATTGTCGGCCGGACAGAAGAACCACGGGTGCACCGCATAGCCGTCGTCACCGTCGCGCCACGCGGCGACGATCGCGGTCAAATCCGTCGTTGACGACAGGTCCACGCCGAGCCAACAGGGTGCACCCTCAAGCTCGGCGAGGTCCACGGGCGCGGCGCCTTCGTCATAGACGGGCATGTCGACGAACGGCGAGGTCGAATGATCGAGCCAGACGTTCAGGTGAAGCTGCCGGAACGCCTCACGGTCGCCGGGGCGGTTCTCGGCTTCGCGGGCAAGCTGGCGAAGCCCCTCGATATCGGGATAGCCATGCGCAAGGCCGGGGTTCGCCCGGTGCCAGACCGATTCATCTCGCCAGTCGGCATCCGGGGCGGTTTCGAACAGGATCGGCAGCGTCGCCGGATCGTCGAAATCGCCGCGTGCCACTTTGCGGGCATAGTCGACGATCTCATGCGCGATGTTGTCCTGTCCGCGTCCGGCCGTGGTCGCGACGATCAATAGTGAACCCCGCGTCTTCGGCAAACCGGACCTGAGCACGTCCCACAGATCGCGTTTCGGCCATGCGTGCAGTTCGTCGGCGAGAACAAATGCCGGCGTTCGGCCGTGCTGCGTTCCGGCATCGGCCGATATCGCCTCATAGAACGATCCGGCGTTCGGGTAGGTCAGCCGGTTGCGGTAGTCCTGCACGTTGACGACGCCGGCGATCTTCTTGTGCTCGCGGGCGATGCCGAGCGCTTCGGCGAAGGCAAGGCGGGCCTGTTTGCGGTCCGCCGCGGCGCTGATCACTTCGCCGCCCGGAACCCGTTCGGGTCCGATGGTGTGCAACAGGGCAAGAGCAGCGGCGAGCGAGGTCTTGCGGTTGCCGCGCGGCAGCAACATGACGACGGTGCGCACGATCCGGGTGCCGTCGTCGTGGCGCGGCCCGTAGATCGCCCTGACAATGCGTTCCTGCCACGGATCAAGCTGGAATGCCCGCCCGCGCGCGGTGCTCTTGGGGTGCTTCAACGCCTTCAGGAACCGCACCGCCCGCTCGCCATGGCCGAACGGATCGGGGATCGGCGAGCCGTCACAGACCCAGGTCGGATACGTCGTCGTCATCGGCTTCGTCGCGGATGGCAGGGCGGGACCGGCTGACAGGCGTCAAGCCAAGCTCGGCGGCGCACAGGCGGGCGGTGGTCATAGCGGCGTTCTGCACGCCGAGGGCAGGGTGCCGCTTCGGCCCCTTGTCGGTGTCAACGATCGCGCCGTCCCGGTTCAGGATGCGCTGCATCTCCCGGACGGTCCCGGTCGCAGTGCAGTAGGATTCGAGGGTGCCGAGGTCGGCTTCGGTCAGGGTGCGCCGGTCTGTCAGGATCGGCGCCACGCGGTTCCATTCCGTCTTGGCATCCTTGGACAGCCATGCGGGTGCGCGCGGCGCCTCGGCGACGGTGTTTGATCCGGTGACGATCCGATCGGGCTTCCGGCCGCGCGTCACGGTCCGATCCTCTCGCACCGCAGTTCGATGCCGCGACGCCGGCCGATCTCCTTGACGCTGCGGATATTGAAGGGCTCGCCTTCATAGATCACGCGGTCGGCGAGGCTGACCGGAATCCAGCGAAGCCGGAACACGACGACGCGGGCGGTCGCCTCGCCATAGCCACGCATGAACTCGTCGGTGCCGGCCTCGATTACCTGTGCCCGGACCGTCGCGCCCGCTGCCCATGTCTCGGCGGGAACGCCGTAATCGTCGACGCTCCCGGCGCCGGCGTTGTGTTCGAGGGTGATCAGGCGATCGAGCTTGCCGGCGCGCATTACGCGGCCCTCCGCTGCACGATCGCCATGACGCTCACGATCCCATGCCCATGGGTGCCGTCCGGGTCGCGCATGAACCGGGCGCCGGCAACCGTCAGGGCGCGGCAAACATGCCCGTCCATGGACCACGGCCGCGACCGAAGCGCTTCGCGCACCGCGCCGGCGATCTCCTTGGCGCCGGCGAGGCCGGGTTCCTCGGTCCAGAGATGCACGTCGGCGAAGATCCGATCATGGTAGGCGTCGAAGTCGTCGGCATAGACCGTCTGTCCCTCGCCGATGATGATGCAGGGGAAGCCTTCCGGCCGGGCGCCTCGATCGAGAATGCGGTGCGGATCAACCAGCGAGGTTACGGCCGCAGCCTCGGCGAGCCGGGCGCGAATGAGCTTCTGAAGGGCAAGGCTCGGATCGGTCACCTCGTCCAGCCCTCCCGGACGGCCTTCGAAATCGCGCGCTTGATGCGGGTCTCGATACGCTTGCGGGTCAGCCGGAACGCCGGCCAGAAGAACGGCTGTGCGGGCGCGGTCGCGGTGCCGTATTCGACAAGGTGCGGATAGCGCACGTCGCTGTTGCCGGCCGTCACCACGACGCTGTTCTCAGGGACCACGCGGGAACCGCCCGGCTGCGAATAGGCCGGCGTGGTCCGGCCGGCCGGCGTCGCCTCGATCGGGTCTCTGAGGGCGCCGGTGTCTTCGGGCGCAAGCTGCCGCATACGGTTGACGAGCTCGTCACCGGACGCCTTCAGGGCAGGCTGCACGGCCTCGCGAACCCGTTTCGGGATCGCCTCAAGGCGCCGGCTGAGGCGGTCAAGCTGATCGGCCATCTCAGAAGCTCCAAGCCCGGTAAGGCCCGATCAGATCGAACAGGCCGAACGGCACGGCCTCGGCGGTGATGCCGACAAGGCTCGCCTCCCGGTTCTCGTAGAGATGCGCGGCAAGCTGCCGGACAGCCTCCTTGATCGGGGCGGGAACGCCGGCGTAGGGGTCGAACGCCTCGAAATCGAACGCCTCGGCTTCCTCCGGCGTCATCTCGGGAGGCTCGGCAACGGGATAGTCGGCGAGCGGCACTTCAAGAAACCGATCAATCCACGCCGAGGCTGCCGCGATCTTGCCGGCAAGCAGATCGTCGTCGCCTGAATGCGTGATGTTCAGGTGTGCCTTCAGATCATGAACGGTGATGGCGGACATTGCCGGGCCTCACTGCGGAAACTCTGTTTCGTCGGGATCGCGCGCGAACCTCCCCGCGCCGGTCCCCATGCGCTCGGCAAAGTCGGTGCCCCCCCCCGGTGTCGGCCCCACCGCGCTCGATCCCGGAAAGCGGGCGGCCGAACTCAGGGGTTGCGCACGCCCTTGGGCTCGCCTATATCGAGGGTATCCGTCGGAATTAGCCGACGGACCCGATTCCTTATTATGCAGCGCCGGATCGCCGTGCAGCGGTTGTCGTCCGGCCATCGTGAACATCGGGCCAGCTGGAAAGGTACTGGCCATGTTCAGCCTGTTCATCTCTATCACTTTCGATCCGAGCGTTCTGCCGCTCGATCTGTTCATCAGCGTGCCGCTCATAGTGATCGCCTTGCCGCGAGACGGCCGGAAGGCTCGCAAACGGCGCCGCAGACGTTGATCTAACGCCAGCCGGCTCATCGGGTCAGCCGCTCCCTCGCCTGCTTCCACCGGGAGTGACAGGGCGCGCACAGGGCCTGCCAATTGGAGCGACGCCAGAACAGGCGCATGTCGCCACGGTGCGGGGTGATGTGGTCGACGACGGTCGCCGGAGCGGTGCAGCCGTCGCGCTGGCAGGTGGGGTGCGCGGCGAGGAAGGCGGCGCGCTCGCGGTCCCACTTGGAATCGTATCCACGCTGCCGGGCGGTGGGGCGGTGCGCATCGTGGCGGGCCTTGCGCTCGGCATCGCGGCGAAGCTGGCAAGCGCAGCGGGCGCCGCTCGGCACCGCATGACCGCAGCCGCAGATACGGGGTGCGCGGACAGGCATCACGCGAACCCCGGCTGAATAGGTGCGACCGTGCGACATTGACGCCAAACGTTGCCGTCATGGCGATCGGGAGCGGCGATGTCGCTTTTCGTTGTTCGGCCGGTCGCGGGGCCGTCAAGGAGTGCTCCCGTATGGGTGAAGCCGGTCATCAGCGGGCGCCCGCCAAGCTGGCCTGAAGCATCTTCAGGCGGCCGATCCCTGCCTTGACGCTGCCGGGATCGGGGAGGTTGCGGGGATCGTGGTCGTCGGGTCTCTCGCCGGTGCCGAACAGTTCGGTCAGCATGGCGATGCGGCCCTTGCGCGCGGCGAGGATTTCGGCCGGCGTGGCGTTCCACGTCTGTTCGGGCGTCCAGCCGAGCCAACCGGTGCCGATGCCGAACAGGGCTTCGATGTAGTCGGCGAAGCTGACCGGCGGTGCGTCGGCCGGGGCGGGTTCATGCCCCGGCGGGTTGTCCATGTCGATGCCGGCGAACAGACCGACCAGCCGGATCAGCGGTTCCGTGATGCCGTCCAGCGTGCCGTGCAGTCCGCCGAAGCTCGGATTGCCCAAGATCACCGGGACCATGGTCGGCCGGTCGCTGCATTCGCTGATCACGTCGGCGATAACGGTCAGCGAGCCATCGGCGATGGCGCGGAACAGCCCGGTCATGCCGCCGTGCCGGGCTTCAAGGCGCATTGCGGCCCGCAGCGTCGGCCGAAGACGCACGGTCTCCGAACCGACCTTGATGGTAATCTCGTCCGCTGCGAGCCGCATGATCGTCGCGCCTCAGGCTGCCGGGCGCCGCTGCACGTCGCCGAGAACGGCAACGGCACCGGCCGCGATCGAGGTTCCGCCGGCCTTCGTGAGGGCAAGCCGGACGTAGCGCCTGAAGCCGCGATAGCCGAGCTTGTAGGTCGCGTTCGCGCCGAGGCTCACCGGGGCGGTGCTGTCCACCACGGCAGCGTCCGCGTCGGTGAAGGTCTCCGGCGACGGGCTGTCGGATTCCTGAACCTTCACGCCGAAGTCGCCATCACCGGCAATCGCGCCGGTGGTGACAAGGAAGGCGATCCGGCCGAAGCCGAGAAGGTCGATCGCCGGGCCTTCGCCGGCCGCCGTTTTGACGGCCGGGACAAGGGCAAGCTCGGCGCCGATGTTCGAAATGAGGTCACGCATGGGAGTGTTCCTTTCGGGGTTCGGCGGGCTTAGGCGACCGCACAGACGATCTTGCGGATCGCCTTGGGCTGCACGACAGCGGCGCCGACGCGGCGGGTCGCGTGAATGCGGGTGATGCCCTCGGTTGCCCTGAGGAACGGGTTGACGAGGATCGAGAGCCCGACGCGATCAACGATCCGGTAGGCGGTGGCGATGTCGCCGAACAGGATCGGCTGCGCACCGGCGCCGACGTCGTCCATGTCGGGAACCTCGATCACCGGGCGGCCGAGGATGGTTTCGGGCTGTCCCTGCGCATAGGCCGGCTGCCACAGATAGACGCCGGTGGTGCCATCCTTGAGCTTGCGGATCGCGGCAAGGGTGCTGCCGTTCATCAGCCAGACGCCACGCGAGCGGTAGGCGGCGGGAAGCGCATACATATGGCTGATCAGCAGATCGGCCGGATTGGCGCCGAGCGTCGCGGCATTGCCCGTCGCGGTCGCCTGCACGTCGGCATTCGCCATTATGCCTTCCGGCTCCAGCGCGGCCGATCCCTTGACGAACGCCAGCCCTTCCTTCTGGCCGAAGTCCTCGGCGAGTGCGAGCCGCACTTCGGCCTCGGCGGTGCCGCCGCTGTCACTGAGAAGCTGGTTGCTGATATCGACGTAGGTGTTGATCTCCCGGATCGGGATTTCAACCTGTCCGAAGGCCGGCTCGGAACCTTCCGATGCCTGAGTCTCGCCCTTCCACTTGGCATTGGTGATGCCGGTGCGGCGCGGATAGGCGACGACCGGCGCGCCGGTGGTGCGGACGGACGCGAGCGAGCGGATCGGCGAGAACTCGACCAGATCGCGGATGAACTCGCTCGACAGTTCGGCCGGCGCCAGATAGCCGCCCTGCGGATCGCTCGATACGGTGAGCGTCTTCAGTTCCTCGGCGGGCGCCGAGTTGCCGAGCCGCAGATAGGTGCCGAACGCCTTGCGCTCGATATCGTCGGCCTTGTCGGCATCCGCGCCGATCGCCGGGCGGTTCAGCCGCGCCTCGATCTTGTCGGCCTTGGTCTCGACGGCCTTCAGCCGGTCGTCGACGGACTGGCGAAGATCGTCCAGGGCCGTGCCGATGATATCGGCCGGGTCAGCCTCGCCGGAGTCCTTCAGTTCGATGGCACCGGCGAACGCGCCGGGAGTGTGGCAGGTCATGGGATTACCTTTCGGTGCGAAGCGCCGAGGCGGCGCGGTGGATTGCCTCGGCGACGGCGATCGCAGTCGAGGCGGACTTGGCGCCCGTCACACGGGCGCGGGGATGGCTCGGAACCGAGACGATCGAGATTTCGAGAAGGTCCAGAGCCGAGATGGTGCGCCCGCCACCGCGACGCGGCGCGGCCTTGCGGGTGACGAACCCGATCGAGAGGCCGGTGACAGCGCCCTCGCGGACAAGCGCGCGGACTTCGCGGGCGCGGGCAACGTCATCGATCAGCAGCCGACCCTTCACGGTCAGCCCCTCGGCGGACTCGATCGCGCTATCCCAGACGCCGACAGGCTGGGCGGGATCGTGCGCGAACAACATCGGGATCGGGGTCGCGGCGGTGGCGAAGGCGCCGGGATCGATCACGTCGCCGACGCGGTCCGGCGTGCCGAACGGCCACGCAATGCCGGTGATGGTGCCGGTGTCGTCGACGCCAAGGGCGGCCTTGAATTCGAGGCGGTTCATGCGGCGGTCTCCGGTGCGGGGAGGGGATCGGTGTCCGCTGCCGGGGCGGGCGCCGAGGCGGGCGCGCCGAACCAGACGCATTCGAGGATCGCGACCGCGATCGGATAGGTCTCGGCGAGCGGTCGGGCGGTGGCATAGGTCGCGATAAGTTCGGCCGCCCGCTGCGGCGTCTCGCCACCGCCGATCAAGCCGAGCCGGATGGTCTCGACCACATGGGCGTGATGGAACTCGCCGGCGAACAGGCGACGGCACAAGCCCCCGATCCCGGCGCCGCTCAAGCGCTCAAGCTCGGCGATCATGGCGGGCGGAAGCGCGAAGGCGCGCTCGGTGTCGCCGAAGAATGCGCGATGGGTAGGCGCCTCAGGCATCGGCCGTTCCCGTCGTGGTGTTGGGGTTCTCGAAACGGTCGCCGTTCGCGTAGGGCGGGCGGTTCTCGGCGGCGCGGGCTTCGTTGGGGTTCAGGATGCGCGCGGCAATAGCCTTGCCGTAGCCGTCCATCCGGGTCGCGAAGTCGGCCCTGAGAAGATCGTCGATCAGGAACTCGGCGAAGGTGGTGCGGCGTTCGTCCGGGGCGAACAGCTTCAGCCTGATCTCGCCTTCCCAGCGCTTCAGCCAGGGCGTGAGGCAATAGGTCAGGAACTGCCGGCCCATTTCCTCGCTGTTCGCCCAAGTCGCGCGGCCGTAGTCCATCAGGAACACCGGCGGAACCCGGAACACGCGGGCGATCTCGGCAATCGCGAAGGCGCGCATTTCGAGGAACTGCGCATCGACGCTCTTGAAGCTGAGCGCCTGAAATTCCATGCCTTCCTCAAGGATCGCGGTGCCGCCGCTGTTCGATCCGCCGAGCATGGCGCGCCATGCACTGCCGATGCGCGTGGCCGATGCCGGATCGAGCTTGCCGGGATGCTTCAGCACGCCGGACGGGCGGGCGCCGTTGCCGAACAGCCGCGCGGCGTGCTGTTCCATCACGATCGCAAGGCCGATCGCTTCGCGTGCCATCGTCACCGGCGAGGCGCCGGCAATGCCGTCGATCGAGGGCGCCGCGATATGCAGCACGTCGGCACGGGGAAGGGTGCGGCGTGCGTCGCGGTCGGCGTTGACGTGATAGACCGGCTCGCCGGTCGCGCTGTCAGCCTCTACGCGGATCGTGTCGGGAGCGAGCCGCAGCAGTTCCACCGGGCGGCCGTCGACGCGGTTGATGTAGGCGAAGCCGTTGCCGTGCAACAGCGCATCGCGGGTCAACTGTTCGCGGAACCCGCTTGCCGGCGTCCAGTCGTTGGCATCGTCGTGCAGCAGCCCATAGACCGGATGATCCGGGGCGCGCTCTTTCGAGCCGTCGCCGGCGCGGGCGTAGACGTGAACCGGAAGCTGTCCGATCGCCTCGGCGATCGCCTGCACCGCGCACCGGACCGGGGCGCACGACATGGCGTTGCGCGGCGAGACGGTGACGCCGGACGCGGCCGGCTGCGCGGCGAACAGGTCCAAGAGCATCGCATCGGGAGATGCAAGGCTCGCGGCCTTGATCTCGGGTGCGCCGAAGATCAGGCTGCGGAATCGATCGAGGAACCGGGGCGCGGTTGTTTCGGGCATCTGACAAGCTACTCGGGGATACGCTTGTCAGCCGCAGTCTCTCGGGCATTCAAGCTTCAAGTGCTAACAGTATACCTCACGAAAAAATCGACTGGAACATCTTGCATCAAAAAATATCGCGCCCATATAGGCGCGCTTGTGCCGATTGGGGAGATTTCGTGCATTCTGTGGGGAGCCATAACAGTATGCACGGTAGTCGCGCGAAGACGCGCTATGCGCGATACAGGTGCTCAAGCTCCAATCCGGGATACTCGATCGCCTCGATCATCTCGACACGCTGCGCAAGCTGTCCTGAGGCACGATGCCATTTTGGCCCGCTCTGAAGTCAGAGCGGAAATCCGTCAAATCTGAGCTGATTAATCGCTTCGTGCATGCGTTCGATCGAGATGTCATGCACGTAGACCGAACCGGCCGACGTGTCGTGATGACCGGTAAGATAGTCGCGGATGTCCCGATTCACTCCGGCATAGGACAGGCCGGTCTTGAAGGTGTGGCGAAACGCATAGAAGTCCTTGCGCTTGTCGGTGATGCCGACCTTCGCGCGATAGGTCACGTTGAAGCGTCGCGGAATGAATCGCGGAAAGAACTGGTTGAGCGTCACATGCTCGCCGGTCGCCTTCGCCTTCCGCTCCGCCTTTGCCTTGGCTTCAAGCCCCTGCCGATACCACTCGGGGAACATGTGCGTTTCGCCCGCCTGCCTCAGGCTCGCGACACGATCGTTGAAGCCGAGCCGGATAAGGTCCTTGTGAACCGGAATCAGGCGCTGCGATCCGACGTTCTTCGTTTCTTCCTCGATCGAGAGAACCAGCACGTTTCGAACATGCCGGATGCTGTCGAGGCGCAACTGTGCAAGCTCGCTAGGGCGGGTGCCGCTGTAGAGCGAAACCAGTAGCGACCATTGGAACTCGCCGAACGCCTCGCCGGGCGCGAAGGCCGGCCCGCCGAACAGCTTCACCAGATCGGACGGATCGAAGTGAACACGCGGCTTTTCGGTGCTCTTGACGCGGGTCACTGTGATGCCCGTTGCCGGGTTGTCCGGGATCGCGTCAATGTCCGCGCACCACTTCAGGATGGTATTCAGGCGCGGCAGCCATTTGTCGGCGATCGTGACCGCGCTCAAGGTCTCATAGGGTGCCGCGCGCTTGACATTCGCCTTGATCGCCTCGGGTAGCGTCATGCCGGGGAAGCGCTTTGCGTAGTTCGCCGGCGTCTCGGTGAGTGCCCGCCGGAACCCCTGCATCGTCTGACGGGTGATCCTGTAGACCGGGACCGGCTCGCCGATATGCTCATAGAGCATGCGCACCGCGACGGCGTATTCATGATTCATGGATGGCTTTGCGCCGCGTTCCTTGATGAACTCCGGCAACAGGTCGGTGAGCGTCTTCGTGCTTTCCGGGCTGATAATGCGGGCGGTGAGGGGATCGGTTGCCGTGTCCGGTGTCTCGACTAGGAGCGGGTTGGTCGGCTTGCCGCCGAACTCGCCACGATCGCGTTCCTCGCTGCGCTTGATCGTCTCAAGCTGGACGCCGGCGAGGTCGCGGGCAAGTTGACGCCATTCTGCGCTGCCGGGCGCGACGCGGGCATTACCGCGCTCAATGAACCCGTCGACGGCCCATCCGATCACGGCCGCGATCTCGTCATTCGGTGCGCGGCCAGCCGCGACGCGCCTCAGGGCCTCGACATAGCCGGCGCGGAACAGGCTAGGGTCAACGGGCTGAACTTCGGATTGTGCGCGTTCAGCTTCGTCCCGTTCCATCTCCGCGTTGTAGAATGAGCGCGCCATCTGCCGGTTGCTGAGCGGCCGGCCGGGGCGCGGTTCATCGTTCAGCTTCGACTCGGCGCGCGCCGCGTCTATGATCGCCTGAAGGCGGGCGACGGCTGAGGGCAGGGCGCGGACCGCAGCCATCCGGTCGGCGCCAAGTGCTTCCCGGAGTTCGTACTTGCCGTCCAGTGCGGGGCGGGCATCGGCCGGGACGACGATGCGAGCGTAGTAGCGTCCAGAGCGGTGAAGCAGGTAGGGAATGGTGCGCGCCATGCGGGTTTCTTTTCGGCTAGACAATCGAGATTTTGTAACAAGGTTTGTAACATGCTCGTGTGAAAAAGCGAAGCGATTACAGTGTAGTGTAGGAAATTCAAGAGGATATGGGTGAATGGGTTCGACTCCCGCCGCCCGCACCACCTGTTCGTCGGTCGCCATGCCGCTGGCCAAGGGAATCTCCCCGACGCTCATGAAACGTCTTCTTTCCGTTATCGGCATCGGCGCAGGCAATCCGGACCACATGACGGTCCAGGCAATCGACGCGCTGAACCGCGCCGATGTGATCCTGATTCCCGACAAGGGGGAGGAGAAGGCGGATCTGGCGCGGCTGCGCACCGGGATCTGCGAGCGCTTCATCAGGGATCGCAGCTACCGTACCGCGGTCGTCCGGATTCCGCCGCGCCGCGCCGTCGCGGTGCCGGCAACCGGGGCGGATGCGCCGTCCGGCGATGCCGGCCGGCTGGACGCCGACTACCGGTCCGCAGTCGAGGACTGGCACGAGGCGATCGCTGTCGCCTACGAGCGGGTGCTCGCCGAAGAGGTGGTGGACGGCGAGCGTGCCGCGATCCTCGTCTGGGGTGACCCGTCGCTGTACGACAGCACGCTGCGCATACTCGAGCGGGTCGCTGCCCGCGGCAGGATCGAACTGGACTGGGACGTCATCCCCGGCATCACAAGTATCCAGGCGCTGGCCGCCCGGCATCGGATCGTTCTCAACGAGATTGGCGGCTCTGTAACGATCACGACGGGGCGGCGCCTGGTCGAGGGCCTGCCGGCGGGCGCCGCGACGACCGTCGTGATGCTCGACGGCGAGGAGGCATTCCGTGCCCTCGATCCCGATCTGGAGATCGTCTGGGGCGCCTATCTCGGGATGGAACGGGAAATTCTCGTTCGCGGCCGTATCGGCGATGTCGCCGGAGAGATCGCCCGACTGCGCGCGGCGGCGAAGGCGCAGCACGGCTGGGTGATGGACATCTATATGGTGCGCCCGGCCGGCAAGGCGGCGAGCGGGCACGACTGACCTCGGATGGGCGGGTGCGCTGCGACTGCATCGGTCCGTTCATCGGTGCCGCCGCAGTTGACTCCGTCGGCGCGCTCAGTCTCCCTAGCGCCACGGGCGCGCTCCGCAACAGCAGCCGGGCACGCCGCACCCAACGGGAGGAAAAGACATGCTGAAACGTGTTGCAGCAACCGCGCTCGTCGGTCTGCTGGCGCTGCCGGCGGCGGCGGAGGAGGTTTCGGTCGCCGTGACGGCGATCGTCGAGCACCCTGCGCTCGATGCCGCGCGCGACGGCATCCGCGACGGGCTTGCGGATCTCGGCTTCAAGGTCGGAGAGAACCTGAAGTTCTCGTACGAATCCGCGCAGGGCAATCCGGCCACCGCCGCTCAGATCGCACGCAAGTTCATCGGCGAGGCACCGAACGTGATCGTGCCGATCTCGACGCCGTCGGCGCAGGCGGTGGTTGCGGGCACCAAGGACATTCCGGTGGTGTTCACCGCCGTGACCGATCCGGTGGGCGCCGGGCTCGTCGCGGATGCCGCCAGGCCGGGTGGCAATGTCACCGGAGTCTCGGACATGTCGCCCATTCCCGATCACCTGGCGCTGATCAGGGAGATCACGCCGGGCGTCGCCCGCCTCGGCATCATCTACAATCCCGGCGAGGCCAACTCGGTGGCGTTGGCAAATCGCCTGAAGGAGCTCGCGCCCGGCGCCGGCATGCAGATCGTCGAGGCGAACGCCACCAAGACGGCGGAGGTCCAGCAGGCTGCCCGCTCGCTCGTCGGCAAGGTCGACGCCATCTACATCCCGACCGACAATACCGTGGTCTCGGCGCTGGAGGCGGCCGTGCAGGTTGCCGAGCAGAACAGGATTCCGCTTTATGCCGGCGATACCGATTCGGTCCCGCGCGGCGCCATCGCGGCGATCGGCTTCAACTACTATGATATCGGCCTGCAGACGGCGCAGATCGTTGCCAGGGTCCTGAAGGGCGAGGCGCCGGGCTCGATCCCGGTCACCCAGGCGCAGGGTACCGATCTGATCGTCAATCCGGGCGCCGCCGAGAAGATGGGCGTGACCATTCCCGAGGCGGTGATCTCGCGGGCCAACACCGTGGTGAAGTAGCCGCAGCTCTGCAACACTGTCGGGTTCGGTGCCGAGCCGGACCCCATCCCGGATGCGCCATGAGCGAGATTGCGTTTCTCGGGGCCGTCGAACTCGGCCTCGTCTATGCCTTTGTCGGCATCGGGGTCTATCTGGCCTTCCGGGTGCTCGACTTTCCCGATCTCACCGTCGATGGCAGCTTTCCGCTGGGAGCGGCCGTCGCCGGTGTGCTGTTCGTGTCCGGGCTCGATCCCTGGACGGCGAGTCTCGCGGCGATCCTCGCCGGCGCCTGCGCCGGCCTGGTTACCGCCACTCTCAACCAGCGCTTCGGGATCCTGCATCTGCTTGCCTCGATCCTGACGATGATCGCCCTGTTCTCGATCAACCTCAGGGTCATGGGCCGGCCGAACATTGCGCTGATCAACCAGCCGACGATCCTCTCGCCGTTCTACGGGCTCGGGCTCCCGGAACAGTATGTCCGCCCGCTGGTCGTGCTGGTCATGGTGGTGATCGCGGTCATCCTCGTTGCCCGATTCCTCAATTCCGACTTCGGGCTGGCGATGCGCGCGACCGGTGTGAATCCGCGCATGGCCAGGGCGCAGGGCATCGACACCGGCGTCCACATCTATGTCGGCATGGCGCTCGCCAACGGTCTGGTCGGGCTGGCTGGTGCGCTCTTCGCCCAGACCAACGGGTTTGCCGACGTGACGACGGGAATAGGAACCATCGTCGTCGGTCTGGCCGCGGTCATCGTCGGCGAGACGCTGTTCCGGCCGCGCCTCGTCATCTGGGCCTTGGTCGGCTGCGTCGTCGGCTCGGTGATCTACCGCATCGCCATCCAGTTCGCCTTGTCGGCCGATGCGATCGGGTTGCAGGCCTCCGATCTCAATCTGGTGACGGCGGTGCTGGTTGCCGTTGCCCTCATCCTGCCGCGACTGCGGCGGGGGAGGGCTGCGGCATGATCCGGGTCACCGGCCTCGAGATCGTCTACGGACGCGGCACGCCGCTGGAAAAGCGGGCTCTGTCCGGACTTGATCTTGCCATTCCCGATCATCAGTTCGTTTCGGTGATCGGATCGAACGGCGCCGGCAAGTCGACGCTGCTGGCAGCGATCGCCGGCGATGTCTTGCCGACCGCCGGCCGCATCGAGATCGGCGGCGAGGATGTCGGGCGGGTGCCTGCCGCACGGCGCGCCGCACGGGTAGCCCGGGTCTTTCAGGATCCGCTGGCGGGAAGCTGCGGCCGCCTCACCATCGAGGAGAACCTTGCCTTGGCCGCCGCGCGCGGCATGCGGCGCGGCTTCGGGCTCGCCCTGACGCGTTCGCGGCGACACGTCTTCCGCGACCGGCTGGCCGAACTCGGGCTCGGTCTAGAGAACCGGCTCGAGGACGAGATGGCGCTGCTCTCCGGTGGCCAGCGGCAGGCCATCGCGCTTGTCATGGCCACGCTTGCGGGCGCAGACGTGCTGCTGCTCGACGAGCATACCGCGGCTCTCGATCCGGCGATGGCGGAGTTCGTGCTCGATCTGACCCGAAGGGTCGTCGGCGAGAAGCGCATCACGACGCTGATGGTCACCCATTCTATGCGCCAGGCGCTCGACATGGGCGACCGTACGGTGATGCTGCACGAGGGCAAGGTGATCCTCGACGTGTCCGGCGACGAACGTCACGCACTTCAAGTCGAGGATCTGATCCGCATGTTCCGCCGGGTGCGCGGCCAGGACATCGACGACGACAGTCTGCTGATCGGCTGAGCCGCCGTCAGGCCGGATTTGACCTGCCCCGGCTGCCACCACGAGGGATCTGCGTCCCGGTTGCGGCGCAAGCGTCTGTCCCGGAACAAGGGGGATCCGGTCAGGCCGTCGCATTCGCTCCGACGACGGATACTCGACGCTTGCGGGCTGGATGAGGGGCAGGCCCGCGATGTCGCTCAGGTCTGCTGGCCCCAGCCGTAAAGCCAGTCGAACCGCGCCATGAGCCGGTCGGGGCCAAGCAGCCCGAGGGCCGCATCGCGGCCGGCGGCGGCGATCCCGCCGAGATGGTAGATCTCGCCATTGCTGCGGGCATCACGCTGGACGCGCGCGGTGCGGCGCATCCGCCGGTTCTCGTAGAGGCGGAAGGCAGAGGCGACGTCGTCCGTCGCCTCGAGCGACCGGGCGAGGATGAGTCCGTCCTCCATGCCCATCGCGGCCCCCTGGGCAATGAACGGGAGCGTGGGATGTGCCGCGTCGCCGGCGAGCGTCACCGGGCCGCTGCCCCAGCGTGGCAGCGGCGGCCGGTCTGCCAACGCCCATTTCAGCCACGACTGCGGTGCTGCAACGATATCCCGCGCCAGCCGGCTCCACGCGCCGAATCGGGCCACGACCTCGCGGCGGTCGCCGGCAGCGCTCCATCCGGGTTCGCTCCAATGGTCCGCAAAGATCGCGACGATGTTGACTTCGCTGCCGCCGCGAACCGCGTAGTGCACCAGATGCGCATCGCGGCCGAGCCAGAGTCCGGTCTCGAAGGGATCGATGTCGCCCGCCAGCACAGTCGCCGGAACTGTCGCGCGCCAGGCGACCTTTCCCGAATAGACCGGCTCGGCCTCGCCGGTGATCTGCAGACGGGTCGCCGACCATAGCCCGTCCGCGCCGATCAGGCCGTCGAATTCCTGTGTGCCCGTTCGCGTTGCGACGCTCACGCGGGTGCCTTCGCGCCGGAACCCCTCGACACGCTCGCCAAGGCGGAGCTCGGCATTCGGCGCGGCCGTGACTGACCGGGCAAGGGCCGACTGGATGTCGGCCCGATGAACGACGCGGTAGGGAGCACCCCAGCGGTCGATCGCGGCCGCGCCGAGCGGCACCCGCGCAATCGTCCGCCCGTCGCGGCCGCGGCGCATGCGGATCGCGTGCGGCTCCACGCTCACGGGTTCAACGGCCCGGGCGACGCCGACGGCCTCCAGCACGCGCCAGGCATTCGGCGACACCTGCAGGCCGGCGCCGACTTCGTCGAGTCGGGGCGCCTGCTCGAAGATCGTCACCTCGAAGCCAGCCTTCGTCAGTGCCAGGCCGGCCGTCAGGCCAGCGATCCCGGCGCCTGCAACGGCAATGTGGCGCCGGACGGGCACGCCGCTTCCTCGAATCGCTCAGGCAGCCGCGTCCGAACGCCAGAGACTGTCCGCCGGGTCCGGGGCGTCCGCAGCGAGCGCAGGGTCATACCGGTAGTGCGTCGAGCAGTACGGGCAGACGATCTCGATGTCGTCGCCCATGTCGAGAAAGACATGCGGGTGATCGAATGGCGGCAGGGCGCCGATGCACTGGAACTCGCGTACACCGATCCGGATGCTGGCCACGCCTCGGGTATTGTGGAAGTGGGGAATGAGCTTGTCGGCCATGCGCTGCGGTCCCTTGCTTCGATCGAGCCGGTCGGACCATACCCATATCGCGCGCGGGTTCCTAGCCGCGTGATGCGGTCGAATGGTCGCGCCAGGGCCGCAGCGCGAACCGGCTCCGGACGGTCGGCGTCCGCATGCAAGGTCCGCCGATTCTGTCTGCCTGTCTTTCCCTTTGCGTAAAGGGAAGATATGCATGGAGCATGAGGACCAACGACATGCAGCTGCGCCATTTCGATTCCGACGGTGTCGACATCGCCTTCATCGACGAGGGCGAGGGCGATCCGGTCCTGCTGATCCACGGCTTCGCGTCCAATATCGAGGTCAACTGGGTCGGGACGGGCTGGGTGTCTGCCCTGCGTCGGGCTGGACACAGGGTGGTTGCCCTCGACAATCGCGGCCATGGCCACAGCGAGAAGATCTACGATCCCGCCGCCTATGCCGCCTCCGACATGGCCGAGGACGCGCGCCGGTTGCTCGACCATCTCGGTATCGAGCGCAGCGCCGTGATGGGATATTCGATGGGCGCCCGCATCACGGCATTCCTTGCCATCCGCCATCCCGGCCGTGTCGAGCGGGCGGTGTTCGGCGGGCTCGGCATCAACATGGTACGCGGCGTCGGCGATCCGGCCCCCATCGTCGCCGCGCTTGAGGCAGGCAGTCTGGAGGAGGTGCCCGATCCGGTCGGGCGTACCTTCCGCAGCTTTGCCGAACAGACCGGCAGCGATCTGCGCGCGCTCGCCGCCTGCATGCGCTCGTCGCGGCCGCGCATTTCACCGGAGTTGCTCGGCTCACTTGCGATGCCGGTCCTCGTGGTCGTGGGGAGCGCCGACGAGGTCGGCGGCGATCCGCATCTGCTCGCTGAACTCATACCGAACGGCCGCGCCGTGTCCCTTCCCGGCCGCGATCACATGAAGGCCGTCGGTGATCGCCAGTTCAAGGAGGCCGTGATCGCATTCCTTCGCGAACCTTAGCGAAGCGGGCCTTGGAGAGGGCGGATGACCGGCACGATCCCGCATTGCCTGACGAGCTTCCGCGGCGCCGAGGGCAACCGCGTCCGGGCAACCGTCTGGGGCGAGGGCAGCGGTCCCGTCGCCGCGCTGATGCATGGTGGCGGCCAGACCCGGCATGCCTGGGAAGGCACCGCCCGTCGCCTCGTCGCCTCCGGCTGGCGCGCCGTTGCCGTCGACCAACGCGGCCATGGAGACAGCGACCGCAGCCTGCCGGGCAACTACGCCTTCACCGACTATGCGGCCGATGCTGCCCTGATCTTTGACCAGATCATCGGTGCGCTTGGCCAGCGGCCGGTCGCGGTCGGCGCCTCGCTTGGAGGCGTCGCCTCGCTGCTGGTCGCCGGCGAGATCGCCCCGCAGACCGTTTCCGCGCTGGTCCTGGTCGATGTGACGCCCCGTACGGATCCGAACGGTGTCGATGCCATCCTCGGATTCATGGGCGAGCGCATGCACGAAGGCTTCGCGAGCCTCGAGGAGGCGGCGGAGGTGATCGCCGGCTATCTGCCGCACCGGCCGCGGCCGCGCTCGCTGGCGGGCCTGCGCAAGAATCTTCGGCTCGGCCAGGATGGCCGCTATCGCTGGCACTGGGATCCGCGGTTCATCGACGGTCCGCGGCCGATTTCCACTGACAGGGAGCACATTCCCCTGCGCTGCGTCGCGGCGGCACGGCGGCTGACCGTGCCAACCCTGCTGGTGCGCGGGCAGATGAGCGAGCTCGTCGCCGAGGAACATGTCCGCGACTTCCTGACGCTCGTGCCGCATGCCACCTATGTCGACGTCAGCGGCGCCGGGCATATGGTCGCCGGGGACCGCAACGATGCCTTCGCTGCCGCGCTCGTCAACTTTCTTTGCAATCTCGAGGCGGCCTGATCGATCTAACAGACGTCTCCACCGTCGGCGGCTCTTTCCTTTCCTGCAAACCGACCAACATATGATACGGTCCGTCCAACAGGCGGTGGCGGCGGTGGAGGAAGCCATGGTCATCGAGTCGCAGCGGGTCGGCCCGCTCGGACGAATCGCCACATGCGATCCAGTCTGGGCACGAATCCGGGAAGAGGCCGACGAGATCGTCGTGACCGAGCCGGCGCTCGCGGGGTTCGTGTTGGAGTCCGTTCTCAATCACGACACCCTCGAGGATGCCGTCGCCAGCCGGGTGGCCTCGCGGCTTGCCCACGAGGCGCTCGGCAGCCAGTCGATCCTGCATGCCTTCCGCGAGGCCGTGGCCGCCCAGCCTGAGATCGGCGAAGCCTTCCGCGCCGATATCGTCGCCGTCTACGAGCGCGATCCGGCCTGCAGCCGCTATATCGAGCCGTTGCTCTACTTCAAGGGTTTCCACGCGCTGGAGGCACATCGCCTCAGCCACTGGCTTTGGAATACGGGGCGCCGCGACTTCGCGCTCTACCTGCAGAGCCGCGTCTCGGCCGTGTTCAGCGTCGACATCAATCCTGCTGCGCGGATTGGACGCGGAATCTTCATAGATCACGGGCACGCGATCGTCGTCGGACAGACGGCCGTCATCGAGGACGAGGTTTCCATCCTGCATGGCGTAACCCTCGGTGGCACCGGCAAGGAGACGGGCGACCGGCACCCGAAGGTGCGCCGCGGTGTGCTGATCGGTGCGGGCGCCAAGATCCTCGGCAACATCGAGGTCGGCGCCTGCTCGCGGGTCGCCGCCGGTTCCGTTGTCCTCAGGGACGTGCCACCGAACACGACGGTCGCGGGCGTTCCGGCGAAGGTGGTCGGCAAGGCCGGCTGCGCCGAACCGGCGTTGTCGATGGATCAGATGATCGACGGACGCGACGCCACGGGTTAGAACCCCGACGTCCGGTCCGGGTGGGCGAATGCCCGCGAGGGCCGGGTGCGTTCTCCCCAACCGAAAGGCTCCGTCTTGGAACAACGAGAAATCGCCAAACTCGAGGCGTATCTGCAGAAGACCTTCAGGTCGCCGAGCATCAGGGTGAAGCCGCGGCCGAAGAAGGATGATTCGGCCGAGGTTTATGTCGGCGACGAGTTCATCGGCATCCTCTTCCGCGATGACGAGGATGACGAGCTGTCCTATCAGTTCCAGATGGCCATTCTCGAATACGATCTGGCCTGACAGTCCATCGGCGGCCGGCGTCCGTGCTCATGGCGTGGTGCCGGCTGCAACGAACCCGTCGATGAGCGCGCGCACCGACCTGTCCAGCGACCTCCAGCGCGACAGCAGCGATCGACGGAACCGGTAGGCAACGTCCAGTCCATGCGCCGACCGGTATTCGACAAGGCATGTTTCGGTCGCCATCTTGTCCGCAGCGCAGCGGGCAACGAGAGGCTGCGCCGGCACAGGCGAGACATACAGGGTCTCGCCGTCATAGCCGAACCCGGTCCGGAACGTTTGGGCGACGAGGCCGCCGGGCCCGATCCGCGGAAAATCCGCCAGCAGCCGCCGATAGACGTGATCGTACCGCTCGTTCGGACCGAACCGTCCGTCTGCCGGGCGAATCGAAATGAACAGGAGCGGCGCGCGCTCGTCGCTGCTCAGGAAAGCACCGGCACGGCCCTCGCTGTAGCCCTCGAGGGTCGGCCAGTGGACGACCAGTTCGAGCGATGAGGCCCGAGTGTTTGTCCCGGCGGGCGACCTGATCATGTTGGAGGGGACGACCAGCGTGACAGGACCAAGCTCCACGGGAACCGGGTAGGGAGGAGGGGGCGGTGTCGGACCCCAGACCTGCCACCAGGTAGTGATCGCGAGCCGCAGCAGCAGGGCTGTGGTGAGGGCGCCGAGTGCCAGGGCGATGGTGCCGAAGCGCTGCGCGTGGTCATGGCCGTCCTCGTCAGCGCGAGAATCGGCAGGTATCCGGATATAGGCGGCTAACTCGACCATTCCCGAAGGGAACGCCCGGTAGGGTTAACGAAGCGTTACGGCCTGCGGCTCGTCTCCGATCGGTTTCGCGCCAACGTCGGCCGGCGCGTGGCATTGAACTTGCGCATCGGTGCATAGGGCACGATTGGGTGTCTCAGAACGGGATGTCGGGAGAGCTGTGGATGACCGAAAGCGTGACGATCTACATCTATACCGTCCTTGTCGGCCTCGTGGCCGGCGGCATCACGATCAGCGCCTATCGGATTTTCACCAACGAGCTGCCGAGCTTCCAGACGCGGCCACGCACGCCCCTCGGCGCCTTCGGGCAGGTGCTCGTTGTCGTGTTTGGCGGCCCGCTCGTTCTCATGCGCAATGCTGTCCGGGGACGATTGATCGAGCATCGACCGCTGCCGCTTCTTGCCGCCAGCGCAGTGATCGCCAGCCTGTGGTGCTTCTTCTCCGGCGCGTTCCTGGTCAATCTTCTCGAACGCCTTGCATGAGCGCTTGAGCGAGCGACGTCGACAGACCTAGAACCGTAGTCGATGGTCACAGCGCCTGGAGCAGTTCGATGACGGTCCTTTCACTCGACGGCGTCGCGCCCGAACTTCCCGCCGCAGGCAGCTTCTGGATCGCACCGTCGGCTACCGTGCTTGGCAAGGTGCGGCTGCGCGCCGAGGCCAGCGTCTGGTTTGGAGCCGTTCTGCGCGGCGACAACGAGTGGATCGAGATCGGCGAGCGGTCGAACGTGCAGGACAACTGCATGCTCCACACCGACATGGGTTTTCCGCTGGTGGTCGGCCCGGGTTGCACGATCGGCCATCTGGCGATCCTGCACGGCTGCACGATTGGCGCCGGCTCCCTGATCGGCATGGGCGCAACGGTTCTCAATGGCGCCAAGATCGGACGCGAATGCCTGATCGGCGCCAATGCACTGGTGCCCGAGGGGCGCGAGATCCCGGACGGCATGCTCGCCGTGGGCAGTCCCGCCAAGATCGTCCGGGAGCTGAAGCCCGAGGAGCGGGAGAAGCTCAGAGATTCCGCGCTCGGCTATGCGGCGAATGCACGCCGGTTCGCATCAGGCCTGGCGCCGGTCTGACGGTGCGATGTCGGCCGTGAAAGTTGGAGCCGGCCCCGGGGGAGGGCCGGCTCCAGTCTGACCCGGTCTGGACGGACGGAGGGGGGGGGGACGCGACCGGGCCGGAAAGGCGAACCTCTCTGGTCAGCGGGGCGGCATGCCTGCCACTGGCACCTGCGACTGCGGCACGTCGTCGATCAACGAAACCCAGCGGCTCGGATCGGCTTTCGATTGCCGCTTGAGGTACTGATAAGGAGTATCGCGCCAAGCGCGGATCTCGGAGTGCTGGTTGTCGAGGATCAGGTCACCCTCCGACGTGACCGCTGTCAGGACGGCATGACCGTCGCCGCGCTCGTCGCGGACCACGGTGATCAGCAAGCTGGCCGGTGACCAACCGTGCTCGATCAGGAGCTTGCGCTTGAGCAGCACGTAATCCTCGCAGTCTCCCTTGTCGGTCGGATAGGTCCATAGCTCGGCGACGCCATAGAGTTCCATGTCGGTCACCGGCTCAATGACGGTATTGACGTGGCTGTTCACCGCTACGAGCTCGCGCCAGCGAGCCGGCGTCATCGTCTCACGCTGCGTGCCGATCGCTGCGATGCGGCATTCGGCAGGGTGGCGGCGGCAGAACTGTACGTAACCGATCGGCGGCTTCGCGCTTCCAAATTCGGTCATGCGGTCCTGACCTTGGTCTTGTCCTGGCGTCGGCGAAGCAGCGGCCGAACCTGTGAACAGACAGATCATCGCCGCGAAAATCGCGGAAGTCTTGTTCATCGACAGCCCCCTGTATTGATCGTTACAGAGGACTATGGCAGAAAGAATTTGAGGGATGAGAAAGTCGCGAGCGGCGTTTTGAGTCGAATCTGGATCGTGTTTTATTATCGCTATTGACGACTAGGTAAGCTGTTGTTCATGCCGCGATAACCATGATGGCTTGCCAAGCGAATAGATCGTTCAGCCGCTTCTGGCCTTTCCGGCCAAGTCGTCGGTGGCAATCGATCGGCACGCGGCACATGTGGCCTGGCGCGTTCCGGGCGGGAAGGCCGTGTCAGTTCAACTCGCCGAACTGGGCTACGAGCGTTTCCATTGACTGAACGGTGGTGAACTCGATCGCCACACCGCCCTCGATATGGCGGACAACGATGCCGCGCGACTGGCCCAGTGTCACGGACGTTCCGATCGCAGGATGCACGTCGCAGGCAATTGCGGCGCCCGAGAGCGAGAGGTCGATGAGCTTGCAACGATAGGCGCGCCCGTCGCCCAGCCTGAGCTCCGTGAACGGGTTGCGCGGTATCAGTCGCTCGTGGCGGCGATCTTCCGGCAGGCCCAGCTGATGCCGGTTGGCGAGCCAAGTGAGCTGGGCTGCCAGCTTGTCCCGCTTTCGCGCCGTGGCATTGATGGCGATCGCAAAGCCGCCATCGAGCAGACGCGTGACCACCCCCTCGATACGGCCGACATGATCGAGATAGGCGACGATCCGGTCACCCGGTTCGCCGTTGACTGGCGCCACGAAGCGCGCACCGCCGGGCGACATGTCGATGACCTGGCAGGGATACTCCCGCTTGTTCGGCAGCATGTAGCGCCCGAGGATGCTGACGCGCACGCGCTGATGGCGACGCTTCTCCTCGCTCAGTGACAGGGGGGCGGACCGCAGTTCCCGCTGCACGCGCCAAGGTCTCCCGATTTGCCCCAAAGATGCGGGCCATGGACTGACAGATCTCGCAGGCGAAACTAGGCGTCTCTGGTTAACACCCCGTAAGGAGCGCCGGTTGCATTCACTCCAGGCCGCCCTCGTAGAGAGCCAGGTGCCGCCGGCGTCGTAGCGGAATTTTGCGATCGAACACCGGGTGGGCAGCGCGGTCCTCGCGGAACGGATCGTTGCGATGCGGCCAGATGAGGTGCAGGGCGGTGACGGTGGTCTCCACCAGCGGCGTGGCACCCAGCCAGTACGGCGGGTCGAGCGGGGCCAGCGCGCCGAGGATGCGGGTGTAGCCCTGGCCGCGATTGACGAGCGGCAGCAGCAGGAACTCGAACGGGGCACTCTGGCCCCGGCCGTTGCCGCCGTCGATCTCGACGCTGGCGCCGGCCGCGTCGTGGGAGATGGTGCGCATGAGCGTCGCCAGCGCTTCCCGGTCGCGAGCGGACCAGCCGTCCAGCCAGTTCTCGCCCTTTAGCTCGCGCCCGAAGGCAGCGCAGACGCGGGTGCCTGCCAGCCGGTACGGATAGCAGTCGTCGGCTGCCACCTCGAGGATGAACGTATCGGACAGCACGGGACCGATGTCGGCGGGCTCGATCTCGCGGCGCAGCGGCGCCGGCCTGTCGCCCCGCAGGCGATTCCAGTAGCTGTAAAGAAACTGCGAGATGGCATGTCTCAGCGTGACGCCATCTCCGTGCCTGGTGTCTTCCTGGGTCCCCGACATCGTCTCCCCTTGAACCGTTCCGTACTGCGCTGGCACGCCCGACCGTCGATCTACTTGCTTTTGCCGCAGTTCGCAGGTTACGTGCCAGCCGTCCTTGACACGCCCGAACAAGCCCAATCTCCCGGATCCCTTGGCAAACGCGCGCGAGCCGATCTTCAACCTGCCTGCCGCGATGGTCGCCGGTGTCGCGATCCTCACCGCAATCCACGTTTTGCGGTCGCTGCTTCCGTTCGAAACGGACCTCTGGGTCCTGTTCACGTTCGCCTTCGTACCCGCTCGGTACATCTCTGATTCGCTGATCGGCCTGAGCTTCCCCGGCGGAGCAGGAGCCGATCTTTGGACCTTTCTGACCTATGCGCTGCTGCACGGCAGCTGGATGCATCTCGGCGTGAATGTCGCCTGGATGATCGCGTTCGGCACGCCGGTCCTGCGCCGTTTCGGCACGGTTCGCTTCGTGCTGCTGTCGGCGGTGGCGGCAATCGCTGGAGCCGGTGCTCATCTGCTCACCCACTGGGGCGAATTCGCGCCGGTGGTGGGTGCGTCGGCCGCGATTTCCGGCCAGATGGGCGCTGCCGTGCGGTTCGCCTTCCAGCACCCCGCCTCCATCTGGAGTACCGATCCGGATGCGCGCTGGAAGCAGCCGGCCCTGCCGCTGGCGCGAGCGTTCCACGACGTGCGGGTGCTGGCGTTCGTGGCCATCTGGTTCGCGGTCAACTACGCCTTCGGGGCCACCGGCATGGCGGGTGATGGCGATGCATCGGTCGCCTGGGAGGCCCATATCGGCGGGTTTCTCACCGGACTGCTCGGCTTCCGGCTGTTCGACCCAGCCGCTTCGCCGCGCCAAGATGCTTCCTTCCCGGATCAGAACAACGGCTCCTGATAACGCACGACACCGTCGACCAGCAATTGCTTGATCGCCGCCCTGCCGCGGCTGTTCACCGCAGCGACGACACTCACCCGGCTGTCATTGCGCAGGGTCTCCAGGCTGCGCCCCTCGCCCTCGGGCACGAAGTATTGCGAGATCCCGTAGTCAACTTCCAGCGTCGTGCAGGGGGCCGGACACGCGTCGGGAGCGTCGCGAGGCTGGATTCCCGAGAAGATGCGTTCTACTCGGCCGCGGATGACGGCCTGACCAGGCAAGGTCGGCGGCCTGTGGCGAAACACTCCCTGCGGCTGCGCAGGTCCCGCCAGGCTGGTATCCAGCGTCACCCAGATCGGATCGTTGACGTCGAATCCGGTATCTCCGCCGATCACCTGCGGTCGCAGCAGCGAGATGTCATAGGTCAGCGTCACGTAGTCGCCGCGGAACAGGTCGCGCGGATCTATCGGCACGACGGCGAGCCTCACTTCGGTGCCGGTGCGCAGCAGTTCGGCCCGCTCGTAGATCATCCAGCCGAGCGCCGCGGCCTGGATCACCAGGATCGCCGCCAGCCGCGCCCAAAGCCCCGCCCCGGGAGCCGAAGCCAGGCTCATCATGACGCCTCCGCATCAGCCGGTTTCAGCCGCCGTTGCAGCCGGACCAGCACGGCGGCAAGGCCGATCAGCAGCACGCCGCCGACGAGGAAGAACAGCGCGGTGTCCAATAGCGTCCCGAAAGTCACCCAGTAGATGTAAAGAACCTCGATCGCGAAGGCGACGAGCCCGAGATTAGCGGCGGTGCGGCTCGCGGACCGGTTCCCGAACGAAATCGCCCAGACTGCGACGACAAGCGCCAGCACACCGATGCCCATCTGGATCAACGGCGGTCCGGCACTGTCCTGGTTCACGGTCTGCGACAGGTGCAGGAGACCGGCCGTTCCGGCGCCGGCAGCGATCAGCACCGATGCGTCGAGCAGCGAGCCTGATGCCCGCGAAGTCGAAAGCAGCGTCGCGCCTGCGACCGAGAAGCCGAGCGCGCCCCACAGCGGCCAGGCATCGCCGCTCGAACTGCCGCTGCCGATGCCGAACATGAGGAGCTGCAGCACGACCAGCGTGCCCATCATCCCAGCCAGACCGTATAAGGCGATGGCACGACCTGCCGGCTTGATGGGACCGCCGCTGACCGCGGCGAACCGACCTGCGCCGAAGGTGGCGATGCCGATGGCAAACATCAGCAGGACCGTTGCGGCGGCCGACCAGTCGCGGCTCCAGGCCAGTGCGACGATACTCGTGCCGGTCCAGCCGATGAAGGCCAGGGCCGAGAGATGCAGCCCGGCGCCCCACCGCCACCACGTCGCAGTCGCCGTGACCGCCGCGAGCGCGATGATGAACGGCCAATGCACGATCCAGCCGAACTCCGTCACCTCGTACCAGGACCACAGGCAGAACACGACAAGAGCCAGCACCAGCGATGCGCGCGAGCCGGCCATTGCCGCGGCAAGCAGCGCGCCGGCACCCCACAGCAGCAGCGGGTCAGGATAGTCGCCGGACAGATGGTAGCTCTGGGCGACGAGCACGATCGAGGCGCCGAACAGGGCCGTGCCCGCAAAAACCGCGGCATCGGCGAAATGTGGGTGCCGCGCGCGCGCCAGCAGCCCCGCGATGCCGTAGGCGAGCGCCATTCCCGCCACGAGGACGAGCATGCGCAGCGGGCGCGGGAAATCCTGCCAGTTCGAAGCGACGAAGGCGATCGCCGCCATCGCGATCAGTACGGCGCCGAGGAAGCCGATGACCGCTGCCGTTCGAGCCCGCCCGTCGTCTGCGACGCTGCCGAGGATGGCCGCAGCACCCTCTCGGGTCACCCACCCCTTCTCAAGCCACACTTCCAGGTCACGTTCGAGCCTGCGTCGGTAGAGAGAATTGAGCATCGCTGATGGTTCGCGGTACCGTCGATGGCGGAGTCCGCCACCCCGGTGGCGAAGTTGCATGCCGGCGCGGACGCGCGCATCATATCGGAACCTATCCGCCGATAAAGCGGCCTGGTCCGCGTCGGTGGTCAGTGGGGAGAACGTCGTCATGACCGTCGAGGTGATCTTGGCTCGCAAGGGCCGCAATGTCCTGACCGCGCATCCCGACACATCCCTCGCGAGGGTCTGCGAGCTTCTCGAGGAGAAGGGCGTCGGCGCCGTGGTGGTGAGTTCCGACGGCTGCACGGTCGAAGGCATCTTCTCCGAACGCGACTTCGTGCGTGCACTGGCGCGGCACGGTGCGGCCGCGCTCGACGCGCCGGTCGCTGAATTCATGACCAGCAAGGTCGTCACCTGTGCGCCGGATGATACAGTGCCTGCGCTGATGGAGAAGATGACGGACGGGAAATTCCGCCACGTTCCGGTGGTCGTCGACGGCCGCATGGTCGGCATCGTTTCGATCGGTGACCTGGTCAAGCACCGCATCGCCGAAGCCGAAGCCGAGGCGTCCGCCATGCGCGAATACATCACTGCCTGACGGCGCCGCGGCGGCGTCGCGCCCTATCGCCGTTCGGCGAGGCTGAGGGTTTCCACCGCCTCGGCAATGTCATCGAGCGCGCGCTCGGCCGCCTCGATCCCCAGCGCGATGGCCTCACGCGCCCGATGAAACTCGAACAACCCGATCCGGCGCATGCGCGGCTGCACCGCGACATCCGGCGGATCGCCGCCGAGCCGCGCGCGCGCGATGCGGTCCTGGGTGATGTTGAAGGCGTCGGTCATCACCGAAGAGATGCCCGGCGGGCCGTCGCGGCGGCCAAACATCTGCCGCCGTACCAGCCGTCCGGCACTGCCGTGGCTGGCGGCCGAGTCGGCATCCTCCTTACCTTCGGCTTCTGCCTCCGCCCAATAGGGCTGGATCGAACCGCGTCCGAAAACGTCGGAATGAAGATTGACAGCAATCACCAGCCGCGCGCCCATCGCCCGGGCGACAGACACGGGTATCGGGTTGACCAGCGCGCCGTCGATCAGCCAGCGATTGGCAATCCGCACAGGGCGGAACACGCCGGGCAGGGCGTAGGAGGCGCGCATGGCATCGACCAAACGGCCCTGCGACAGCCAGATCTCGTGGCCCGTGCCGAGTTCGGTGGCGATCGCGCAGAACTTTCGCGGCAGACTCTCGGTCGTGATACCCTCGAACTGGCGTTCCAGCAGATCCGACAGCCGGTTGCCGGTAATGAGTCCCGAGCCGCCGAGATTGAAGTCGAGCAGTCCGAAGACCCGTCGCTTCGTGAGCGAAAGCGCGAATTCCTCGATCTCGTCGAGCTTGCCCGCGGCGTAGCAGCCGCCAACGACGGCTCCGATCGACGTGCCGGCGAGGATGTCGGGTGCATATCCGGCGGCCTCGAGAGTCCGCAGAACCCCGATATGCGCCCAACCGCGCGCAGCGCCTCCGCCCAGCGCGACGCCAATCGTCGGTCGCGACGGGGCAGGCCCCGGCGCGCGCCTGCTGGCGCTCTGCGGCGACCGTGGTGCCGCAACGGCCGTGGTGCCTCCGTCGGCCGGCGACAGCACGCGACGGGTGAACGACTGGAACACGACGGTCTCCTGCCTGCGCCATCCGACGACTGCGCTGCCGTCACGGGGCACGGTTAGATTAACAGGTCTGCAGGACGATAGTTTCAGAACTGCGTCGCATTTTCGGCAGTACGGTTACCGGTCGCCGTCACGCAGGACGGGGCCGCCGGCAGGGATCGGACCGGTCTCGACGATCCGGTAGAAGCAGGACCGGCGGCCGGTGTGGCAGCTCGCCCCCGATCCGCCGACACGTACCTTGATCCACACTGCGTCCTGATCGCAATCGATGCGCATCTCGACGATCGACTGCACCGAACCGCTGGTATCGCCCTTGCGCCACAATTCCTGGCGCGAGCGGCTCCAGTAATGGGCGATACCTGTCTCGATCGACAGCGCCAATGCCTCGGCATTCATGTGGGCGAGCATCAGAACCTCGCCGTCGTCGGCATCGGTGACGACACATGTGACCAGCCCGTCGGCGCCGAAGCGCGGGGTCATGAGGCCGCTGGTCTCGAGAGCCTGCTTGTCGCCGGGAGCCGGGAAGGGGAAGTGACTGTCCATGACCGCACAAGTGCGACCAGGCGCGCCGCCCTGTCAACCGTAACGACGCTGCAGACCGCCGGCCCCGTGTCAGCGATCGCGAACCAGACGCAGGAAGCGATCCTGCTCGCCGACGTTGTCGCGGAAACGCCCGGTGAACTGGGTCGTGACGGTCGACACGCCGTGCTTGTGCACGCCACGCAGGCTCATGCACATGTGCTCCGCCTCGAGCATTACGGCCACGCCGTGCGGCTGCAGCACCTCGTCAATGGTCGTGGCGATCTGGGCAGTCAGATTCTCCTGGGTCTGCAGCCTCCGTGCATAGGTCTCCACGACCCGCGCAAGCTTCGATAATCCCACGACGCGCCCGGCCGGATAGTAGGCGATATTCGCCTTTCCGACGAAGGGCAGCATGTGATGCTCACAGTGCGAGAAGAACGGAACATCGCGCAGCAACACGATGTCATCATAGCCGCCGACCTCCTCGAAGGTACGCGACAGGGCCTCGATGGGGCATTCGAAATAGCCACCATAGAGCTCCTCGAACGCTTTGGCGACGCGCCGGGGGGTGTCGATCAATCCTTCGCGCTTGGGATCGTCACCGGTCCAGGCGATCAGCGTTCGCACCGCGGCCTCGACCTGCTCACGGCTCGGCCGACCCCGGGGGTCACGGTCGTTCACGTCGTGCGCAGTGCCGCGGTAGTTGCGGATCATCGCATCCATGGCATCTCTCTTCGAGCCGTCCGCCATTGCACCCTCGTTCTCTTACGCCGCGCAATCGCGTGCGGATCAATCCGAAGGCGCTGCGTCCGCTTTACCCGGCCCGCTTGCCAGACCGACCGATTGCTTCGATATATAGGGCAGGATTCCGGGCCGCAAGGCGATCGGGCGCTTCGGATCGGCTGCTTCCGGGCGATCATCACGCGGACGCGGCGCGCTGTAGGGCAGTCCTTCGATGCTGGACGAGATCTATAACAAGCGCATCCTGGAGCTTGCGGCCAACATTCCGCGGCTTGGCCGGCTGCCCCATCCCGATGCCACCGCAACGGCACACAGCCGCCTGTGCGGCTCTACCGTGACCGTCGATGTTCGGATGGACGGCGAGACAGTCGCCGACTTTGCGCACGAGGTGAAGGCCTGCGCCCTCGGCCAGTCGGCATCCTCGATCATGGCACGCAACGTCATCGGCGCGACGCTTCCCGAACTTCGGAAACTCCGCGACGAGATGCGTGCGATGCTGAAGGACAACGGACCGCCGCCCGGTGGTCGCTGGGCCGATTGTGCCGTCCTGGAGCCGGTGCGCGACTTCAAGGCGCGCCACGCCTCGACGATGCTGACCTTCGACGCGACGGTGGACGCCGTCGAGAAGGCGCTGGCGCGGCAGAGGGAGAGTGCGGCCTGACCGGTGGCGCACACCGATCATCGACGGGGATCGCGGCTGAGGTTGCCGGCATTGCTCTCATTGGCCTGATCCGCATCTACCGCTATACGCTGTCGGCGCTGATCGGCCGGCGTTGCCGCTATCTCCCGACCTGTTCCGAATACACCGAGGACGCCATCCGCCGGTTCGGTCCCTGGCCGGGGCTCTGGATCGGCCTTGCCCGGTTCTCGCGGTGCAATCCCTGGGGAGCTTGCGGCTTCGACCCCTTGCCGGATGCCTTGCCGGCGGACTCGCGCTGGTATAAGCCGTGGCGCTACGGTCGCTGGAGCGGCCGACACATCTCGCTGCGGCCGGATGACGACTAGTCGCCGACCGCCAGACATTTCACGTTCGTCATTGCCAGGCCCAAGTCGGCATTCCCGCGCAGGCAGGGGAGGTTGCCCGGGGCGGGGGCAGTCACGATGTGGATGCCGATCCGGCGGGTGAATGTCCGCTGGCACCGTCAACAAGCCGCTTACCTGCGTCGTTTGCAGGAGTTGAGCAGGAGAAGATGATGATCACGCTGACGTTTCCCGACAATTCCAGACGCGAGTTTCCCGCCGGCATAACGGGCGCCGAGGTCGCAGAAGGCATCTCGAAGTCGCTCGCCAAGAAGGCGATGGTGGTCCGGCTCAACGGCGAGCTGAAGGATCTGTCCCAGCCGATCACCGATGACGCGCGGATCGAGATCATCACCCGCGATCAGCCCGAGGCACTGGAGATCATTCGCCACGATGCCGCACACGTTCTGGCCGAGGCGGTCCAGGAACTCTTTCCCGGCACGCAGGTCACCATCGGCCCGGTCATCGAGAACGGCTTCTATTACGATTTCGCCCGCGAGGAGGCCTTCACGCCGGATGACTTTGCCGCGATCGAGGCGAAGATGCGCGAGATTGTCGCGCGCGATGCGCCCTTCACCCGCGAAGTCTGGAGCCGCGAGGACGCCCGCCGCTACTTCGGCGAGAAGGGTGAGCGCTACAAGGTCGAGCTGATCGACGCGATCCCCGAGGGCGACGAGCTCAGGATCTATCGTCAGGGCGAGTGGCTCGACCTCTGCCGCGGTCCGCACGGGCCGTCAACGGGTAGGGTCGGGACCGCCTTCAAGCTGCTGAAGCTCGCAGGCGCCTACTGGCGTGGCGATTCCAGCAATCCGATGCTGCAGCGCATCTACGGCACGGCCTGGGCCAGCGAGGCCGACCTCAAGGCCTACCTGACGATGCTCGAGGAGGCCGAGAAGCGCGACCACCGCCGCCTCGGTCGCGAGATGGACCTGTTCCACTTCCAGGAGGAGGCGCCCGGGGCCGTCTTCTGGCACCCCAAGGGCTGGACGCTGTTCCAGACGCTGATCGGCTACATGCGCCGCCGCCAGCACGAGGCCGATTTCCTCGAGGTGAACACCCCCGACATGATGGAGCGCACGCTCTGGGAACAGTCGGGTCACTGGGAGAAGTTCGGCGAGAACATGTTCACCACGATCACGCCGGACGAGCGGGTCCATTGCTGCAAGCCGATGAACTGTCCCGGCCATGTGCAGATCTTCAGGAACGGCCTCAAAAGCTACCGGGATCTACCTCTGAGAATTGCAGAATTCGGCAAGGTTCATCGCTACGAACCGTCCGGTGCGCTGCACGGCCTGCTGCGTGTGCGTCACTTCACCCAGGACGACGCGCACATCTTCTGCACCGAGGATCAGATCACCGAGGAGTGCATCGCGGTCAATGCGCTGATCCTGTCGATCTATCGCGACTTCGGGTTCGATGATGTGCGCGTCAAGTTCTCGGACCGGCCCGAGAAGCGCGTCGGGTCCGATGCGGTCTGGGACAAGGCCGAAGCGGCGTTGAAAGCCGCCTGCGAGGCCGCCGGCATCGCCTGGACGCTCAATCCCGGAGAAGGAGCCTTCTACGGTCCGAAGCTCGAATATGTGCTGCGCGACGCGATCGGCCGCGACTGGCAATGCGGTACGCTGCAGGTCGACTTCAACCTGCCGGGTCGGCTCGGGGCGTTCTATATCGGTCCGGACGGTGACCGGCACGTCCCGGTCATGCTTCACCGGGCGATGTTCGGATCCCTCGAGCGCTTCACCGGCATTCTGATCGAGAACGATGCTGGCCACCTGCCGCTCTGGCTCGCGCCGGTGCAGGTCGTCGTCGCGACAATCACCTCCGAGGCCGACGACTATGCGCTGAAGGTCCGGCAGGCGCTGGAGGCGGCCGGACTGCGGGCCGAGGTCGACCTCAGGAACGAGAAGATCAACTACAAGGTCCGCGAGCATTCGCTCGCCAAGGTGCCGGTGATCATCGTCTGCGGCCGCCGCGAGGCGCAGGAGGGTACGGTCAACATCCGCCGTCTCGGCTCGAAGGACCAGGTGGCGATGACCCTTGACCAGGCGGTGACCGCGCTGGTCGCCGAGGCGACGCCTCCGGACGTCCGACGCAACGCGGCGGCGCTCGCCGCCTGACCCGAACGCCGGGGAGACCGGCCGGGCTGGCTTCTCAGGCCCGGCCGAGCCGGCCGGTTGACCTTGCCCGCTGCAGGATGCGCTCGGCGCGGCGCACATGCGGGCGGTCGATCATCTGTCCGTCAAGGCTGGCGACTCCGGTCTCACCCGCTTCGGACATGGCGCGCAGCACGGCCTCCGCCTCGCGGACTGCGGCTTCGGACGGTGTGAACGCCTCGTTGATCACCGACACCTGGTCCGGATGAATGGCCATCTTTGCGACGAAACCGTCGCGAACGGCCTCATCGCATTCGCGCCGCAGGCCTTTGGCATCGCGGAAGTCGGTGTATACCGCGTCGATCGGCAGAACCCCCGCCGCTGCCGCGCCCGCGAGGCACAGGGCTCTGGCCAACCTGTAGACGTCGGTATAGCGGCCGGCCGCATCGCGGTTCGAGAACGCACCGATGTCGGCCGAGAGATCCTCCCCGCCCCAGGTCATCCCTTCCAGGCGCGCGCTCGATCCGTCGTAGGTTCCGATGGCAAACAGGGACGCGGCCGTTTCGGTAACGATTGCAAGGATACGGGTGCGGCCATCCTCGATGCCGGCTAGCGCCTCCGATGTCGTCACCTTGGCATCGAGCAGCATGACATCTGCGCCCTTCGACGATTTCGGCAGCACGATGCCGTCGGGTTCGTGCGGAATCACCGCATCGAGGTCGGCGTCGGTCAGGCCAGTGTCGAGCGCGTTGACGCGGACATAGAGGCGCGGTCGGCCCGACTGCCCGCGTGCCTCGGCCAGTAGCCTGGCCGCGATGTCCCTCGCTTGCGCCTTGAGGTCAGGCGCGACCGAATCCTCGAGGTCGAGGATCAGTGCATCCGCACCGCTCTGCATGGCGCGGGCGAATTTCCTCGGACTGTCGCCGGGTACGAACAGAAGGGACCGCAACGGCATTCTCCCCAGGGCTCGGCTCTGTCTTCCGCATCCGCAGACGCTGGTTAACGGCTCGTTTACCATACGCATTCAGGGTGCTGTCGACCGGATTACCTCATTCCGGACCACGGGCGAAGACCAGCGTGATGTTCCTGTTCACGTCGATCGGCAAGAGCGAGGATCCGACATCCGGCGTCGGCTCGGCGGTCGAGCACGCCAGCCGCCGCACCGGCGCCGATTTCGCCTATCTGATGACGACGGCGCGTCGCGAATCGAATCTGAACCCGGAGGCCAGGGCGCGCACATCGTCCGCAGCCGGCCTGTTCCAGTTCATCGACAGCACGTGGATCGCCATGCTCAAGGAGGCCGGTGAACAGCATGGCTACGGCGCCTATGCCGCCAAGATCAAGCGCACCGCGTCCGGCGGCTATGCCGTCGCCGACCAGGCCGCGCTCAGGGACATCCTCGATCTGAAGAAGGATCCCAAGGCGGCAGCCCTGATGGCGGGCGAACTCGCGGTCCGCAATGCCGAAAGCCTGCGCGCCGGCCTCGGGCGACAGCCGACCGAGGGTGAGCTCTATGTCGCGCACTTCCTTGGCCCCCAGGGCGCCCTCGACCTGATCAGGCTTGCCGAGCAGGCGCCCGACCGCTCCGCTGCCAAGCACTTTCCCCAGGCCGCAGCGGCCAATCGCTCGATCTTCTACACGAGCGAGGGCAGGGCGCGGACGGCTTCGGAGGTGTATGATCGCCTGGTCGCCGGCTTCCGGAGAGAGCCGCCGACCACGCCGACCGCTCCTGCGAAATATCTCGCCTTCCAGCCCGGGCGGGCGAGCCAGGATCACGTCTTCCACGGCTTGTTCCATTCCGGGTCCGGGTCGACCCTCGGTCCGATCGGTCGCGCCGTCGCCGGTTTCTGGTCGGCCCTGGACCCGTCTCCGCGATCGGCCGGTTTCATCGGCGATCCGGTCGTCGTCACGGCCGATGGGCCGCGCCGCCCGGGCGAGGTCGAACTTGACGTCGCCACCGGCAAGCTACGTGCCGACACGGCTGCATCCGTCCTGTCCGCAGGACAGGTCGCAGCCGGATCGCTGCGCGACGACCCGTCGCTGCCGGTCTACTGAAACCAGGGGTGTTTCCGCGATTTTATGGTGAACGCTTCTTTAAGCGTTCCCTGAGACCATTCCGGAAAGCGTTGAGTGGGCCGCAAGGCTCCTTGCACCGGAGTTGTCATGATGCTCGTCAGACGTTTCCTCGACAGGCTTGCGATGTCGGAACCGTCCCAGCGGGCAGAAATCGTCCGGGCTCTCGTCCGTGTCTATCTCGAGGTTCCGCTCGACGCGGAGAACCGTTCGGCCGCTGCGACGGCGCTGCTGGCTGTACTCGATGATCCCGCGCCACGTGTCCGCCGTGCGATGGCGGAAGCCCTCGCATCCAGTCCGGACGCGCCGCGTCCCCTGATCCGCGGTCTGGCCGAGGATCTCCCTGACATCTCGACGATCGTGCTGCGCCGGTCCCCGCTGCTGAGCGAGGTGGAACTCGTCGACTATGCCGGCGGCGGCTGCGAACGCAAGCGCGTCGCGATCGCCAGCCGCGACGATGTCGGCGTCGGGTTGGCCGCAGCTCTCATCGAGGTGTCCGGTCCGGAGGCCTGCCTCGCGCTGCTCGCCAATCCGCGGGCCGCGATAACCGCGTCCTCGCTGGGCCGCCTCGTCGAACGGCATGGCAGCAGCGCGCGGATTCGCGAGGCCCTGCTCGCCCGACCGGAGCTCCCAGCGACGCTTCGCCAGAGGCTGATCGACGGCTTGGCGCAGGTTCTTGCCGATCTGGTCATCGCGCGCGACTGGCTGTCGCCGCAGCAGGCGAACAGGGTGATCGCCGACGCCCGGGATCGCGCGGTCGTCGATCTGGCCGCCAGTTGTCGCGATACGCATCGTCGAAGGCTGATCGAGATGCTGGCCGTCGAGGGGCGCCTCACTGCGACCCTGATGATCCGCGCACTCGCCACCGGTCACCGCGGCTTCGTGGAGGATGCGCTGAGCCATTTGGCCCGGACGCCTGTCTCGCGCGTCGTGGCGCTGATGCAGGACAATGGCGCCGGCTTCTGTGCGCTGTATCGCAAGTCGGGGCTTGCACCGGCGGCACTGCCGGTGATCCGCGCGATGATCGAGGTGCTGCGCGACCAGACGGATGACGGGACCGAACTGGGACGCGCCAGGATGGGACGGACGATGCTCGAGCGGGTGCTGACGGCCCTCGGCCATGACAGCTTCACCCCCGCCGAGATCGACGAGTTCGCAGCGCTGCTCTGGCGTCTGGCAACCGACGCGGCGCGCGAGGAAGCGCGGATGCAATCGGGCGGGTATTTCCAGGCGGCCTGACGTGGGTTCAGCGGATTGCCGCGTCTCGCAATTCGCCGATCTGGCGTGCGAGGGACGCATCCGCTGGAGCGAAGTCTGTCGGCATTGCCATAATGCGCGCGTGCAGGCGGCTGGCAATGGCAGCCACTTGCGGATGGCCGAGCAGGTTCGCCTGTTCGATCAGCCGTTCGGTGAGGGCGGACAGTTCGCGGGCATGACTGGCAAAGCTCGCAGAGGCATTCTCGTAGACCTGCGCCAGTTCTTCGATCTCGTCGACCATCCACCGGTCGAACTCGTCGGCGAGGGCGCTAACCATGCGGGCGGCGGCGGCTCCCGTAGCCGGATGTATCACGACCTTGCCCGTATCCTCGGTGGCCCTGAGGGAATGGCTCGTGCCGTTCTGTTCGCCAATGGACATTCCTGTCTTACTCCCGCGCTTCTACGCAGGAGCTGACGGTAGGCAGGCAGACTTAACGAAGCCTGAACCGCTAGTAGCCGAATTGCTCGGCCAGTATCCGCTCGTCGAGATTGTGGCCTGGATCGAACAGCATGATGGCTTCGCAATCCTTCGATTCGCGCACACTGACGCGGCGTACCGACCGGATCTCGACATGATCCGCCACGGCGTTGACCGGGCGCTTGTCGGCCTCGAGGATCTCGATCTCGATGGTCGCCTCGTTCGGCAGCAGGGCGCCCCGCCAACGGCGAGGACGGAACGGGCTGATCGGAGTCAGCGCCAGCAGTGGCGCATTGATCGGAATGATCGGTCCGTGGGCGGACAGGTTGTAGGCAGTCGAGCCCGCCGGCGTGGCGACGAGCAGACCGTCGCAAACCAGCTCCTCGAGCCGGACCTTGCCGTCTATGAGGACCCTGAGCTTCGCGGCCTGATAGGTCTGGCGCAGCAGCGATACCTCGTTGAGCGCGAGCGCTTCGTGAACCCGGCCCTCGCTGTCGGTCGCCGTCATGACCAGGGGATGGACGACGGCCACCGCTGCCTCATTCAGGCGCTCGATCAGGCCGTCCTCCGAGAATTCGTTCATCAGGAATCCGACGGACCCCCTGTTCATGCCGTAAATCGGCTTGCCGGTGTTCATGAACCGGTGCAGCACCTGAAGCATGAAGCCATCGCCGCCCAGCGCGACGATCACCTCGGCCGTATCCGGATCGACGCCACCGTAGCGGGCCTCGAGGCGCCGGCGCGCGGTGTCGGCTTCGGTAATCGGACTGGACAGGAATGCGATGGTCCGGAATCTCGGCCGCGCGGTCTCGGGCGTATGCATGGCGGTTTCCGCTGTGACGTGGGCGCAATATACCGGGCGGCGGACATATGCCAATGCAGGGAAAGGCCATGAGCGATCCGAACGACCCTCTGAGGCTGATCTATACGACCTTTGCCACACGGTACGACGCGGAACGCTGCGGACGGGCGCTCGTTGAGCGCAGGCTCGCCGCGTGTGTCAACATCTTTCCGGGCATGACGTCGATCTACGAATGGCAGGGCAGTCTCGCCTGCGAGGACGAGGTGGCGATGATCGTCAAGACCCGCCTCGCAGTCGTCCAGGCCGCAGTGGAGGTGCTGCAAGGGCTGCATCCCTACGACACGCCGGCGATCATCGTGCTCGCTCCGGAGACGGCGAACCATCCCTATTCCGCCTGGGTGGAGGCGCAGACAGGCTGAGCCTCAGGAAAGCTGATGCGGCTTGTGCGGTACGTATTCCGGGACGATCGCAGACAGCCGGTCCAGCATGCCTGACTCATCGCCTGTTTCGATCGCCTGCCGCAGGACCTCGATCTCCTCGATGAATGTCGCCGGAACGATCGCCCGCGGTTCGGCGGCCAGGATGCCAGCGACTTCGGTCGATTTCAGCGGTTCGCCGGAATCGAACAGCTCCTCGTTGAGCTTCTCGCCGTCGCGCATGCCCGTGAACTCGATCTGGATGTCCGTTCCCGGTTCGAAACCGGCCAGCCGGATCATCCGTTCGGCAAGATCGACGATCCGCACCGGCTCGCCCATGTCCAGAACAAAGATGGAGATGCGGTCGCGCGAGGACAGGCCGAGCGCGGAGGCCATCAGGACGAGGCTGACCGCCTCCCTGATGGTCATGAAGTAGCGCTTCATGTCCGGATGGGTCACCGTGATCGGGCCGCCCTGTTCGAGCTGCTCCTTGAACAGCGGCACGACGGAGCCGCTCGAGCCCAGCACGTTGCCGAACCGGACCGACATGAATCGGGTCTCACGGCCGCCATCGCCGTTGACGCGGTTGCTTGCGGCAAATCCGAGCGCATCCAGCGCCTCGCAGTAGGTCTCCGCCGCCCGCTTCGTCGCGCCCATCACCGAACTCGGCTGTACAGCCTTGTCGGTCGAGATCATCACCATCGCCTTGGCCCCGACCTTCCGGGTCGCGTCGGCAACATTCACCGTGCCGACGGTGTTCGTCAGAATTCCTTCGGCCACGTGCTGTTCGACGATCGGCACGTGCTTCAACGCCGCGGCATGGAACACCAGGTCAGGTCTGAATCGTTCCACCAGGTCGGCGACCTTCCGGCGATCGCGGACATCGCAGAGACGTCCCTCGACAGGGATGCCGGGAAAATCGCGCTTCAGATCCTTGGTGATCGCATACAGGGCGAACTCTGAGTTCTCGACGATCATCAGCCGTTCGCAGCTCATGCCGGCGATCTGCCGGCACAGCTCGCTGCCGATCGTTCCACCGCCACCCGTCACCAGCACCTTCTGGCCGGCGACGAGGTTGCGGATCATCGTGTAGTCGAGTTCGCGGGTCGAACGGCCGAGCAGATCCTCGATGTTGATCGGGGCGAGCCGCAGGCGGCCGTCGCCATTGACGCTGTCGAGGCCCGGATGGGTCAGCCGCTCGACGCTCAGACCGACCTTCCTGGCACGCGAGATCACCTGTTCGATGTCCCGCTCCTTCACCAGCGCTTCGTTCGTCAGGATCAGCCGGCGCGGAATCTGCCCGTGCTGGGCAAGCCGCTCGACCACGCGCTCGAGATCGCTGGTGTGGCCAAGCACCGGCACGTTGCGAATGCGCTGACCGACATGGGCCTGCTTGGTCGACAGCAGGCCGATCGGGCGCATCAGGTCATGGCCGTTGGTTTCCAGCGATCGAATGATGATCTCGGCATCGTTGCCCGATCCGGCGATCAGGACCGGAATCGCCGTGTGGGAGGCTCTCCGGGTCCGGTTGAGCAGCCGGCGGTCGCGGTAGACCCGATACAGGAAGCGCGGCCCACCGAGCAGCGCCATCAGGATGAACCAATTGGTGAAGACGATGGTCCGCGGCACGATGATGGCGCCGCGGGAGACGAAGTCCAGGACGACCATGAAGACCGATACGGCGGTCACCGCCTTGACGATGTTCACGAGGTCTGGGATCGACGCGAACCGCCAGATCCCGGCATAAAGACCGAATGCCCAGTAGATGACGCATACGAAAGGCAGGACGATCGCGATCAGGGTCACGATCTCGTTGGCGCGATAGGAGAAGGCGTCGGCCCCGAACCGGATATAGTAGCCGAGGCCGATCGCCACGACTGTCATGACCAGGTCGTGGGTGAAGGCGGCCAGGCGCTTCGGTGTCAGCGGGCTCGGCGCAAAATGCATTCGTTCCTGCGGCTGTCGCAGCTTTGTTCCCGGGCGAGTGCTTACACCCTTGGGTCGGGATATCCAACCCGCAATTGCCGGGCGACGGCAAACCCACGGCTGTCGGTCGGGCGCATCCGGTCTCAGTTGGCGGCCCGTGCCGCCAGCGCGACGGGATCGACGAAGGTGGTGCCGCGGTCGTCGTCGCCGAGGCGGACGAACCCGAGACGGGCGAGGGCGGGATATTGCGCCAGCGTGCCGATTGTCGCCACGTAGCAGACCCTGCCGCGATAGGTCGACATGCCCTCGAGGATGTCGTTCTCCGAGCCGTTGGTGGTGATGCTCAGGAGGTCGACCCGATCGATCCCGGCGGCCGCCAGAACGTCGTCCAGCCGGTCGACGGCGATCCTCGTGCGCTCGAATTGGTCGCGGTCACAGCGATCGCTGGCATAGAACGCCTCGACCAGATTGGCCGCCGGATGGTCGGGGTCGCGCAGGAAATCGAGTTCCCCCGCCTCGCTCCACGCCCCCTTTGCCAGCACGGTCAGATTGTCGAGGCCATGCCGCCCGGCGAAGTCGCGCAGAGCCGCCGCGCTGTCCGGATCGGGTTCCAGCACCATGACGCGTCCCATTGGCCCGACCAGACGGGCGAAATGAACGGCGCGCGACCGGCCGGCCCTCAACGTATCCCACGGTGCGCCGATCTGCACCACCGTCGCACCGGGCCGCAGCAGACGGTAGGGCAGGCGGTGGCGCCGGAGCCTGGTCCCGACGCCGTAGAGCGGGCCTTCGGGGAGCCGCCACAGCAGGGCATAGCCGATCCTGCGCATCGTGTTGTGGAGGCGGGAATGCCGGGAAAGGCGATAGAACATGCGGTCGGATCGCCTGACGGTCAGATGCTGCGGGGGGCGGTCGGAAAGCGCTCTCCGATCGCGAACAGGGCTATCATGATCATGAGCAGAGCGGTCCACCAGCTCTGCCATGCGCCGTGGCTGACGCTGGAGACCGCCAGTGTCGCGGTGATCGCCCCGTAGGCGAAGGATCGTCGTCGTGCCGGAAGGGCGCTGACCGCCATCACAACGCCGACCATGATCGCGGCCGCCAGAACGACTCCGATCGCTCCCAGTTCGACCCAGATCTGCAGGATGGGATTGTGGGGATGGTGGATCGGTCCGATCGTCCAGTTGACCCCCGGCATCTCGCGCAGCCCGAACATCCGGGACGACTCCAGCCCCCAGCCGATCAGCGGCCGCTCCAGTGCCGCTTCCGCCGTCGCCCGCCAGATCTCCAGACGGCGTTCGCTGCTGAGATCGACCATCTCGTCGACGCCCGTCTCGACGGCGAAATCGGACATGAGCTTGACCATCAGAGGCATGGCGACAAAGGCCGCCGTCCCGACGACGATCACGCCGATCTGGGCCGTCCGCAGGCTGATCAGCGCCAGGCTGGTGACAAGGAGGCCTGCACAGATCGCGAGCAGTGCCGACTTGCTGCTCGAGACCGCCACAGCGGCGATGACGAGCACGATCACGCCGACGCGGATGTAATGGCGATAGCGCCCGGTGGTCAGCGCCAGCGCCGGCCACATCAGCAGCGACACCGTCACCACCGATCGGTTGAGGTAGGACGGATTGGGTCCGTAGATGTAGGATCGGAACACGCCGCCCGGCACCGTGAACTCGACGATCAGGATGATCGCCGCCAGAGCGATGCCAAGCGCCGCGCCAATCCGGTGCGTCTCGCGTTCGAACGGCGGAACGCATCGGTGGATGATGAGCACGGTGCACAGGATCAGCAGGATCTTGACCGACTGATCGAATGTCCACTCCGGGGACAGCGACCACAGCGTCGACAGCGTTGCGAAGCCGATCAGGGCAAGAGTGCTCAGCACCCACCAGGGCATCCGCCGCGGGTCGATTGCGCTCGTCGCGAGCCGCATCGCGCCAGGTCCGCCCCGGCTGCAGCGGATCGCGGTCCGGTACGTCAGGGCCAGCGCCGCCGCGATGAGCAGTATCGTCGGCAGGGCTCGGCTGGAGTAGATCACCGTGATCGGCGCCGCGAAGAACAGCGTCGTCAGGGTGGCGTCGCGCAGGAAATCAGGCCCGACGGCCGCAGCCCGGCGGCCGAAGCAGGCGCCCCAGCGGCGCGCATCCTCGACGATGTGTCTGAAAACGAGAAGCGCGGAAACGACCATTCCGTCGGGGGCCGGAGTTGTCTGAAGGAGGTCGGAGGCTTATACGGCGCGGGGGTCGGCGAGGAAACCCCCGTCTGGACCCGAATGGCCACCGCTGGAAGGTGCAATGTCCGGATTTGTCCCGGTTCCCTTCTTCCGACCGTCGATCGGCGAGGAGGAGATCGACGAGGTGGTCGCGACCCTGCGCAGCGGCTGGCTGACGACCGGCGAGCGCGCCCGCCGGTTCGAGGCCGCATTCTCGGATTATATCGGCAGCGGAGTCGAAGCCATCGCGGTCAACTCGGCCACCGCCGGCCTGCATCTGGCACTCGAGGCCCTCGGCATCGGCCCCGGCGACGAGGTCATCGTGCCCGACCTGACATTCACCGCGACGGCCGAGGTCGTGCGCTATCTCGGCGCAGAGGTTCGTCTGGTCGATGTCGATCCGGTGACCCTGTGTCTCACGCCGGAGGCATTCGCGGCGGCCGTCGGTCCCAGGACCCGCGCCGTGATACCGGTTCATTACGGCGGGCTTGCCTGCGATCTGGACGGAATCGCGGCCGTGGCCGCACAATACGGTATCGACGTGGTCGAGGATGCCGCGCACGCGCTTCCCACACGCTGGCGCGGCCGCCTGATCGGGAGCCATGGAACCGCGGCCAGCGTGTTCAGCTTCTATGCGAACAAGACCATCACGACCGGTGAGGGTGGAATGCTGGTCACGCCGCGTCGCGAGCTTGCGGCGCGCGCCAAAGTGATGCGGTTGCACGGCATCGACCGCGACGCGTTCGACCGATACCGGCATCCCGGACACGGATGGCGCTACGACATCGTGGCGCCTGGCTTCAAGTACAATCTGTCCGATCTGGCGGCCGCGGTCGGCCTGCGCCAGCTCGCGAAGGCGGACGCCCTCCGCGACCGGCGCGAGGCGATCGCCGGAACCTACCTGGAGGCGTTCGCAGACCTGCCGCTTCGTCTTCCCGTGCGCGGCGAGCAGGGCGGCCATGCCTGGCACCTATTCGCGGTCCGACTGGATCCATCCGCGCCAATCGATCGCGACGGGTTCATCGCCGCGCTGGCCGAGCGCGGCATCGGCAGCAGCATGCACTACGCGCCCCTGCACCGGATGACCTACTGGCGCGAGCGCTATGGCCTTGCCGCCGAGGATTATCCGGTTTCGGAGGAGGCCTTTCGCAGTCTGGTCACGTTGCCGCTGTTTCCGGACATGCGGGACGAGGAAATCCAGTCGGTGATCGCGGCCGTCCGCGAGGCTCTGGACGGGCGCGGATAATCCATGCACGAGGACGTCCGCCGCGACTTCATTGTCGTCCTGGGTCCGGCCCGCTCGGGCACCTCGCTGCTGCGTGACCTGATCGGCTGCCATCCCGCCGCGACCGCAATTCCCTTCGACGTCAATCACGTCTGGCGGCTCGGCAACGAGCGCCACCCCGACGATGCCCTGTCCCCCGACCTCGCCACACCGCAGGTACGACTGCGCATCCGCCGCCGGCTGCTTGCTCTGGCGCGCCGCAGCGCCGGCGCCGCACATTGGCCGGAGGTGCGACTTGTGGCCGAGAAGACTGTCGGCAATGCGTTGCGTCCGCATTTCGTCGACGCGGTGCTGGGCGGGCCGCGTTACGTGCGGATCGTGCGCGATCCCCGGCAGACCATCGCCTCGACGGTCGCCTCGTGGAAGGCGTCGCCGAGCCTGCGTCATCTGGTCCGCAAGTTGCGCTTCTTCGGACCCGGCGAGGTCGGCTATGCCGGTTGGTATGTCGCGAATGCGCTTGCTGGGATGATCCGCCATCGCCGGGGCGTGAAGGTCTGGGGCGCGCGCTATCCGGGTATTGACAGCGACATCGAGCGGCTGGACCTCGAGTCGGTCTGCGCCCGCCAGTGGCTCGCCGCGATCGACTCCATGGACGCCTTCTTCGCGACGCTGCCGCCAGAGCGGGGACTGTCGGTCCGCTACGAGGACATCGTTGCCGACCCCGCATCGCTGGAACGGGTCTGGGCCTTCGCCGGGCTTCCAGATGACGGTCTGTCGCGGCGTCTGCACGCCGAGATCGTCTCGGCAGCCCCCCTGCACTCGGCAAGCCTTCCCGGCGGCATGGCGGATGGGCTGATGGCAGCGGTGTACGCGCGGATGGCCGCGTTCGGCTATGACTGAGCCGCCATGCCCGCCGACCTGACGAAACGGGCCTTCGACATTCTCGCCAGTGCCATCGGCCTCGTGGTGCTGTCGCCGGTCCTGCTGGCGATCGGCCTCGCGATCAGGCTTGAGTCAGGTCCTCCCGTCCTGTTCCGGCAGACACGGGTTGGTCGGGGCGGCGCCCTGTTCACCATACACAAGTTCCGCACCATGCGGCCGGCAGCTGGCAGCCGGATCACCGCCGCCGGCGATCCCCGCGTTACAAGGGTCGGCGCGTTTCTGAGGCGCACCAAGCTCGACGAGCTCCCGCAACTCTGGGACATCCTGCGCGGCGTCATGTCGTTCGTCGGACCCCGTCCGGAGGTCCCCGACATGCTGGCCTATTATCCGCCCGGCGATCGGGCGAAGCTGCTCTCGGTTCGGCCCGGCATCACCGACCTGGCAACACTGGAATTCCGTGACGAGGAGGCAATTCTGGCGGGCGCTAACGATGTCGAGCGCGCCTATCTCGAAGAGGTCGTGCCGCGCAAGCTGGCGCTCGCGACACGCTATGTCGATTCCCGCAGCTTCACACTCGACATGCAGATCCTCGCCCGAACGCTCGCGGCGCTGGTCAGGCGGCCGCCGGATCAGCCGCGTCCGCGATAGGGCGCAACACCCTGGTCGGGAATCCACAGCCCCGCTGGCGCCATCCCGGTCTGCCAGAACACGTCGATCGGAATACCCCCGCGCGGATACCAGTAGCCGCCGATCCTGAGCCAGCGCGGCTGTAGCCTGCTGGCAAGCCGCCGGCCGATCGCGACGGTGCAGTCCTCGTGAAAGGCGGCGTGATTGCGGAATGAGGCAAGGAACAGTTTCAGCGACTTCGACTCAACGAGCCACTGATCGGGCACATAGTCGATCACGAGATGCGCGAAATCGGGCTGACCCGTCACCGGGCACAGCGAGGTGAACTCCGGACAGGTGAATCGCGCCACATAGTCGGTGTCGGCATGCGGATTGGGCACGCGGTCGAGCCCCGCCACGTCCGGTGACTCCGGAACCGGGACGGGTCGGCCAAGCTGCATCGGGCTGTCGGGGCTGGTCATGGACGTCCAGATGCGCCGCGCCAGCGAAAATGGCAAGTCCGCATCGTCCCGGTGCGCCCGCGCGCTCCCACATCCGGGGCAACAGCATTGGACTTCCCAGCGTCATCCGCCTCGGCTATTAGCGGCGCGGGTTCTCGAAGGGGATAGCGAAGCATGACAGCCATCGTCGACATCGTCGGACGTGAGATCCTCGACAGCCGCGGCAATCCGACCGTGGAAGTCGATGTCGTTCTCGAGGATGGGACGATCGGCCGCGCCGCGGTCCCTTCGGGCGCCTCGACAGGGGCGCACGAGGCGGTGGAGGTGCGCGATGGCGGGCCACGCTATCTGGGCAAGGGCGTTCGCGGCGCGGTCGATGCGGTCAATGGCGAGATCTTCGACGCCTTGTCGGGCATGGATGCCGAGGAGCAGGTGCAGATCGACGCGGCGATGATCGCCCTGGACGGCACACCCAACAAGAGCCGCCTCGGCGCCAACGCCATCCTCGGCGTGTCGCTTGCGACGGCGCGGGCGGCGGCCGAGGCGACCGGGCTTCCGCTCTACCGCTATGTCGGCGGCGTCGGAGCACGCGTCCTGCCGGTGCCGATGATGAACATCCTGAACGGTGGCGCCCATGCCGATAACCCGATCGACATTCAGGAATTCATGATCATGCCGGTCGGCGCCGCGTCCTTCTCCGAGGGCCTGCGGATGGGGGCGGAAATCTTCCATGCGCTGAAGGGCGCATTGAAGAAGGCCGGTCACAACACCAATGTCGGTGACGAGGGCGGTTTCGCGCCGAACATCGCGTCCGCTCGCGCCGCGCTCGACTTCATTCTCGAGGCGGTGGAGGTCACCGGCCTGAAGCCCGGCAACGACATCGTGCTGGCCCTCGACGTCGCTGCGACGGAGTTCTTCAGGGACGGCAGGTATCACATGACAGGCGAAGGCAGGACCCTGGATCCCGAGCACATGGTCGCCTACCTGGCCGAACTCGTCGACGCCTATCCGATCGTTTCGATCGAGGACGGGATGGCGGAGGATGACTGGCGCGGCTGGAAGATGCTGACCGAAACCATCGGCGAGCGCTGCCAGCTCGTCGGCGACGATCTGTTCGTTACAAACACCGCGCGCCTGTCGACCGGCATCAAGGAGGGTGTTGCCAATGCGCTTCTGGTCAAGGTGAACCAGATCGGCTCGCTGACCGAAACGCTCGACGCCGTCGAGATGGCGCATCGCGCCGCCTATCGCGCGGTGATGTCGCACCGTTCGGGTGAAACCGAGGATTCGACCATCGCGGACCTGGCGGTGGCCACGAACTGCGGGCAGATCAAGACCGGCTCCCTTGCCAGATCGGACAGGCTTGCGAAATACAATCAGCTTCTACGCATCGAGGAGGAACTTGGCGCCACGGCGAAGTATGCCGGCCGATCGGCCCTTCGCGGCTGACCGCCGATCATCCGATTAAGCCTGCCTTAACAGTCACGGCGGATAGTGTCGCGCGTACCCTCTCTGTCGTCAGGACCGATCCATGCCCCGCCGTACCGTCCGCAGAGGATCGATCGCGGCGCTGCTGGTGCCGTTGCTCGGCGCCGCCGCTGTCGGCTATTTCGCCTGGCACGGCATTCACGGCGCCCGCGGGTTCCTTGCCTCCCAGCAGCTCGCCGCCGAGACGGCCCGACTCGAGGCGGAGCTGGCGGAAGTACGGCGCGAGCGCGAATGGCTCGAGCATCACGTCGCCCTGCTGCGGCCCGAAAGCCTCGATCCCGACATGCTCGAGGAGCGGGCGCGGGTGCTTCTCAACCTGGCTCACCCCGACGACATCGTCATCCTGAGACAGAATCCGTAGCGCTGGTTGCTGCATCGCAGCACCGAAAGGAATCTTAACCGGAATCCGGTTAAGACACATTATTTCTTGAAGATCAAAGGATTGTCGCCGTCGCCGGATGACGGTTACGGCTGGCGTTTCGCGTCATGCTGCGCTACCTGTTCGGGACCGATCAGGTTCAACGAGCAGGGAGGACGGCATGGCGGCGAGAGCCGGTGGCGGTGCAAGGACCAGATCCGCGCCCGGGAGTCGGTCGACCGCCAGGGCGCGAGCAGCTGGCAGGCCGGTCAACGGCACGGCTATTGCCGAACTGACGGCCGAGGAGGAGCTGGCCGCCTACCGCGAGATGCTGCTGATCCGGCGCTTCGAGGAGAAGGCGGGCCAGATGTACGGCATGGGACTGATCGGCGGATTCTGCCATCTCTACATCGGTCAGGAAGCCGTTGTCGTCGGCATGCAGATGGTGGCCAAGGAAGGCGACCAGATCATCACCGGCTATCGTGATCATGGCCACATGCTCGCCTGTGGAATGGACCCCAAGGGGGTGATGGCCGAACTTACCGGCCGCCGCGGCGGCTATTCCAAGGGCAAGGGCGGCTCGATGCACATGTTCTCCGTCGAGAAGGGCTTCTTCGGCGGGCACGGCATCGTCGGCGCGCAGGTGTCGCTCGGCACCGGCCTCGGCTTTGCCAACAAGTACCGTGGCAACGACAACGTCAGCTTCACCTATTTCGGCGATGGGGCTGCCAACCAGGGCCAGGTCTACGAGAGCTTCAACATGGCTCGGCTCTGGCACCTGCCTGTGGTCTATGTCATCGAGAACAACAGGTACGGCATGGGCACCAGTGTCGCCCGCGCCTCGGCGACCACCGATCTCTACATGCGTGGCGCGTCCTTCGACATTCCGGGCGAGCAGGTCGATGGCATGGACGTGCGCGCGGTCAGGGCCGCCGGCGCGAAGGCGGCCGAGATCTGCCGGAAAGGCAATGGGCCGTACATTCTCGAGATGCTCACCTACCGCTATCGCGGCCACTCGATGTCTGACCCCGCCAAGTACCGCTCCAAGGACGAGGTGCAGAAGATGCGCCAGGAGCACGATCCGATCGAGCAGGTGAAGGCGCGGCTTCTGGGCGAGCATCGGGTCAGCGAGGATGCGCTGAAGGATATCGACCGCGAGGTTCGCGCCATCGTCAACGAGGCGGCCGAGTTCGCCCAGACCGATCCCGAGCCCGATCCCTCGGAGCTGTGGACCGACGTGCTGCGCTGAGCTGAGGGGGAGGGAACCCATGCCGATCGACGTACTGATGCCCGCCCTGTCCCCCACCATGGAGGAAGGCAAGCTCGCAAGGTGGCTCAAGAAGGAAGGCGATGCCGTCGCCTCCGGCGACGTGATCGCCGAGATCGAGACCGACAAGGCGACCATGGAGGTCGAGGCGGTCGACGAGGGCACGCTGGCCAGGATCCTGGTTCCGGAAGGTACCGAGGCCGTCAAGGTCAATACGCCGATCGCCGTGATCCTGGCCGACGGCGAGGATGCTTCGGCGATGTCGGCTGAACCGAAGGCTGGCGCGCCCGCATCCGAACCGGATCTGGCCGCGCCGCAGGCAGAGGCACCGAAATCTGGCGCCCCGAAACCCGCCGCGAAATCCGTCGAGACACGCCGTCTCGAACAGCCGGACCCCGAGCCGGAATTCGCCCCCGGCACGGTGATGGTCGACACCACCGTGCGCGAGGCGCTCCGCGACGCGATGGCCGAGGAGATGCGCCGCGATGACGACGTCTTCGTCATGGGCGAGGAGGTCGCCGAGTACCAGGGAGCCTACAAGGTGACGCAGGGGCTGCTCGACGAGTTCGGGCCGCGTCGCGTCATCGACACCCCGATCACCGAGCACGGCTTTACCGGTCTCGGCGTTGGGGCTGCACTCGCGGGCCTGAAGCCCATCGTGGAGTTCATGACGTTCAACTTCGCCATGCAGGCGATCGACCAGATCATCAATTCGGCCGCAAAGACCCACTACATGTCGGGCGGACAGATCGGCTGTTCGATCGTCTTCCGCGGTCCGAACGGAGCGGCCTCTCGCGTCGCCGCCCAGCACAGCCAGGACTTTGCCGCCTGGTACAGCCATGTACCCGGCCTGAAGGTGATTCAGCCCTACACGGCGGCGGATGCCAAGGGCCTGCTCAAGGCCGCGATCCGCGATCCGAACCCGATCGTTTTCCTCGAGAACGAAATCCTCTACGGCCACAGCTTCCCGGTACCCAAGATCGAGGACTTCACCATCCCGATCGGCAAGGCGCGCATCGCCCGCAAGGGGACCGATGTCACCATCGTCTCGTTCGGCATCGGCATGACCTACGCGCTGAAGGCCGCCGACGAACTGAAGGGTGAGGGGATCGATGCGGAGGTGATCGACCTCAGGACCATCCGGCCGATGGATGTCGACACCATCGTCACCTCGGTCAGGAAGACCGGGCGCTGCGTCACCGTCGAGGAGGCCTGGCCGCAGTGCTCGGTGTCCTCGGAGATTGCCGCGCAGCTGATGGAGAAGGCATTCGACTGGCTTGACGCGCCGGTCACGCGGGTCACCGGCAAGGACATTCCGATGCCCTACGCAGCCAATCTCGAGAAGCTGGCATTGCCTTCGGTGAAGGAGGTCATCGACGCGGTCAGGGCGGTAACCTACCGCGACTGATCCGGTGCCTGCAACATCCCGACGCCCGGGGGAAACGACCAATGCCCATCGACATCCTGATGCCCGCCCTGTCGCCGACCATGGAGAAAGGCACGCTGGCCAAGTGGCTGGTCAAGGAGGGTGATTCCGTCGCACCTGGCGACGTGATCGCCGAGATCGAGACCGACAAGGCGACCATGGAGGTGGAGGCGGTGGACGAGGGCACGATGGGCCGGATTCTCGTCCCGGAGGGAACCGCCGACGTACCCGTCAATGAGAGGATCGCGATCCTGCTTGCCGAAGGCGAGGATGCCGGCGCGATAACGGCAATGCCCACACCTGAACCGGCCCAGGCGCCTGCGGCCGACAGGCCTGCCTCCCCGCCGGCTCCCGCACATGATGCCAGGGACGCCGGCGCATCCGCCGCATCTCCCGCCGCGAGCCCCGGCAGTGCCGCGGTCGAATCGCGTGGCAACGGTCAGGAAGGTGGCCGCATCTTCGCCTCGCCCCTGGCGCGCCGGCTGGCAAAGGAGCAGGGTCTCGACCTTGCCGCGATCGCGGGTTCCGGTCCGCACGGTCGCGTGGTCAAACGCGACATCGAACGGGCCGTCGCCGCCGCCGGCGCTGTGAAGTCAGCGCCGCGCGCGGCCGAGGGGCCGGCCCAGGTCGTCGCCGCGCCGGCAGCCGCGCCTGCCGCGGTCCCGGCCCCCGTCCAGGCGCCCTCCGACGACAGGATCCGCGCGCTGTTTGCCGATGGGACCTACGAGGTCGTCCCGCACGATAACATGCGCAAGGTGATCGCCCGCCGCCTGACCGAAGCGAAGTCGACGATTCCGCACTTCTACCTGACGATAGACGTCAATCTCGATGCGCTGATGAAGCTGAGGACGGAACTCAACGCGGCGGCTCCCGAGATCGACGGCAAGCCAGCCTACAGGCTGTCGGTCAACGACTTCGTCATCAAGGCCCTGGCACTGGCATTGATGGCCGTGCCGGAGGCCAACGTCACTTGGACCGAGTCCGGCATGCTCAGACACAAGGTCGCCGATGTCGGCGTCGCCGTCTCGATTCCCGGTGGATTGATCACGCCAGTGGTACGTCGCGCCGAGCAGAAGACGTTGTCGGTCATCTCCAACGAGATGAAGGACTATGCAGCGCGTGCACGCGCCCGCAAGCTCAAGCCCGAGGAATACCAGGGCGGTTCGACTGCGGTCTCCAATCTTGGCATGTTCGGCATCAAGGACTTCGCTGCCGTCATCAACCCGCCGCACGCGACGATTCTGGCGGTCGGCGCTGGCGAGCAGCGGGCCGTGGTGCGCGACGGGGCGGTTGCCATCGCCACACAGATGTCCTGCACGCTGTCGACTGATCACCGGGCTGTCGACGGCGCGCTCGGCGCGGAGTTAATGGGGGCGTTCCGCGGCTTCGTCGAGAAGCCGATGTCGATGCTGGTCTAGCCGCGGGTGGATCGCCCGTGGTTGCCATCCGCCCCGTCCGCAAGTCATATGCCGCCCGTGATCGGGGGGCAGATCGATCGTGCCGGCGGGGATGTCCAGTCCGGTCTGTGGGGTCGGGACGCCGAATCCGGCGCATCAGCCATGGAGGTCGACGCAGCGGCGCCGCGCGCGACGAGGGTGGCTCTGCCTGTCCCGACGCGATCGTCGCCGACATCGGCGGCGAAGTGGCGCGCCGTCCGACCATTCGTGTCCCTGGACGACCGGGACATGCGGACCGTGTTCTGCGCGTCCGCACCATCGCCCCGGGACAGCCGTCATGACAAGCCCTGCGCCGTGGCCGACCCGATGCGGCCGAGCTCAACCGAAACTGCCGTGAACGGGAGGACGCGCCATGACCGCAACGACCTATGATCTCATCATCATCGGGTCCGGCCCTGGCGGCTATGTCGCGGGCATCCGCGCCGCCCAGCTCGGCCTGAAGGCAGCCGTGGTGGAAAACAAGTACATTGGCGGCGTCTGTCCGAACTGGGGCTGCATCCCGACCAAGGCGCTGCTGCGCTCTGCCGAAATCTACCAGTACATGCAGCATGCCGGCGACTACGGCCTGTCGGCCACCGGCATCTCGTTTGATCCAGACGCCGTCATCAAGCGCTCGCGCGGGATCGCCCGGCAGATGAGCCAGGGCGTAGGCCACCTTCTGAAGAAGAACAAGGTGGACGTGATCTGGGGATCCGCGAGCCTGAAGGACGCCGGGCGGGTTTCGGTGAGGGCTTCCGACGTCGACGCGCCGAAGGGGGCGCTCGGGCCGGGGGAGTATCACGCAAGGAACATCGTGATTGCCACTGGCGCCCGGCCACGCGTGCTTCCCGGTCTGGAGCCGGACGGCAAGCTCGTCTGGACCTATTTCGAGGCGATGGCGCCGGACCGGATGCCGAAGTCGCTGCTGGTGGTCGGCTCAGGCGCGATCGGCGTCGAGTTTGCGAGCTTCTATCGCACCATGGGCGCCGAGGTGACGGTTGTTGAGGTGCTGCCGCAGATCCTCCCGGTCGAGGACGAGGAGATCGCTGCGCATGCCCGCAAGCGCTTCGAGAAGCGCGGAATCCGGATCCTCACCTCGGCGAAGGTGACGAAACTCGATCGCAAGGGCGACAGTGTCACCGCGACGATCGAGACGAGCGAAGGAAACAGCGAGAGCCTGGCGGTCGAGCGTGTGATTTCGGCCGTTGGCGTCGTCGGCAATATCGAGGGGCTGGGGCTCGAAGCGCTCGGCGTGAAGACCGACCGCGGCACGGTCGTGATCGATTCCGTCGGGCGCACGAGTGTCGACGGCATCTGGGCGATCGGCGATGTCGCCGGGCCGCCGATGCTGGCCCACAAGGCGGAGCACGAGGGGGCAATCGTGGCCGAGGCGATCGCGGGCAAGCATCCTCATGCCATGGACAAGCTGATGATTCCGGGATGTACCTATTGCGACCCGCAGATCGCCTCCGTCGGGTTGACCGAGGCAAAGGCGAAGGCTGCAGGTCGCGAGGTCAGGGTCGGCAGGTTCCCGTTCATCGGAAACGGCAAGGCGATCGCGCTGGGCGAGCCGGACGGGTTGGTCAAGACCGTCTTCGATGCGAAGACCGGCCAGCTTCTCGGCGCCCACATGATCGGCGCCGAAGTGACCGAGCTGATCCAGGGATTCGTCGTGGCCATGAACCTCGAGACCACCGAGGCAGAACTGATCGGCGCCGTGTTCCCGCATCCGACCCTGTCGGAAACCCTCCACGAGAGCGTGATGGCCGCCTACGGGCGCGCCATTCACATCTAGGACGATCCTGAAGCGCCGGGCTTTCCAAGGTGAGCCATGGCGCCCGTTCCGGCCGTCCTGCCGATGGCCGCCGCCAGGCGTCTGACCGAAGGCAGCGGCTTGTGCCGGAAGGCCAGCATCGGCTTCTCGACAAAGGTCCAGGAGAGGAAGGCAAGACACCCGGCGATGGCGAGCGCGATGATCGCGACCTCGGCAATGCTGCTGCCGGGGAGCTTGTCGATGATCAGCTGCTGCGTCGGCCAACCATATATGTAGATGCCGTAGGACAGATCGATGCACCGGAAGGGGTGCGCCAGCGCGCCGAGCGGCAGCGCAGCGAGAATCAGGGTCGCATAGCCGGTCAGGAGCGCGGTGGCCAGCGGCCGCAACGGGCCTGAATAGGCCGCGGCATAGATCGCCAGGCACACCGCAAGCCAGAACCACGACAGCGGCAGCCCCTCCCGCAGGCGGTATGCAGCCACCCCCAAGCCGAAGAGCACCGCCAGGTGCAGCATGTGCTGGACGGCGACGATCCCGAATGTCAGTTCCGGAAACACGAGCGTCGCCGCATAGACCACGACCAGTCCGGCATAGATCGCCCAGAATCGGGCGCCACGCCGCACAAGGCCGGTCACGCCCGCGAGCCCCAGCAGGACGTAGCAGGCAATCTCGTATTTCAGCGTCCATAGCGGCAGATCGACGACGTCCGGATAGGGCGCATGCTCGAACACACCGGGTAGCGCCATGGTGATGTGGAGCAGCGATCCCGTCACGAGGAGCCAGAGATACACCGCGCCATCGGTCAGGTATCGGGCGGGGGCGAGGGTTGTCGCCAGCGGTCCGACGACAAACGCACAGACCGCGAGGCAGACCATCAGTCCGGGACAGATCCTGAGGAATCGGGCCAGCGCGAAATCGCCGATCGACCGCGACCGGGCAAGCGAGGCCGCCACCAGCAGACCGCTCGTGAAGAAGAAGACGTTGACCGCGTGCTGACCGAGCGAAATGCCTGTCAGGGCCTCCAGCGGTTCCACGGCGCCATCGCCGCGGACGATGATGTAGGCATGGGAGATCACGACGCTGGACGCGGCCAGCAGACGTATCAGTCCGAAATTGTTGCGCTCCGCTGGGAGGATGGCGGCAAGTGTGGGCATCGGCGAGAGATCCCCGCAAGTCCTGTCCGTCGGCTGACCGGCGACCGATCGACGCGTCACCATGCCGCAAACAGGTTTCCAATTCCCTTTGCCGGACGCGGAAACAGGCAGAAGTATCGCTTGACAGTTAGAACAAAACAGGAACATCCTGCGGCTTAGGGTGCAAGCAAGCGAGGAGTCCTCGGCATGATCCGCGATGTCGCCGCGTTCCTGGCCCTCGGCCTTTTCGTCCAGTCGGTCGTCGTCTGGGCGGGTTTCGCCGCCGGTGCCGGCTGATCCTGCCTGTCCACAGGCGGTGGTCCTGCCGTCCGCGAATCTGCAGGACCAGCTGTATGCTTGACACTGCCCAATCCCGGTCCAGGGGGGCGGGGACGCGGAGCCGTCATGCCAGGATACGTCCATCTACGCGCGCACAGCGCCTATTCGCTGCTCGAAGGCGCCCTGCCGCTCGGCCGGCTGATCTCGCTGGCGACGGCCGATGCGATGCCGGCGCTGGGAATCGCCGATCGAAACAACCTGTTCGGTGCGCTCGAGTTCTCCGAGAAGTCCGCTGCCGCCGGTCTCCAGCCGCTGATCGGCGTAACGCTGGCGGTCGATCTCGCAGCCGGCACGCAGGCGGCGCGCCCCGTCACCCGCCGCGGACCGCAGCCCTCGCTGGTGCTGATCGCCGGCAATGAGGCCGGCTATCGCAACCTGATGCATCTCGTCTCGCGCGCCTGGCTGGATGGCGACGGAGGTCAGGATTGCCGGGTCGCGGCGGAGCTTCTGATCGCGTGCTCGGAAGGGCTCCTGTGCCTCACCGGCGGGCCCGAAGGGCCTGTGGATCAGCTCATCGCCCAGCGCAATCTCGACGCGGCTGCGTCCGTCCTCGACCTCCTGGCTGCCACGTTCGGGTCGCGGCTCTACGTGGAACTGCAGAGGCACGGACTCGATTGCGAACGCCAAGTCGAGCCGCATCTGGTCGAGCTGGCCTATGACCGCGGGCTGCCGCTCGTTGCGACCAATCAGCCGTTCTTCGCCGAGCGCGCCGATTTCGAGGCGCACGATGCGCTGATCTGCATCGCGGAGGGTCGGACGGTGGCCGACACCGATCGCCGGCAGCTGACCCCCGAACACTATTTCAAGACCAGGGCAGAGATGGTGGAGCTGTTCGCCGACCTGCCCGAGGCGCTCGAGTCGACGCTGGAAGTGGCGATGCGCTGCAGTTTCAGGCCTCGGACGCGGCAGCCTATCCTGCCGCGCTTTGCTGCCGAGGCGGCTGCGGACGGCGCCCCCCGCAACGAGACGGAGACATCTGCGGAGGGAGCGGCCGCCGAGGCCGCCGAGCTGCGTCGACAGGCCAAGGAGGGGCTGACGCAGCGGATTGCCTCACATGGCATCGCTGCGGGCTGGACCGAGGAGCAGTATCGCGAACGGCTCGAGTTCGAGCTCTCCGTGATCGAGCGGATGGCCTATGCTGGCTATTTCCTGATCGTTGCGGACTTCATCAAGTGGGCGAAGGCGCACGATATCCCTGTCGGACCGGGCCGTGGCTCCGGCGCCGGCTCGCTGGTCGCCTGGTCGCTGACGATTACCGATCTCGATCCGATCCGATTCGGGCTGCTGTTCGAACGCTTCCTCAATCCCGAGCGCGTGTCGATGCCGGACTTCGACATAGACTTCTGCCCGAACGGCCGTGACCGCGTCATCGCCTATGTCCAGGAAAAGTACGGTCACGAGAATGTCGCGCAGATCATCACGTTCGGGACGCTTCAGGCGCGAGCCGTCGTGCGCGACGTGGCGCGGGTGCTGGGAATTCCATACGGCCGCGCCGACCAGCTCTCGAAGATGATACCGGCCAATCCGGCCAACCCGGTGAAGCTCGCCGACGCGATCGCCGGCGAGCCGCGCCTGCAAGCGGCGCGCGACGAGGATCCCGCCGTCGCCCGGCTGCTCGACATTGCGCTGAAACTCGAAGGGCTGTTCCGTCACGCCTCGACCCATGCCGCCGGTGTCGTCATCGGCGACAGGCCGCTGGAGCAGCTTGTGCCGCTCTACAAGGATCCGCGCTCCGGGATGCCGGCCACCCAGTTCAACATGAAGTGGACCGAGGCGGCGGGGTTGGTGAAGTTCGATTTCCTCGGCCTGAAGACCCTGACAGTGCTCGACACGACCGTCCGTCTGCTGGCCAGGCGCGGCATCAAGGTCGATCTGGCGGCGCTGCCGCTCGACGATGCGCCGACCTACGAGATGCTGTCGCGCGGCGAGACGGTCGGCGTATTCCAGCTGGAGTCCAGTGGCATGCGCTCGGCCATCCTCGGCATGAAGCCCGACCGCTTCGAGGACATCATCGCGCTGGTGGCGCTATACCGTCCCGGGCCGATGGCCAACATTCCGACCTACAACGACCGCAAGCACGGCCGCGAGACGCCGGACTACATTCACCCGAAGATCGAGCCGATCCTGAAGGAGACCTTCGGCGTCATCATCTATCAGGAACAGGTGATGCAGATCGCCCAGGTTCTGGCCGGCTATTCGCTCGGCGAGGCGGATCTGCTGCGCCGCGCCATGGGCAAGAAGATCCGCGCCGAGATGGAGCAGCAACGCAGGCGCTTCGTCGAAGGTGCGGTCGAGCGCGGCGTCGAGCGCAATCAGGCCGACTACATCTTCGAACTGCTCGCCAAGTTCGCCGACTACGGCTTCAACAAGTCGCATGCCGCCGCCTACGCGCTCGTCGCCTATCAGACGGCCTACCTCAAGGCGAATTATCCGACCGAGTTCCTTGCCGCGTCGATGACACTGGACATGGGCAATGCCGACAAGATCAACCTCTTCCGCCGTGAAGCGGAACGCAATGGCATCGCCGTGGACCCGCCGTCGATCCAGCACTCGATGGTCGATTTCTCTGTCGAGCACGGGCGGATACGCTATTCGCTCGCAGCATTGCGCAATGTCGGCCGACAGGCGGTCGAACACATCGTCGAGGTGCGTGCGGACCGTCCGTTCGCGGACCTTGCCGACTTCGCCGCGCGGATCAGCCCGCGCTTCGTCAACAAGCGCGCGCTGGAGGGGCTGGCGGCGGCGGGCGCCTTCGATGAACTGGAACCAAACCGCGCCCGCGTCATGGCGGGCGTGGAGATGATTCTCGCCGCCGCCGCCCGCAGCGAGGGCGCACGGGTCGGCGGACAGAATGAACTGTTCGGCGGCGGTCGTCCCGAGCCGCTGCCGCTGCCCGACCGTGACCCGTGGCTGCCGGCCGAGCGGCTGACGCGCGAGTATGAGGCGGTCGGAACCTTCCTGACCGGCCATCCGCTCGACGGCTACAAGGCGGTACTCGCGCGACGCCGCGTCCAGTCGATCGCCGAGTTCGAGGAGGCGATGCGGGCCGGCGCCACGGCGGGCCGGCTGGCAGGCATCGTCGTGTCGAAATCCGAGAACCGGACGCGAACCGGCGGACGGATGGGGATCGTGACACTGTCCGACCCGACCGGACAGGTCGAGGCGGTCGCCTTCTCCGAAATGCTGGCAGAATTGCGTCCTCTGCTCGAGCCCGGCAACTGCATCGAGGCGCTCGTCCACGTCGATCAGATGGGCGACCTGCAGCGGCTCAGGCTGCAATCGGTGCGCAGGCTCGATGACATCGCCGAGAAGGTGACGACCGGGCTGCGCATCTTCGTCCGCGATCCGCAACCGGTCGGCAGCATCGCCCGCCGGCTCGGGGAGACCGGCGACGGCGAGATTTCGATCGTCGTGCTCGCCGACAGGCCGCGGGCAGAAGTCGAGGTGCGGCTGCCGCGGCGCTACCGGGTCGCCCCGCAGATCACCGCCGCGATCCGTGCCGTGCCAGGCGTCGTTGACGTGCAGGAGATGTGAGCGCAGGGGATCAGACCAACCTTGCGTCTCAATCAGCGAAACCCTATAAGGCGCTCCATCACGCACGCGGGCTTCCGCGCGCGCCGTTCCGTGCGGCCGCGCTCTCCGGTGCCGGGGGGCATCCTCCGGCCCCCGCCCGCGGAGGTTCAACCGGATACGGAGAGACACAGGCCATGAGCCTTCCGACGTTCACGATGCGCCAGCTTCTCGAAGCCGGCGTCCACTTCGGTCACCAGAGCCACCGCTGGAACCCGAAGATGGCGCCGTACATCTACGGCGAGCGCAACAACATCCACATCATCGACCTGGCCCAGACGGTGCCGATGCTGCATCGGATGCTGCAGGCCGTCAGCGACACCGTTGCACGCGGTGGCCGCATCCTCTTCGTCGGCACCAAGCGTCAGGCAGCCGATGCCGTCGCCGAGGCCGCGCGCCGCTGCGCCCAGTACTACGTCAATGCGCGCTGGCTCGGCGGCACGCTGACCAACTGGAAGACGATCTCCCATTCGATCCAGCGCCTGCGCAGGCTCGAGGAACTTCTCGGCGAGTCGGGCGAGGCCAAGGCGCTGACCAAGAAGGAGCGGCTGAAGCTGTTGCGCGAACGGGAGAAGCTCGAGCGGGCGCTTGGCGGCATCAAGGACATGGGCGGCCAACCCGACATGCTGTTCGTGATCGACACCAACAAGGAAGCCATCTCGATCAAGGAGGCCCACCGTCTGGGCATTCCGGTCGCCGCCATCGTCGACACCAACTGCGATCCGGACGGGATCACCTATCCGGTGCCGGGCAATGACGATGCCGGCCGCGCGATCAACTTCTACTGTGATCTGGTGGCGCGCGCTGCCATCGACGGCATCGGACGGAGCCAAGGCGAATTGGGCATCGATCTTGGCGCCGCCGAGGAGCCGCTCGCCGAGGATCTGCCCGTCGGGGACTCGATCGGCGAGGGGGCCCGGCCAGAACCGGCAATCACGATGCCGGATATCGAAGCGCCCGCATTCGAGTTCCTGTCTGCGCCGCGAGGCGCTCCGGACGATCTGAAGAAGATCGGCGGTCTCGGCCCGATTCTGGAGCAGAAGCTCAACGACATGGGCATCTTCCACTTCTGGCAGATCGCGGCGCTCGGCCCCGACGAGATCGACCGGATCGAGGATGAGCTCAATGTGAAGGGTCGCATCGGGCGCGACGACTGGGTCGGGCAGGCGCGTGCCCTCGCCGAAGGCGAGCGCGAGTAACGACATCCACGCCGCGATGGCCGGCCGGGTCGTCCCGGCCGGCTCGCAGGATTCTCAGGAGGCCGCAATGGCGACGATCAACGCGACAATGGTGAAGACCCTGCGTGAGCAGACTGGCGCGGGCATGATGGACTGCAAGGCGGCGCTGACCGAGACCGGCGGCGACATGGAGGCCGCGGTCGACTGGCTGCGGGCGAAGGGCCTCGCCAAGGCCGCCAAGAAGGCCGGGCGCGTGGCTGCCGAGGGCCTTGTCGCGATCGCCGGTGGTGGCGGCAAGGCCGCGATGGTCGAGGTCAATGCCGAAACCGATTTCGTGGCCCGCAACGACACCTTCCAGACGATGGTGCGGAACATTGCGGACGTGGCGCTGTCGGTCGACGGAGATTTCGATGCGCTGTCCGCCGCCACGTTCCCCGGGACGGCCAAGACGGTCGTCGAGCACGTCCAGGAGATGATCGGCCAGATCGGCGAGAACATGTCGCTGCGGCGGTCTGCCGGGTTCGCGGTCAACCCCGGCGTGGTGTCCACCTACATGCATGGCGCAATCTCTCCCGGTCTCGGCCGGATCGGTGTCTTGGTGGCGCTGGAATCGGCCGGCGATCCCGCGAGGCTCGACAGCCTCGGGCGCCAGATCGCGATGCATGTTGCAGCGACCAATCCGATCGCCGTCGACATTGACGGCGTCGATCCGGCGGTGGTGGAGCGCGAGCGTGCGGTCTACCGCGAGCAGGCGCGCGAATCCGGCAAGCCCGACAACATCATCGAGAAGATGGTGGAGGGGCGCGTCCGGAAATTCTACGAGGAGGCCGTGCTGGTGAAGCAGGCCTTCGTCCATGACCCGGAGAAGTCCGTCGAGCAGGCCGTCAAGGCGGCCGAGGCCGAGATCGGCGCACCGATCAAGATCGCAGGCTTCATCCGCTTCGCGCTGGGTGAGGGCATCGAGAAGGAAGAGACGGACTTCGCAGCCGAGGTGGCCGCCGCCGTCGCCGGCTGAGCTTCGGCCCGTCCGCAACATGGACCAGCCACGGCCATACCGGCGTATCCTCGTCAAACTTTCAGGCGAGGCCCTGATGGGCTCGGGGGAGTTCGGCCTCGACATGGCCGTGGTCGGCCGGATCGCGGCCGAGATTGCCGCCGTGGCGCGGCAAGGCCGTCAGATCGCGCTGGTCGTTGGCGGCGGCAACATCTTTCGTGGCCTCGCCGGGGCCGCGAAGGGCCTCGACCGGACCGTGGCCGATCACATGGGCATGCTGGCCACGGTGATGAACGCGCTCGCGGTCGCCGGCGCGTTGCGCAACGTTGGTGCCGAGGCGGTCGTCATGTCGGCGATCCCGATGCAGGCCATCTGCGAGACCTACACGAGCTACGACGCCCGTGCGCATCTCGAGGCAGGCCGGATCGTGCTGTGTGCGGCCGGAACCGGCAATCCCTTCTTTACCACCGACACCGCCGCGGCACTGCGCGCGGCGGAGCTCGGCTGCGATGCACTGTTCAAGGCAACCCAGGTGGACGGCATCTATTCGGCGGATCCCAAACGCGATCCGGCCGCGATCCGCTACGACAGGCTGACCTTTTCGGACGTCATCGCCCGCGATCTGAGGGTGATGGACACCGCCGCGATCGCACTTGCCCGCGACAACCGTATTCCGGTAATCGTCTTCGACATCCACGCAGCAGGCGCGCTCGAAGCGATTCTTGCCGGAGGTGGGCGTTCGACGCTCGTGAGCCAGTGACCGCCTGAAGCATCGCGGCCTGGCGGTCGCAAAGGGACCTGACAGAGTCATGGCAGGAGGCGACAGATGGATGGCAAGTTCGATATCGAGGATCTGAAGCGGCGGATGAACGGCGCGCTCAGCGTCCTCAGGACCGAGTTGGCCGGTCTGCGCACCGGTCGCGCCAGTGCCAGCATCCTCGACCCCATCATGGTCGATGCCTACGGCTCGCAGATGCCTCTGAACCAGGTCGCCACGATCAGCGTGCCGGAACCCCGCTCCCTGTCTGTCAGCATCTGGGATCGCTCGCTCGTCAATGCGGTCGACAAGGCCATCCGTGAATCCGATCTCGGCCTCAATCCCGTCGTCGACGGCCAGAACCTGCGCATCCCGATTCCGGAACTCAATGCCGAGCGCCGCCAGGAGATCGTCAAGGTCGCCCACAAATATGCCGAGCAGGCCAAGGTCGCGGTCCGCCACGTTCGTCGCGACGGCATGGAGCTGTTGAAGCGGCTCGAGAAGGGGCACGAAATCAGTCAGGACGATCATCGCGTCAAATCGGAGGCCGTGCAGAAGCTGACCGATCAGATGGTTGCGGAAATCGACGCCATGCTGGCGGCCAAGGAGAAGGAAATCCTGCAGGTCTAGGCCGTTCTCGGCGGGATCGGGACAACGGGCATGGAAGCGAGCGCGACGGCTCCCGCCCAAGGTGCGGACCTCTGCGAGATACCACGGCATGTCGCCATCATCATGGACGGCAACGGGCGGTGGGCGTCGCGACGCGGGCTTCCGCGCGGGGAGGGGCATCGAGCCGGCGTAGAGGCATTGCGCCGCACGGTCAGGGCGGCCGGCGAACTGGGTATCCGCTACCTGACCCTGTACAGCTTCAGCCTCGAGAACTGGACGCGTCCGCGCAGCGAGGTGCTCGACCTGATGTCGCTGCTGCGGCGTTTCATCCGGCACGATCTGGCCGAGCTGCACGCCAACGACGTGCGGGTTCGGGTGATTGGTCGCCGTGATGGACTGGAGTCGGATGTCCTTTCGCTGCTCGTCGAGGCCGAAGAGCTGACCGCGGGCAACACCGGGCTGACGCTGGTGGTCGCCTTCAACTACGGGGCACGTGACGAGATCGTCCGCGGCGCAGTGCGCGTCGCCGAAGCCGTTCGCGCTGGTCGCCTTGCGCCGGAAGACGTCAACGAATCGGCATTCTCGAGCCTGCTCGACACCGGCGAGTTTCCCGATCCCGATCTATTGATCCGCACCAGCGGCGAACAGCGGCTCAGCAATTTTCTGCTCTGGCAGTGCGCCTATACCGAGCTCGTCTTCTCGCCGGTGTACTGGCCGGACTTCGGGCGCGACGAGCTCATCGCCGCGATCAGCGAATTCCGCGGCCGGGAGCGCCGGTTCGGCGGCCTGGTGGCCCGGTCGGGCTGAGATCGTGGCGTCGCCGCCACGCGCCGCCGGGGACGGCCCGCCACAGACCTCCGGGCGGCTCGCCGATCTGCGCATGCGGGTCATCTCCGCCGTTGTCCTCGCGCCGCTCGTGCTGCTCGCGGCATGGGGCGGGGAATGGCCGTTCGCCCTGATGCTGGCGGCAGTTGCCGTGCTGGTGATGTGGGAATGGAGCCGAATTGTCCGCGGGACCGCCGCCGATCCCGCAACGCTGGCAATATGCGGCGCTTGTGCCATTCCGGTTGTCGTCCTCGCCGTCGGCCTGCCGGGTCCTGCCGTGCTGGCGGTGGCGGGATTGGCGCTGGGCGCACATCTTGTGGCCCGAGTTCGGGACCAGGTGACATTGATGGGGCCGGGCGTCGCCTATGCCTGTCTTCCCGCGATGGCGCTCGTCATTCTGCGCGGCGATCCGCAGTTCGGTCTTGCGGCCGTCGGCTTTCTGATAGCGATCGTCTGGGCGAGCGATATCGGCGGGTATTTCGCCGGTAGATGGATCGGCGGACCGAAACTTTGGCCCGCCGTCTCGCCCAAGAAGACCTGGTCGGGCAGCTTCGGCAGCCTGCTAGCGGCCGTCGCCGCCGCAGCCGCGGTACTCGCGCTGCTGGGGCTTCTGTCGCCCTGGCCGATCGTTCTCGCCGGCTTCCTGTCGATCGTCTCTCAAGCTGGCGATCTCGCCGAATCCGCGCTGAAGCGCCGGTTCGGCGTCAAGGATGCGAGCAACCTCATTCCGGGTCATGGCGGTGTCATGGACCGGATCGACGGCCTCGCGGCCGCAGCGCTCGCCGCCGCCACCGTCGGGCTGGCCAGGGGCGGGGTGGATGCGGCTGGCGCGGGTCTTCTGCTGTGGTAGGCTTGCCCGGGTCAGAGAGGGTTCGCATGCCGCCCGGTTCGGCTCCAGAAACCATAAGCATTCTCGGTGCCACGGGATCGATCGGCCTCAGCACGCTGGATCTGATCGGCCGCAATCCCGATCGGTTCGAGGTCGAGGCGCTGACCGCCAACGCCAACGCGACGGCGCTTGCTGAGCTTGCGATCCGCTTTCGCGCGCGACTGGCCGTGGTTGCCGACCCCGCCGCTTACGGCGAGCTCAAGGCGGCACTGGCGGGGACCGGCATCGAGGTAGCCGCCGGACCATCCGCGGTGCAGGAGGCCGCAGTAAGGCCGGTCTCCCGCCTGATGGCCGCAATCGTCGGGGCTGCCGGCCTCGCCCCGACCCTGGCAGCTGCCCGGTCGGGTGCGACGATCTTGCTTGCGAACAAGGAATGCCTGGTTTCTGCAGGGCGGCTGTTCATGGACACGGCCCGCCGCCACCGCGCGCGGGTCATTCCCGTCGATTCGGAGCATTGCGCCATTTTCCAGGCGCTCGACAGCAACCGGCCCGAGGCAGTCGAATCGGTCACCATCACCGCCTCCGGCGGGCCATTCCGCACCTGGAGCGTGGAGCAGATGGCGCGGGCGCGCCCGGAGGATGCGCTCCGCCATCCCGTCTGGTCGATGGGGGCGAAGATCTCGATCGATTCGGCCACGCTGATGAACAAGGGGCTCGAGCTGATCGAGGCGCGCCACCTGTTCGACCTCGAACCCGAGCGCCTAAGCGTCGTCGTTCATCCGGAGAGCATCGTCCACGGTTTTGTGACCTATGCCGACGGCTCGGTCATCGCCCAGCTGGCCTTGCCCGACATGCGCACGCCGATTGCCTACGCGCTCGCCTGGCCGGAACGGCTGGCAACGCCGATGGACCGTCTCGACCTCTGCAGCGTCGGCAGGCTGACATTCGAATCTCCCGATTTGCAACGGTTTCCGGCGCTTGCGCTGGCACAGCAGGCGCTGTCCCGGAACGACGGCACGGCGACCGTGCTCAACGCCGCCAATGAGATCGCCGTGAATGCCTTCTTGCAGCGACGCATAAAATTCCCTGATATCGCCACCATCGTCGACAAGGCTGTCAGCCGTGCCGACACTGAGGGGGTCGGGGACGTCGAATCTCTGGAAGACGCCGTGGCCCTTGACGGATGGGCGCGGCGCATCGCCGGCGGGTTCATTTCCGGTCTGCTCACGCCGGCCGGCTGACGTATGAGCTGCAACGGGGAAGGCAATGGACTTACTGGGATCGGTCGGTGCCTTCGGGCAGGGGGCGCTGGGATACCTGCTGCCATTCCTGTTCGTCCTGACGGTCGTGGTCTTCTTCCACGAACTCGGGCATTTCCTCGTCGCGCGCTGGTGCGGCGTTCGCGTGGAGACATTCTCGATCGGGTTCGGTCCGGAGATCTGCGGATTCGACGACCGCCGGGGAACACGCTGGCGGCTCTCGTGGATCCCTCTCGGCGGTTATGTGAAGTTCCACGGCGACGACTCCGTGGCCAGCACGCCCGACAGCGAGGCCATTGCCCAAATGGCGCCGGAGGAGCTGAGAACCAGCTTTCATGCCAAGCCGCTGTGGCAACGCGTCGCCGTGGTCGCGGCCGGGCCGATCGCCAATTTCCTGCTGGCGATCGTCATCTTCGCGGCGATCTTCTCGACGACGGGACGTTTCGTCACGCCCGCCAAGGTGGATGCCGTCAATCCCGGGTCGGCTGCCGAAGCGGCCGGATTCCTCCCCGGCGATCTCGTCCTGTCCATAGACGGCTCTCCGATCACCAGCTTCGCCGACATGCAGAGGATCGTCAGCACCAATCCTGGTGTTGCGCTCGAATTCGTCGTCGAGCGGAACGGCACGGAGATCCGCTTGACGGCGATCCCCGAACTGCGCCAGGTCGAGGACCGGTTCGGCAACTCGCAGCGCATCGGCCTGCTCGGCATCCAGCGCAGCGCGCAGCCCGACGAGGTTTCCCAGGTCCGCTACTCGGTGCCGGCAGCGATCTGGGAGGGCACCAAGGAAACCTGGTTCGTCATCGACCGGACCGTCAGCTATCTGGTCGGCGTGATCGTCGGGCGGGAGGCGGCGGACCAGCTCGGCGGGCCGATCCGCATCGCCGAAATGTCCGGCGAGGTGGCCAAGCTCGGCATCCTCGCACTTCTCAATCTGACCGCTGTCCTGTCGATTTCCATTGGCTTCCTGAATCTGCTGCCGATCCCTATGCTGGATGGCGGGCATCTCTTGTTCTACGCGATCGAGGCGCTGCGGGGGCGTCCTCTGAGCGAACGGGCGATGGACATCGGGTTTCGTGTCGGGCTCGCGCTGGTGCTGATGCTGATGTTGTTCGCGACCTGGAACGACATCGTCAATCTTGCCGGCCGATCGTGAAGTTGCCGTTGCAGCCCGGCAACGGCAGGGGAATGAGTTCCGGGGGACGTCTAGATGGCTGTTTTCATAATGGATGAAAGCCGATACAAACGCCTCGGGACGGGCGGAATCGCCTTGTGCTCGCGTGGCGTCACGCCCGCACGAGAAGAAGGTCAGACGGATCCGAGGATCGACAACCCGATGGTTTGTGCAGTGCGATTTCTGATGCGTGGCGTACTCGTTCTGTTTGTCGCGCTCGCAGCCTCCTCGATCCCGGGAACGGGAGATCTGGCCGGCATCTCGTCCGCCCAGGCCCAGACGATCCGCCAGGTGCAGGTCGAGGGCAACCGTCGTGTCGATGCCGAGACGGTTCGTAACTATCTCTCCCTGCAGCCGGGCCAGAACTACAACGCCTTCGATGCCGACGAGTCGCTGAAGACGCTGTTCGCGACCGGCCTGTTCTCCGACGTCAACATCGCCATGCGTGGCAACACGCTGGTCGTGACCGTCGTCGAGAACCCCATCGTCAACATCGTCTCCTTCGAGGGGAACAAGAAGCTGAGCGACGATCTGCTCCTGTCGGAGATCGAGTCGCAGCCGCGCTCGGTGCTGACGCGCGCCAAGATCGAAGGCGACGTTCAGCGCATCCTGCAGCTCTATCGGCGGTCGGGCCGGTTCGGCGCTAGTGTCGAGCCGAAGATCATCGATTTGCCGGACAACCGCGTGAACCTCGTCTTCGAGATCAACGAGGCCGCCAAGACCAGCGTCGCCGGCATCAACTTCATAGGCAACAATGCCTACAGCGACAGCGACCTGCGCGACGTGATCGCCACATCGCAGAAGAGCTGGCTCAGCTGGATAAAGTCGACCGACGTCTATGACCCTGATCGGCTCGACGCGGACCAGGAGCTGCTGCGCAGGTTCTATCTGAAGAACGGCTATGCCGATTTCCGGGTGGTGTCGGCGGTTGCGGAACTCGACCGCGAGCGCAATGCCTTCTACATCACCTTCACGGTCGATGAGGGGCCCAAGTACAAGTTCGGAACGGTCGATATCGAGGCCTATGTGCGCGATATCGATCCGGAATCGCTGCGCTCCGAGATCAAGACCAAGACCGGCGACACCTACAATGCGGAAGCCGTCGAGCGCACGCTCGAGGACATCACCATCGCGTTGGCCAATCGCGGCTACGCCTTCGCCCAGGTGCGTCCGCGGGGCGATCGCGACTACGACACCCAGACGATCAACCTCACCTATGTCGTGGAAGAAGGTCCGCGCGTCTACATCGAGCGGATCAACATCCGGGGCAATACCCGCACGCTTGACCGCGTCATCCGTCGGGAGTTCGACTTTGCCGAGGGCGACGCCTACAACACGGTGATGATCGACCGCGCCAAGCGTCGACTCGACGCGCTGCGCTACTTCAAGTCGGTGGATATCACCCGTCAGCAGGGGTCTGCGCCGGACCGGGTGATCATCAACGTATCGGTCGTCGAGCAGCCCACCGGCGAGGTCTCCCTCGGCGGCGGATACTCCACCCGCGACGGCTTCGTGGCCGACATCTCGATCACTGAGCGCAACCTGCTCGGACGCGGCCAGATCGTGCGGATCGGCGGAGCGTTCGGCGAAAAGAAGGAGAGCATAGACTTCTCCTTCACCGAGCCATACTTCCTCGGGCGCAGGCTGGCGGCGGGCGTCGACGTCTACTATCGCAACATCGACTACGAGGATACCTCGTCCTACACCTCGAAGGTGGCCGGCGCCGGCTTGCGAGTGGGCTTCCAGCTCAACGACGAATTGAGCTTCCTTGGCCGCTATCGCATCTACAATTCGGACGTCCAGATCGGTCAGGTCTATCGGGACGGCTGCGGTCCGGTCACGCAGTTCGCGATCGACAACAACCTGTGCGGCAATCCGGTCGTCTATGGCGGCTATACCTGGGCCTTCCCCTACGGGGGCGACACCAATGGCGATGGTATTCCCGATGTTTTCGCCCCGGAGGCCTCCATCGCCATCGTCAAGGCCCAGGGCGAACGCCTCTATTCGATCTTCGGCTACGATCTGACCTATTCGACGCTCGACAGCTTCACGCGTCCGCACAGCGGCCTCTATCTGAAGCTGTCGCAGGACTTTGCCGGTGCTGGCGGCGATGCCAAGTTTGTGCGCACCGATGCCGAGGCGCGCTACTACCACGAGCTGATGCCGCAGCTGGTCGGGATGCTCAAGGTCTCGGGCGGCATCATCCAGGGGTGGGGTGGCTACGACGTGACGGTCACCGATACCTACTTCAAGGGTGGCGAAACCATTCGCGGCTTCGACACGTCGGGTTATGGTCCGCGTGACCTTACGCCGGGCGGACAGCGCGACGCGCTCGGCGGCAAGGTGTACGCCGCTGCTACTGCCGAAGTGGTCTTCCCGTTCCCCTTCCTGCCGGAGGAACTCGGCCTGCGCGGCGCCCTGTTCGCCGATGCCGGCGTACTGTTCGATGTCGCCGATACCGGGCCGATCACCATCATCCAGCCGGGCGGTCAGACCTTCCAGCTGGCAATGGCCGAATGCGCGGGCATCTACCCGGGCGGTTGGGGCGGCATCGTGCCGGCCGGT